>DNKR01000051.1:41667-48536 GCA_003497135.1 Candidatus Uhrbacteria bacterium | reverse complement strand
GTGGTGTTTGGGGCCGCGATTCTGTTTCGCGAAGATCCGCCGATCGTGGTGAAAGTGCCGCCAGCGTAAACATTCGCGCTGTCAGCATCCAATGTAAAAACCTCGGCGCTGGCATTCGGATTCCAAATTGAAGCTGTGCCAACAGTTGGGTCAAGAGCCGCTATTCTGTTTCTGGTTGTTGCACCATTAATTGTCGTGAACTGACCTCCGACATAAACCACCCCACCGTCAATGTCAATCACATTCACCCGCGCGCTCGCGTTCGGATCCCAGGCCTCAAGCGCGCCAGTGACGCCATCAACCGCAGCTAGCCGATTTCTTGTTGTGCCGCCAATAGTTGTAAAGTCACCGCCGATATAAATATCTCCGCCGCCTTCAGCAATTGTATAAATCGCATTATCAGCGTTTGGATTCCACGCGGTAACAGTGTTGGTGGTGGTGTTAATTGCCGCGAGCCGATTCCGAACTTCACCACCGATATTTGTAAACTCTCCACCGACATAGAGTGTGGTTCCAGAAAGATACAAAGCATAAACAATTCCATCTGGGCTAGGGTTAAAGTCCGAGTCAAGTGTTCCATCGCTTAAAATATGCGCCAGTCGTCCGTGACTAGTGCTATCTATGTATTGGAAAGCTCCGCCAATGTACCAGCCGCCCAAACCATCTGGAACAACATCTCTAACAAAACCTTCAGTGGTGCCTGAATCAATGCCGTTTATTTGCACAAATGGTTCTATCATTGATCCATCGGATATGCTGATTGGTATACCAGAGCCAGTATTTGGCACAATGGCGTTAAAAGAACCACCGAGCCAAATTGTTCCATCAGGGCCGATTTCAATGTCTTCTATTGAGCGGCTGTGCGAAGCGCCAGCTCCGTTGCCAACTTCCCAAAATTCCGCTTCTGCCATGCTTGATTGCGCTGTGCTTTCCGGCTGGCTTTCGCGCGAAATAAGGAAAGCAAAAACAGCCGCAAAAGCGAAACTTACAAAAATAATAATATGTACAAACGGAGAATGCAGCGCTGATCCTGAATTTCGGCGATTATTGAGCACAATTTACATGTTTATTCTGAGTTATTATAGCATTGCCAACCTTATTAAGCAACGCTAAAATTGTCAGCAAAATCGGTTTTTGATATAATTGCAACAATGTTTTATATATGAGCTTAATGGCAAAATTAATTTCTATTTTCTTTTTTGTTTCGTTTATTCCGATTGTTTTTCTTTCGATTTTTGGCGTTGTAAAAATGTCCAACGCTCTGCGCGACGAGGAGCTGAATAATTTGACCCTTGTTGCAGAACAAACAGAAGGCCATGTTTTGAGCTTTATTGAGGGTCTAAAAGACAGAACCGCTGACTGGGCCTCTGACGGCCATATCCGCAAAGATACAGAACTGATAATTAAAGGAGGAGACGCAACGCTGTCAGAATCGCTAGGCAGGTATTTGCACGACGAAAAATTGCCTCTTAACGAAACGATTATTATTTCTGATGTTATTGATAAAAATGGCGTAATAATAGCGTCAAGCAAACCTGTTCGCATTGGCGAATATGAATCAAGTATCGAAGAATTGGACGAGGAGTATTCGTTTTCATCCGCTATTGCAGGCAAAACAGGCGAGGTATTTACAACAGGTATAATTGTTGAGGATGAAAAAGGTCACCCGGCATATCCGATGATTCATTTTAGCACCCCGATTCGTTCAATTGAAAACAGTGAAGAAACAATCGGAATTCTGGTTAACCACTTTCTTATTAAAGAACTCAATGATGTTCTTTCAGGCAAGAGGCAAGTACTGCTTGGCGCGCGATCCGGCCACAAAGCGCGCGCGGAAACTCTTGAATTTTATCTTGTAAACAAAGATAAGCTGATGATTACAGAATCGCGTTTTTTGAAAGACGCTGTATTAAAACAAATTGTAGATACTGTTCCTGTGCGCAACTGTTTAGATAGCGGAGAAGAAACTGCCGGATTATATTTGGATTATCGCAATGTTGCTGTCTACGGCTCCGCAATGTGCCCAATTGATCAGTTTTGGGTTTTGATAGCCGAGATTGATCAAAAAGAAGTGCTTGCGCCTGTGTATGCGCTTCAGAATATATTATTGACTGTCTTAGCGCTTGTTTTATTGGCGTCGGTGTTATCCAGCTTTCTTTTTAGTAACAATCTTGTTCGAAGAATAACTAATGTTCATAAGATTGTTGATAGCATTGGCAATGGTGATTTTAGCGGACGCGTTAAAATCTCCGGACGAGACAGTATTGCAAAAATAGGCGAAGGCGTTAATATAGCCGCAGAATCGCTTGAAAAATCAAACGATCTGCGAAATAAATTCATTCAGATAGTTTCGCATCAGTTGCGAACGCCGTTGAATTCAATGCGCTGGAACCTTGAGGCATTGCTTGCAGAAGAGTTCGGCGAAATGAAAAAAGAACAAAAAGAATTCATCCGTGTCACACACGATGCGAATGTAGAGGTTATAAGGCGGATACACGACCTGCTTATTGTTATGGATATTGAGGAGCATGGGCTTCCGTTGGAAAAAGAGACAATTTCAATTGAAAGTATAGTTGGAACAGCAATGATTGAATGGCGCAAAAAATGCGATATAAAAGGACTTGAATGCGAGTTTATCAAGCCGGATTTTTCTATGCCTGATTTAAAAATTGATGCTATTAAAATTCGCGATGTAGTTGACAAGCTCGCGGACAACTCGGCTTCATATACCGCGCCAAAGGGAAAGATTGTCGCGTCTTTGAAAAAGCTAGATAGTAAAATACGGTTTGAAATTGCAGACACAGGAATTGGAATTCCGCTGGCGGAACAAAAAAAGATTTTTACCCGCTTTTACCGTGCGAGCAACGCTCCGACAATGAAACAAGACGCGTCAGGGCTAAGTTTGTATATTTCAAAACATTATATTGAACAGCATGGCGGCACAATCGGATTTTCAAGCGAGGAAGGCAAAGGTACGGTGTTTTGGTTTGAACTGCCCGTGTGATGGGAAAAAACAAGATTCCGTCATAGGATTCTATATCGGTAACTCAAACCAAAATTCGCTTCCTTTTCCAACCGTCGAATTTACACCAACAGTTCCGTTATGCGCTTCAACGATTCCTTTTACAATCGCAAGCCCAAGTCCAGTACCTCGGTTTTTGTCGCTTTTGTCGTCTTTTCCAAGCTGTACGAATTTTTGAAAAAGTTTTGGCATAAGATCTGCCGGGATTCCAGAGCCGGTGTCTGATACAGCCACATGAATGCGTTTTCCATCCGAGCTTTTCGCGATTGAAACAGTTACAGAACCTTTATTCGTGAATTTAATTGCGTTTGACAGCAGATTGATAATGACTTGGCCGATTCTTATCGGATCAAAAGAAAAGTTTACGATTTTTTTGTCAGACGCAAAATTCAAATTCAAGCCCTTATTATTCGCTTGCGGTATAAATTCCGCGATTTTTTCTTTAATGACAGCGGCAATATCACTCTTGATTGGTTTGATTTTAAATTTTCCCGCTTCAATTTTTGTAAGATCAAGCATGTTGTTGACAATAGACAACATTGTTATTGCCGAATTGCTCACGCTTTCTAAAGATTCTCGCTCCTCGCTCTGTTTTTTGTTGAGCGAACCCAAAACGCCCTCAACCGCCCAGCGGATGTTAGTAAGAGGTGCGCGAAGTTCGTGCGCAAGCATTGCGGTATATTCTTGCCTAACGCGCAAAAGTTCGCTTGACCGCTCATTTACAAGCTGCACAAGTTTAAAAATGTATTTTTTGTTTGCTTTATGCGAAAACAAGAATATTAATCCGCCAAGGATAAACATAACGCCTATTGCAATGATCATTGTTTTTATTTGTATTCTGCGCATTTCTGTGTAAATAGGTTCAGCGTCAAAATACGCCTCAACTATCGCTTGCGGTTCTATTTGGCCGAAATACACCGGCTGGTGAATTGCTATGACATTTGACTTTCCGAATGTTCGCGCTTCTTCTTTAGGCAGTTCGCTTATTATGGCCTCGCCTATTTTTTTGATTTTTTGCAAATTATCTATGTTTTCCACATACCCGACCTTTTCTGTTGGAAGGTCTGTCCACATAACAGTTCCGTCAACTTTGTGTATCTTTATGCGCATGATTCCGGGCAAATCTTCTATTTCATTTGCAAAATTTTCAAAATCGTTACGCACTTGAGCTTGCTGCCAGTTTTGCAAAAAAAGCGGGTCGCTGACATGCTTTTCCAGCAGTTTTGAGAGGTGCGGCAGCGTAAGTTCGTATCTTGATTCAATAAAAGACGATTTAATGACTTGTGAAAGTGCGAACGCAATCAAAAAGCTTAGCGCAAGCACCATGCAAACAGCGATTAAATATGTTGAGACGAATAATTTTTTAAGCGGTTTTGCAATCAACTCTTTTTGTTTGCGATTTTTCCAGCTGATTGACAAAAGTATAAGCAACAGCGCTATTAGCGCTCCGGCGAGGACGAATGCCGAGTAAAATGCAATTTTTTCAAGTTTGTATAATTGTGAGCTTGAAAGCATTTCTTTTTCGCTGATTTCTGCAATGAGAACCATTTGTTGCAAACATTTGCCGGCGCCAACAACTTTTGTACCAAGGTAGTTTTTCCATTCGCCGGTTGTTTCTTGTTCATTGTAAACGCACCCTTTAACCGGCTCTGTGTCAACTGTTTGTCTAAGAGCCGCGTTTTTTATAAGTCCCGACTCTGTAATCATCAATTTTCGCTTGTTTACAAGATAAACTTCAAATGATTCTGATGGTATTCCAAGTTCGGCTTGCTGCCAGTTTCCAAGCGCGCCATTGAGTTCGTCCACAAAAACATGGTTCACAAGCACGGCAATTGGTTTGTTGGTAATTGGTGAAATTATCGGAGCGCTTATGTGAAAAGCCTTGTCAGCATCGTGACCCGGTTCGCCGACTTCAGATACAATTTCCGACAAGAATGTCTGGCCGTATTTGGCTTCTGCTGCATCGGAAAATCTGTACTCCATGTTTAATTCTGCCAAAGATTCGGTATGCCCGACTCTTTCCGTGTTGCTTGACGCAAGAACAGTGCCGCTTAAACTGATAATGTCAATATTAAAAATCTGTTGCGTTGTTTGAAGCTTTTGTTTTAGATAATCGTTAAGAGCATCAACTCGAATTCCGTCTTCACCTGCCTCTAGCGCTTCAATTTCAGCGCAAATGTATTGGTCAGTAGTGCATTTTGTGGTGTCGGTTTCCAATCGCAAAATTAGTGCGAGTACATTTTCGCTTGCTGTTTTAGCCACCAAAGACATTTTTTGGACGGTTTGTTCGGTAAGCCGCGCCTTTGTGTAAATCGAAAAATAAAAAGAAATTGCGCCAATGATTGCAAGTATTGCGATTGCAATTACAAGAGCTGTTTTTGATTTTGTTTGCATAAAATATTTCCTGTTGCATTATATCAAAAATTTGCAATTTTGTTATCCTCAATGTAAGTTGTTACCATCTGCGCGGAGGTGCGAAATGCAGGGGCAAGAACAAGCGGCCAAAAACTGCGTATACTGCGGTTTTGAGCGCGATGACATGAAGCCGGCATGGACAGGAATTCTTGCTTGCGCGGCTTGCAGGATTATTCTGTTGCTCGTTAAATTCGGGCTCCGGTGCGCTCTTTGCGGAAAAACACCGGAAAAGAACAGTAAGTTCCAAAACCGTCTTTGCGAGGATTGCGAACTAATAGGGGTGTCTGCGAGGTGCTTCCGTTGCGGACTCTGTCGTCCTATTGCGCGCAAAACTAAACTTGGGTCAGTGTGCATCGTGTGCGAGAGATCGCGTCATGAGTGCGCGAAGTGCCGCAAGTTTTTGCGCGGAAGGTCGTACAAAACAGGCATCTGGCTGTGCAATTACTGCAATAGCTCTGACGCAGAGTGCAGTAAATGCCTCGAAGTAAAGCCAATTAAAAAATACTGCGAAAACGGGCTTACGATTTGCCGTCATTGCGCTGCTAAGGAATATGTTCCGCCAAAGCATGTTTGCGGCAAGTGCGGTAAAGTAGCGCCTTGGGCGAAACGAAACGCGGACCAGACAGGATTATGCAGTACTTGCTATGAACGCCCAGTGCATAAATGCGTAGTTTGCAAAACCGAAAAGCAGGTGCGCAAGTGGACAAAAAAAGGTACTGTGTGCGCAACTTGCTACGGAAGGGAAAGAGAAAGAGAACGTGCTGTTTTGGGAAAGAAAAGTGTTAGGGTATGTAAAAAAACAAAAATCAGCAGTGTTCTGCCTACAATCTAGCCCGCGCGCTCTATGCGACGCGGGTTGAATTTTATTTTTTTATCAATTGTCCGCAAGCGGCAGAAATGTCTTCTCCATGAGATTTTCTGGCAGTAGCTGTTACGCCGTATTCTTCAAGCGTTTTTTGAAATTTTTCAATCGTTTCTTTTGTACTGCTTTGGAATCCGCATTCTGTAAAATTATAAGGGATCAGATTTACGCGGACATTTCCAATTGATTGAGAAAATTTCGCAAGCAGTTTTGCGTGTCGCGGAGTGTCGTTTACATCTTTAAGCATCACATATTCAAATGTAAGATGGTGCCTGTTGTTTCCAAAGCGTTCAAGATATTTTTTGCCCCAGTCCGCCAACTTAGGGAGAAATTCGTCATACGATGACGGAAGCAATTCGTTTCTTGTTTTTGCATCTGCGCTGTGGAGCGATATTGCCAGGCGTACATGCGGCCATTGCGGGTCATTGAGAAGAATTTCAAGCCGAGGAAGCACTCCGACCGTTGAAACGGTTATATGGGTTTTTCCAATATCAGTGTGTTCAAGAATTCTATTTATGCTGTTCTTAACATTGTCATAATTTGACATTGGTTCGCCCATTCCCATGTATA
>DNKR01000051.1:41449-41598 GCA_003497135.1 Candidatus Uhrbacteria bacterium | reverse complement strand
GGTTCGCCCATTCCCATGTATACGATATTGCTGATGAGTTGCTGCAGTTCAGGATGTTCTGATAAAAATTTTTGCCATATGCGATATTGATCCACAATTTCGTCAGCGTCCAGATTCCTGATAAGCCCCATTTTTCCTGTTGCGCAAAA
>DNKR01000051.1:41228-41377 GCA_003497135.1 Candidatus Uhrbacteria bacterium | reverse complement strand
CCCATTTTTCCTGTTGCGCAAAATCCGCACTTCATTGCGCATCCTATTTGAGAAGAAACGCATATAGTCCAATAATCGCGGCTGTTTTTCATTAGGACTGTTTCTATTTCTTCGCCGGAAGCAACTTGCACAATGGCTTTGTAAGTGTC
>DNKR01000051.1:40673-41140 GCA_003497135.1 Candidatus Uhrbacteria bacterium | reverse complement strand
CCGTTTTGTTTTGATGAATCTTTTTTACTGTGAGCGAAAAAAACGGAACCGCTTTGCCAAGCTCTTCGCGCGCGGCAATTGGAAGCGTTGTAACATCCGACCAGCTTTTGTTTTCTTTTTGAAACAGCGCCTGTTCTACTTGTTTCAAACGAAAATCCGGCTCTTCCTGCAAGAGTGATCGTATTTGTTCTTTTCTGTTAATATAGGGCATGAAAAGTCGTTATTAAATACAATATACAAAATACTCTCAAAATTCTATCTTGTTAATATCGAATGCGTCAATGCTTGAGATCTTATTGGCATTTTATGTAATTATTGAAATATATAGCGTTTTTTGGTACTCTAACAATTGTCTAAAATAGGGGTGTGGTGAAGTGGTATCACATCGGTCTCCAAAACCGCTATTGCAGGTTCGATTCCTGCCACCCCTGCCAATAAGAAAGCGTTCGAGAGACCCGAGTGCCTCG
>DNKR01000051.1:37924-40578 GCA_003497135.1 Candidatus Uhrbacteria bacterium | reverse complement strand
CGACCCCCGAGTGCCTCGGAAACGCATGATCAAACGAAAGAACCGAAAAACTACCGAAATGGTAGTTTTTCTGGTTTCTAGTCGTCTTTTCGTATATAATAACTACAATGACTAACTTTATAAAAAAACTTTTTTCTCTTGACAGCCATCGTCATCCAATAGACATGCTTGCTGAGATAAATTCAATTATTTCTGGATTTGCCCTATACCCACAATTGATAAAAATTATCATGGGTAGCTCCATTTTAGGTTTATCATTTATCTCGTTTTTGATCATCTCTATGAATAGCGTCATTTGGGTTGTTTACGGATATCACAGAAAATCAAAGCCGCTATTAATATCATCGACATTGAATTTTATTTCTTCATCTGGAGTCCTTTTATTTATTTTATTGAAATAACTTGTAATGGTAAACAATTAAAAGATACAGTAAGCAAAGAATTGCAAATACTATTAGTCCTATAAATATGGCTTTGTGCGCTCCTAGTCTTGAAGATAAATAAGCCACGGTAAGCATATAAGGAATCCATGAGACGACCGTCCCAAAAAGTACGAATTTTGAATGCTGGGCAACTGCTAATCCATCATTTGCGTCACCGATAAAATAATAAGAAACTATAGTAAAAACAGGCACAAGAGCCGCAAAGCCAGAAATTAACCTGTAACCGCTTTGTTCAGCCATTACAATTAAGCTGGTCACAATTCCACCAGTCAGAAAATATATTATAAAATTTTTCATTTCTTTAATTTAAGTATACTTTCATAAATAGATTTGATAGCACGTGCCATTTTCTCAGCCCTAAAATTTTGGCTCGTTTCGATTGCATTTCTTGCCATAGCAATACGCCTCTCGGGATGTTTTAGAAGATAATCGATGCGTTTTTTAGCCTCGGAATGGGTTTTAACAATATATCCATTTTGCCCATTAATAATCTCTGGCGCCACGCCTACAGGAAACGTCACTGGTACAAGTCCCTGTGACATCCCCTCAATTAAACTAAGGGAGAATCCTTCATAACGTGAAGTATTCAATAAAATACTGCCAGCCTGTGCCCGTAAAAAACTTGGCAGTCGATCTTTCCTGACATTAGATCTGACATTAGTTCTTGGAATTGATTTTAAGTATTTAATCAATTTCTCAATCGAAGTTATGCCATATACTTGTTTTTTAATTTTTGGATATTTTTTTAGCAACCAGATTAGGCGGTCAATTCCTTTTAATTTTGTTGTGAAAATATCATTTCCGATTCTACCCAAATATATTAATCCAGGATTCCGCGTGAATTTTTTAGGCTTTTTTGCAAACCAATAGTCCTCAATGGCATTATGAATAACTCCAATATCTTTTAATCTGACACCTTGTTTGATTAATTCTGATTTAACCTTTTTTGAAGTTGCTATGCAGTAATCAGCGCGACGCGCTACATAACCTTCCATTGAAGCTATATCTCTCAGGGGGCGTCTTGTTCGTAAATTAAGTTCAGAAAATACATTCTTCGCTTGCAATTCCATCAAAATTATCCTTAGCGCTAATTTGGTATTTTCAGATCTTGGAACATTATCCAAAAACCCTTTTGTCGTAGATCCAAAATGACTTACCACAGGTATATTAAACGGCAAATATGCCAGGGTGGTATAAGTCGTGCCCTGGATAATGTCGCATTTGAGTATTTTGTCTTTTTGAGACAGTAATGAATAAAAAAACAGGATGTTTCGCATTCCCTTGAGATGAGTTGGCACGTCATCCAATAAATTTTCTTCAGGATAATAATGCCTGACTTCTACTCCAAGTCCTTTCAATTTTTGTGACATCAGGTCGTTAATATAATGAGCACCAGTACCAACTTTCTTCTCATTATGAATGAATGCAACTTTTATTTTCCTCATTATTTAATTATACCAGCTCATCATATTTATTGAAACCTTTTAGATCAATATTCAATCAAAATAACCTATTTACCTGAGTGCCAGCCATCGCTAACCGTGCTCCGCTATAGTGGTTACGCGACGGCGAGAGCTACGGATGGGCAAGCCTCGAAGACGCATGACCAAACGAAAGAACCAAAAAATAACCGAAATGGTCGTTTTTCTGGTTGGCCGTTTCGGAAATTGTATTATTTAAGGTATAATGACTGTATTAATAAATTTATGCATAAAAAATTCATTCTTTCAGTCTTTAATATCTTGACGCTCTGCGTTGTTATAGCGGGTGTAAGTGTGTTTTTTGTAAATAATGATTCTTGGATTGGGCTCGTGCTTATTCTTCTTGGCATATTTTGTTTAATATCACTGGTTCCGTTCAAAATAAGTTTGCAGTCAGTCCAGCCCGATGTCTTTTTTGGTGTAATTGATAATGGTATTCTTGCCGTTTTAGCGATCGTTGGTGGACATTTTGGAGGAGTAGCTGGTGCTATCATCGGCGGTGTCGTTGGTAATGCTGTTACAGACGGTATTGCTGGGATATTTGAAGGTTATTCTGCTGAAAAATTAAGAACGCTATTAGTCTCTGAGGAGAGAACAATGCTTAAATCCGCCGTCGGTAAAATGGCCGGATGTCTCTTAGGCGCAGGATTTGTGTTGGTTGCGGCTAATTTTATAAAGTTTTAAAATAATATAATCATAGTCACTGACCCGTCCCTCCACTCGCGAGTGA
>DNKR01000051.1:23935-37830 GCA_003497135.1 Candidatus Uhrbacteria bacterium | reverse complement strand
CCGAGTGCCTCATAGGCCTCAGAAACAACCACCTATGAAAGCCTTACAGGTGTTGGATACTCTTGGTTTTAGACCGGAGTGGCCTGCCACGAACCTCCGAGCGTGTCTCGGAGTTTTGTGTTATTATTCACTGGTATGAAAATCGATTCGAATGTCGAAAAAATTCTCATGGAGGTCGCGGCACAATCCGACGCGGAACCCAAATTCGGGGCCGTAATCGTTCGTGACGGAATAATCCTCGTAACGGGATTTGCCAGGAAGTCTGCCCCTGAATCCGATCTGGCCGTGCACCCGCTCCTACTCATCCATGCAGAGGAGTCAGCTCTTCTTACGGCACTCAGGGGAGGAATCGACCTTTTAGGTAGTGACGTTTTTGTCTTGGGTATGCGCAGCTCAGGCGAGACGAGACTGACGAACTCTTCATATTCGTGCGTGGTTTGCAGCCGTCTCCTTACGCAATCCGGAATCGCCAACGTCATTTATCCGACGGAGGATGGATGGAAAAAAGTTTCTACGGACGAAATGTTCCACCAAGCCATTGAGCGCGTTCGGGAGGAAAACACATAATCGAAGTTCTAACGTTCTCTACGACTCTCTGCCATCAAAGAAACAGTTTTACCCGCTGTTTTTTTGATTGTAAAAATATCCTAATTCTGATAAAATAAATGTATAATAATTACCCAAAAAATGAAAATAATTTTAGTGTTTGTGATTATCGGAGTGCTAGGTATTGCATCATTTGCTTCAGCCGCCACATTAGCCCAAAGAGTAAGCGGTTACATTTTATTGCAAGTTCAGGCTAATGGCGAAGCTTGGTATGTCAACCCGACTGATAGTATGCGCTACTATATGAAAGATGGAGCTGCGGCCTATCAAGTGATGAGAAATTTTGGTTTAGGGATCACTGATGCTGATTTAGCAAAAATACCGTCAGTGTCATCGACAAGCGCAATGAATGCCTCTTCTTCTATTTGTACAATTAATGCCACCGCCAATCGGCTGAAAGGTAGGATTCTACTTCAAGTACAACAACACGGAGAAGCTTGGTATATCTATCCTAAAACCTGCCGCAGCATTTATATGAAAGACGGGCAGGCTGCTTACGACATAATGCGTTTTCTCGGGCTGGGCATCACGAATGCCGATTTATCATTGATGCCGGTCGGAACTCTGCCGACAGTGCCGCCGATTACTCCAACCTTAAATAAACGAGCCGTTGTCATAGTTTACAAAAACGTTTACGACGCTCTAAAGCTGGATATAGATAATTTTCAAAATGATGTCTTTGTCAGCTTAGGAGTCAAAATAGACATAATTCAACTACAGGATTCATTATCTTACACATCGCTTGATATAAGGAATTTGCTCATCACGGAATGCCAACCCGATGGCATAAATGGTTGCGCTAACTTGGAGGGAGCTGTTCTTGTCGGCGATATTCCTTACGCCCTGTATGAACAACCCTATGACAGCAATCATCTGGCGCCGTTCATGTACTTCTATGAGGATCTTGATGCCAGCTTTAAGCAAAATAATCTAGAGCATTATTATGGCTATGATGGTTATGGCGCGCATGGAGGGCCTGAAATATATAGCGGCTGGATAAGATCAACATTTCCTGCGACAGATCTCAATAACCACATCAACGAATTAAGAGCTTACTTCCAAAAGCATCATAATTTTTTCACCAAACAATCTGTGCCCGCAAAGTGGGCGGTATCAGCTGTTCATGTCCCATATTCAGCCGGCTATAATCATTATCTTTCCATTCCTAATCTTGGACTAACTGTTTATGGAATAGAAAATTCTATAGATATCACGCCGGATATCGCCGATGACCTCGCTCCTTTTAAGCCCGCTCTTCTTGCGGAGTTATCTAAGGGCCCGGAGGTAGCATATTTGCATTCTCACGGAGGCCCGGCTAGTATTTGGGATTTAATCGCAAGTGATTTTTCCAATCTTGTTAACCTGCCTCTTTTCATGTTCACATGGGGTTGCGCTAACGGAAATTTCATAGAGAGCGAAAAAGATTCTATAGTTTTGGCGTTTATTCATGGTAAAAACTTGGGTCTTTCTTTCCTGAGCAAATTAGATTCAAACGATATAGATGTTTATTCCGGAAATTGTCCAGATTGCGGTACCTTTGTAAATAATCAATTCAATTTCTTTAAGTATTATAATGAGGGCCAATATGTCGGGGAAGCGTGGTTAAATGTTGAACATGATTTTGCCGCCTACAAGGATCCATCGGGTCAACCGGTTGGTGATCTTAATCTATATAGACTAAGCGGTCCTTTACAGCGAATAATCATGGGATCACCATTTATTTATAGCCCTACAGCTAGACAGTAAGTGACAGTAGGAGCCTCAGGTCGCCGCCATAGTAATGCTTTTACAAGTGCTTCATGCTTATGTCATTCTTGGAAGATTTCCAAGACCTTATTTTGATGATGCGATGTTGTTCATTCCTTTTAAGCGCGAACTTTTGAGCGATAGTTCCGGCGCGGTGTTTTTTTGTATGCAATGATAAAGGGCCATGATGTTCAATTTTTGCTGACTGACGTAAATTCCATATAATTTATTCATTCACAGCGTTCTATTGACAAAGTTACAATTAATAGTTATTGTTAATTCATAAAGTCTCCTGTGCCTGCCCTTCGGGGGAGTGTGCAGGACTTTTTATTTTATGGTAGATTTATACAGTATGCATGTTCAGATTTTTATAGACGGAAGTAACTTTCACCAAAGACATTTCGAGAGAAAGGTGTAGATGTAAAAATCGCCACAGATTTGGTTGCGGCTGGCATAGATAACAAGTACGACGCGGCGATTATCGTAAGTTCGGATACGGATTTAGTGCCGATGATAGATTGGGTTCGCTTTCGATTGAAAAAACGTGTTGAGTATGTTGGTTTTTCTATTCCAGATTCATTGGGCGGGGCTAATGGTATTAGACCGACCAAAGCTCTTATAGATAGAACCGATGTTCAGCGAGTTTTGGTGGAAAGCGATATTAGGAAGTTTAATTTATTAAAGCAGTCATTTTAAAACGTTTTATGTGCTTTTCTGCAACCGTGAGTTTTGCCGCGAGTGGAGCGTTGGCCGTGGCCGGCGGTGCCTCGCTTAAGCTGGCTAAAAAACACGAGCGCCTGATCGCGCTTGTTCCGCTGTTGTTTGCCATTCAGCAGGCAATTGAAGGCGCGCAGTGGCTTGTGCCGCATTCAGGCGTGCTCGGGCAAATATTCGGTTATGCTTATCTTATTTTTGCTTTCCTGTTATGGCCGATCTATGTTCCAATCATTGTTTATCGCCACGAAACCGAAAAACATCACAAAAAATTTTTAAGATGGTTCGTGGTGTTTGGCGCGATTGTAACATTTGGATTTTTTATTGCACTATTCGTTTTTCCACTTGAGATATTTGTTAAAGGAAATTTAATTTATAATTTGCTGGCAACGCCAGCGCTCGCTCTAGTTGGAACGATTCTTTATTCGCTAGCCATTGTCGGTCCGCTTCTGGTATCGTCCGAGCGTTCATTCAAACTGTTCGGCGTTTTGGTTTTTGTGGCTGAACTTGCTGCCTGGAATATTTTCCTGCTTGGTTTTGTTTCAGTCTGGTGCTTTTTCGCCGCCGCATTGAGCGGGTGTATTCTTCTTTGGTTTTATTTGCGGCGTTGAGCTAAAATTTGATATAAATAAAAACATTCATATGAACCGCGCGTTTATTATTCATGTGGTAGCGTTATTGCAGAATTGACGAGAATCTGATATGTTATATTTATATGGAATTTAAGGAACGAATTGTATGCCAACCCGCCATTCTCGGTGGCAAGCCGACGATCAAAGGGACACGTATTCCAGTTGAACTGGTACTGAAGCTCCTTGCACAGGGCGCAACGTATGATGGAATTTTAGAGGACTATCCAGATTTGAAACTTGAAGACATACTTGCCGCGATTGCTTACGCTCGAGATACCGTTGTCGCAGAAGAAGTTGGACATCTCCATGCAGTCGGGGTATGAAGTTTTTGTTAGATGCGAATGTTCGCTATGCGATCGGCACTTTTTTGCAATCCAAAGGACACGAAGTTAGATTTTTAGCTGGCACATCCGATCGTGCTTTGTCTGATAACGAAGTGCTTGATCTTGCACATCAACAAGGACGTGTATTGATCACCAACGATAAGGATTTTGGTCATCTAATTTTTCGACAACAGCTTCCACATAGCGGAGTTATTCTGTTTCGTTTGAGCGATGAATCGCGCGAGAGTTACATTAGTCGATCAAGCGCTATTCTTGATATGTACGGAGAGCGGCTCCAAAACCATTTCGTTGTTGTTACTGATGATCACGTTCGCTATAGATAATATTATGAACCGCGTATTTATTGTTCATGGCTGGGACGGGCATTCGGAAGAAGGATGGGAAACGATTATTGATTTTACAAAGTTTCGTAAAGGTGGAATACCTGCCAGTGAATTGATTAAGATTTTAGAGCTATGTCCTCAATAGGGGTTATTGCCGCCCTGCTTGCTCTCCTTTGCTGGGGACTGGGTGATTTTTTAATTCAGCGGAGCACGCGCAAGTTCGGCGACTGGATCGCGCTGTTTTACATTACATTTTTTGCCACAATTGTTCTGTTGCCTTTTGTGATCGACAGCTTGCGCGATCTTGGCTGGGTGGCCGCAGAATTGGGTATTTTGCTTTTGGCCAGCGTTATTTTGCTGTTTACTGCGATTGTTGATTTTGAAGCATTGCGAGTCGGAAAAATTTCTGTTATTGAAGCCGTGTTTGCGCTAGAGGTTCCGGTGGCCGCGGCCCTAGCTACTTTTGTTTTGCGAGAGAGGCTTAACTTACAACAGACCGCTCTTATCGCGATAATCGTATTGGGAATAATACTCGTTACCACTAAATCATGGCGTCATATTAAAAGAACGAAACTTGAAAGAGGAGTCATTTATGCGGTTCTTGCCACAATCGGAATGGGTATTACAAACTTTTTAGTCGGCGTTGGTTCGCGCGCCACTGATCCATTGCTTATTAATTGGTTCACCAGCGCTTTTGTGGCTGTTTTTGCTCTAGCGGTTATAATCGCGCAAGGCCGGGTTAAAATGATCGCGAGCGATCTGAAGCAGTCATGGAAGCTTGCTCTTTCCGTAAGTATTTTTGACAATTCGGCCTGGATTTTTTTCGCCCTCAGCGCAACGCATATTCCCATTACCATCGCGACCGGCATCAGCGAAAGCTATATTGCGCTCGCGGTTGGGCTTGGTATATTGTTCAATCGTGAACGGTTGCGAAAGCACCAGTATGTTGGGCTTGCGATCACAATTTTTGCCGCTGTCGCGCTTGCTTTGATTACCAAGGATGTGCTGTAACTTAAAAAGTAGCAGATATCAGCAAATAATATTTTAATATCATTATTTCTGTGATTCCTGAATTCGTTTAGCTGCATCTTCTATAATACCCCAATGTCCATGTGGTAATTGTTTAACTAATGTTTGTTCTTTTCGTTTATCAGAATTTGGGTCGTATTCTTTGTTACTTTGCTCAATTAAATTATTTACTTTTGATGCAGTGTTCCAATTTTCGCGTATTTGCGTGCTTGCCTGATTTGAATTGCGCATAAGTGGTATAAGTTTTGCAAAAAGTTCTGCGACTTTTTTCGGTTCAAGTTTTGCTATTTCATCAACCAGCTTTCCTCTGTCAAGTCCAGCCCTTTGAAGTGTGCGGGCTAGTTCATCTGCCAATGTTGATTGTTTCCAATTTTCTTCTTGTGCAATTTGTTTTATTTCATGCACCCTTTCCATTACTGGCTTACCATGTAGTTTGTCAACGAGATTATGAATCTTGGGCAAAGCTTCTAAAATAGCTATTATTGTCTGTGCATTAGAAGAATTCATTTGTTCTCGTAAGGCTGGTTCGTTTGCTTCGCGTTGTTGTATTGTTTCATCAAATAATTTCTTAAGCGAATCAGAATCTAAATTCTGGGTGCGTAAATTGTTATCAATTTTTGTTCTAAGTTCTGCATCATTTCTACCCATCTGAAGTGTATCCAAGAAATCGCCGACAGGGTCTTTTACTTGTTCTGTCTCTGCCGACACAGCTTCTGTCCCTGCCTCTGTTGCTGGTTTTTCTTTCGCTGGCAATGCAGATAATTCAGCATTTAAGTTATTAAGTCGCGTACTCAACTCCTCCTTCTTTGCTTGAATTGACGCTACCTCTTGTTTGATGCTGTCAAATTGTTCTTGTAGTTCAGCCCTAACATCATCAGGAAATTCTGCAGCATCGTCCATTAATGTTTTAGCTTCGGCAAGATCAGATTCGCGTGCAGCTAGTTCGGTTGTTGTTTCTGAAAGAGCTTGTTCAGCTCCCGAGTGTTCCTGTTCTAAACTTGACCGTTCTGATTCAGTTTTCGCACCTGCTTGTTCTGCTGCCTCGCGTGTGCGAGCTTCTTCTTCTGCCTTCTTAGCTGCTGCATCTGCCCTTGCTTTTTCTATTTTGGCCCTCATAGCCGCAAGGTTTTCGCTTTCTGCCATATATGTGTTATTATTGTTTTAGCTCTTATATTAACATTAATTTATGACCGACTCGTACAAAAATATTTTAGACGAACTCAAGCTTCTTGTAAAGTCGCTTTCTGTTCTCAAAACGCGCATTCGTGGATTCAGACAAAATATTGGCAAGGAGAAAGATAAAGTTGAGATTGCCAAAATTCGCAAATCTTTGGACCTGTCTTAACAAATACACTATTTTTTGCCGCCGCATTGAGTATGTGTATTCTTCTTTGGTTTTATTTGTGGCGCATCCACAGCAGCTAAAGGTTTTTGTATGTTCCTTCGTCCCTTAGTCTAACCGATTCTATAATGATTGTTTTTTTAGTTTCATCAATGCTAAAAATGATTCTGAAATCACCAATTCGTATTCTATAAAAATTAGAGCCGGATATTTTTTTTATTTTGAAACCCTTGATTTGTCCATTACGCAGTGCAGTCATTGCCGCAAGTAGTCGTTCGCGATCTTTTTTCTTTGCTTTGCGAAGAAGCTTTTCCATTTCGTCCATATTCCTTACAGTGTCTTTTTTAAAATTTTGATAAATTCATCAATAGGCACACCTTTTCCTTTATTGTGTTTATTCGCGTCAAAAACTGTTTCCCAATTTTCATCTTCTAGCGAATCAACATCAAGAGGCGTTACTATGAGCGATTTATTTTGTTCTTTGATTAAAAACCGATCCGTATCAAAATTCCTGCGCCATTTGGCAGGCAGAGTGATTTGGCCTTTGGTTGTGGCTTTAACGATACTTGTCATAAATGTAATAAAGTATTATATTCCTACTTTACTACCTAAGTTATATTTTGTCAACGGCCATAAATATGGTATATTATATTTCAATATGATCGGATTTTTTGATTCCGGCGTTGGCGGGCTGACAATTATTGAAGAGGTTCACAAGCTGATACCCGAATACAGCACGGTTTATCTTGGCGATTCAGCTCGCGCTCCGTATGGAAACAAAACTCATGATGAGCTTGTAAAATACGCTTGGCAGGGAGCGGAGTGGTTGTTCGCAAAAGGTTGCGACTTGGTAATCTTCGCGTGCAATAGCGCGTCAGCGAGCGCGCTTCGTGAAATACAGCAACAGAAGCTACAAAAGTTTCCCGACAAGCGGATTCTTGGAGTTATTGGGCCGACTGTTGAAGAGATTGCGAAACGCGGGCACAAAAATATTCTTGTTTTGTCTACGGTCGCGACAAAAGAAAGCGGAGCTTACGCGAATGAATTTAAAAAATTGAATCCTGACATTCAAGTATTCTCGCACGCGTGTCCAAATTGGGGTCCGATGGTTGAACAGGGGATGGTTGGAACCGAGGAGATGTTCTTGGATGTAAAGAGGGAAATAAGCGAGGCGGAAAAGAAAGCAAGCGATTATGATGCCGTTCTTTTGGCGTGCACTCATTATCCTTATGTGCAAGATGATGTTAAACGCGCGTTATATAAAAATGTCCCTGTTTATGATCAGGGCGGGCTTGTCGCGCTGTCTTTGAAAGGTTATCTTTTAAGACATCCGGAAATTGAATCCGGCCTTGAAAAGAACAGTGTATATCAATATTTCGTAACAGGCGATCCTGTTTTAGCGCAAAAAATCGCGTCAGAGCGATTTGGATTTGATGTTGATATAAAGCATGTTACTGTTTGACAAGGATTGATGTTTTTTATCTCTATCTCTTTTTCAAATTTATTGGATTATTTCGATCCAATTCCCACATAATCGGATTCATGCGTATGTAATTTCGAATTCGATTCAAATCATTTTCGTCTCGAACAATATGTTCGTAATAATTGCGTTGCCAAATAACCGTGTTCGGAATTATTTTTCGCACATTTTTTGTTATTGCACCCTTGTATAATCGTATAATTGAACCAATTGAACGCGGTATGATTTTTTGATATTGGTTTTGTTTGGGTTCGGTTCGCAGGGGTTCAACATGTTGAACCCCTACTTATCGGTTTTAATAACAAACAAAAATGGCAAATATAGATTTTTCGCAATTTGGTCTGGTAGGCTGCGGCGGCGCCGGTTTTCCGACCGGGCTGAAATGGAGTTTCATGCCCAAGAATTATGTTGGCGACAAATATATCGTCTGCAATTCCGACGAAGGCGAACCCGGCACTTGCAAGGACTGGGACATCCTGCGCTACAACCCGCATCTGCTCATCGAGGGCATGGCGATTGGCGCCTACGCGATGGGGGTGAAGACCGGCTACAACTACGTGCATGGCGAAATNNGGGGTTCAACATGTTGAACCCCTGCGTCTTTGACGAACATGTCGATTGATTTGATTTCAATTATTCCATGCACATGGTTCGGCATCACAATATATTCATCCAAATATGTGTTATCAAAATGTTTTGGGATTTCCAACCAAAATTGTTTGGCAATTTGGCCGATTTTGTTTAATATCATTTCGTTGTTTTTTATTTCCCCAAACCAACAATCGTGGTTTTGTGTGCAAATTGTCACAAAATAAAATCCGGGTTGGGAATAATCAAACCCTTGTAGCCGGATTGATTGACGGTTGTGTTCGCGAATCATATTGCCCTGATTGTAACATTTATATGCGTCTTGTGATATAATTTATTCCTATGAATGACTTCTACGGACTGGGCATTGCTCCGAATCTAATGAACGCGTTAGCAAAGTTTAAGTTTGAAAAGCCAACGCCGATTCAGGCAAGGGCCATTCCGCTTGGAATTCAAGGCAAGGACTTGGTCGGAGTCGCGCAAACAGGCACCGGCAAGACCCTTGCGTTTTCTATTCCAATGATTCAGCGGCTTTTGTCTGTAAAAGGCAATGGGCTGGTTTTATTGCCGACGCGCGAACTGGCAATGCAGGTAGAGGAAACTGTCCGCAAGTTCGGAACCCAATTCGGCTTGCGCACCGCGCTTTTGATTGGAGGCACTGCAATGCAGCCGCAAATAAGATCATTGCGCAACAATCCGCATGTAATCATTGCGACCCCGGGCAGATTAATTGACCACATGGGCCAAAAAAATGTTCGTCTTGATCATGTAAAAGTTTTGGTTCTTGATGAGGCGGATCGCATGCTGGACATGGGCTTTGCTCCGCAGATAAACAGAATAATGGCCGCAATACCAAAAGACCGCCAGACAATGCTTTTTTCAGCCACAATTCCCGTGGAGATTGCAAACATTGCCGCGCATCAAATGAAATTGCCTGTGAGTATTGAAATAGCGCCATCCGGAACAACAGCGGAGCGTGTTGAACAGGAATTATTCATTGTTCCAAAACACGACAAATTGCGCTTGCTTGATAAACTGCTTGAACAATATCATGGCACTGTGCTGGTTTTCTCTCGCACAAAGCACGGAGCCAAAAAACTCGCAACAGCCGTCAGGCAAATGGGTCACAATGCTGCAGAGATTCATTCCAATCGTTCGCAAAATCAGCGGCGCGAAGCACTAAGCGGGTTCAAGTCAGGAAAATATCGCGTGCTGGTAGCGACAGATATTGCCGCGCGAGGAATTGATGTAACCGGAATTGAACTTGTTGTGAATTACGACTTGCCTGACCAAGCAGAGGACTATGTTCACCGCATTGGGCGCACCGGCAGAGCAGGGCATTCAGGCAAAGCTATTTCTTTTGCAACACCAGAACAAAAATCAGACATCCGCCAAATTGAACGGATCGCGAGAATCCGCATACCAATTTCAAAGCTTCCGGAACTTCCAAAAGCTCGGGAAATTGTTTATGTTGAAGAAAAACAATTTGTAAAAAAACAAGGCCGTTCGCAAGGAGGTAAAAAATGGGGCGAACAAGCTCCGCACGCGCGCCCGTCAGGCCATGTGCGCAAATGGCAGCATGGAAAATCGCGTCCGTTCGGCAGAAGAAAACCTCGCCCGTTTGGCAGAAGCGGTAAATAATAATATGACCAAACTATTTTTTGTCGCATCAGCTTTGTTGTTGCTTGGATCCGGCTGTGCGATTCAGCAACAAAACGCGAATCAATATCAGCAGGGTAATGATCAGCCAAGCAACGGTCAGCCGGTTTCAATTCCGCCGTCTGTTCAATGCCCTGATGTTTGTTCGGCTATTTGCGCTGGCTTGCCAGAACCGGAACTCCCTGTTAATTGTCCGGTGCCAATGTGTTCCTGCGAACCGTCTTTGAGTTTGGGTGATATGAAAGTTTGTCAAAGCGATTCGGATTGCGTTTATGCGGATAGATCAGTTTGCCCGTTTACTGAACATAAAAACATAGATGCGATAAACAAAAAGTATGTAGAAGAATACATGGCTGCTCAGCCAGACACAACTGGCATTTTTTGCATAGAGCTATATGCCAGTTATGAACAAAATCCAAAATGCATTCAGAACACCTGCAGAACACCGAATGAATTTTAAAAAATAAGGTTTTATAGAGGAATTTGTTTAAAACGCTATCATGCTAGCTAGTATGATAGTAAAAAAATTAGACCAGCGCTAGGAGCTGGTCACGCTTCATTTCGCAATAGGAGTATTCGCACATTTTCGTGTTCTGGGTCACCTCCTTTGTATTGTGCCTTATCCCTAGCAAAGGCACGCGTTGTTGGTAATAAAAGTATATCAAAATTTTTGTTTTTGTAAATGTATGTTAAATTTTGGCTAATTTTAGCACAAATATCTTTATTTAGGAATTAAAAATTATTGATAATTAATGAACAATATGTTATATTTAAAAAAATATGACCAAAATCGTATATAAAATAGCCCAAGCAATGCGCCATATTGGTTACAGTTTTCATGAGGAAAACGACGCGCGCGTAAAAGCAATGCGCGAAGCGATTGGCACAATCGGTTCAATTAAGTTCAAAATTGAAGTTTTTCCTGATGGGTCATGGGCTGCAGAATCTACGAACATTGATGGTATTTTAACAGGCGGAACAAATAAGGAAAGTATCAATGAAAATCTTAAAGATGCTGTTTTTACATATTTTGAAATTCCAGCGCATCTTTGCAATGACGCCTTGATAAAATCACAGGACGAACCTCTTATGTTAGAGCAGAGAGTGTATGCCTAGCGAGAGTTTGGCAGATGTAAAACAGCGTGACTGGATTCGTGCTTGTTTAAAGCTTGGTTTGCGAGTTGAGACGAATCATGGAAAGGGAAGCCATGTACTTGTGAAACATCCGCAAAATGGCAGTAAGTACACAATTCAGAATGATCTGTATAAGATTCTAAATATAAAGATAAAAAACAAGCTGATTCAGTGGGGATTTACAGAGGATCAGATTTTTGAGGCACTAAGATAATTTTATGAACGAGCCAAGTTTTAACAATCAAATGTACGCCGAGGTCATGAAAAGAAGAGAAGCGGCCCGCGACGCGAAAAGTTCCGAGAGTCGGGATTTTGCTGGCAAAATTCAGCGCATTGAAGCGCGTATTGCCAGCATTGAATCCCAGCTTGATAATGATCTTGAACGCCTAGATGATCCGGACAAGTCAAGCGAAGTTATTGCTGGCAACCGATTTGTTATTCGCCAAGGCGAAAGATATTTCGTTAAAGGCAAGGGAACAAAAAGAACAAAGATCACCGAGGGTGATATTCTTTATGATCAGGCCTGGAATGAGGAGGATCTGCTTAAAGATGAAGGAGACAAAGTTGGAGTTTATTACACATTAGGCGACGACATTCCTCTTGAATTGCGCAGGAAATATTTGGAGGAAAGAGCGCGGATTAGAATTGGCCGGCTTAAGGATTGGAAAATAATGCTTGAAAAAGTTAATGATCCAACAACTGATCCGGAAATTCATGCGGCCTATAAAAAACGGCTGGACGAGTTTGAAGAGGAAAAAAAAGCCCCTGGCTTGATCGCCGAACAGTTGGTAGAAAATTTGGTTCGCAAACTCGCGCACGACAATAATCTTGAAATAGAAGTCGTGTCAGTTGATGTTGAAGCAGATGTTCAGTATAAAATGGATTTTATTATTCGCGTTACCAATCCGGAATATTTAAAACATGGGCAATTCGATTCGCAAGGAGTTGGGGTGGATGTTGGTAAATCAAAAGAATTTGCGATTCAATTTACAACGGACATCAGGTTTGAAACAAAAAAGCACAAAGAAACTCAAATTCGCAACATGAGAAGAACAGCGCAAAGACAATACAACATCAACGATATAGTTTTGGTTATTTTTGCGATAGAGGATGTTAAAGGATTGCACAAGCGTTGGGAAAAATCCGATTACGCGCCAGGCGGATTGGAAAAGCTTTTAAAGCCGGAAGAGGTTGACCGGATTTTTGAGGCCGTGGTAGGAGAGTTGGTTAATCAAAATGGGCTTAGCGCAATGCGAAATACAATAGAAAGTAAGCTCGCGGCGTAAAAATATAATCGGATTTTTTAAAAAATACTAAAACAAATCCGCCTCGTGATCACCAAGCAAAGCTTGGATTTCACGGGCGGCCGTTTGAGAGAGCTACTCGTTACTCCATGTAGTTGTATTCAGGGTTTGGCGGAGACATTTCCCAGCCGAACGCGATCCACAAAGGATCATCGCAGTCGCCGCCAACCTGATCAAAAATGGAAAGCGCCCGCTTGCTTCCAAGGTCGTTCTGATCCCCACGACCCGCATTGCGCATTGGGATTAAGACCAGCTCTGCTGTTATGCACCAGGCCTCGGCTTCGGTGCGGGCGAATGCCTCACGCGAGAAGCGAAGACGGGGATTACTGAATATCGGTTGCTTTTCCAAATGGACATTTTCGTGAACCATGCAGTTGATGAGATTATCTTGGAAGGCCTCGCGGTTGAGCGTATGGCTTAATGTTCGCAGGATCGGCAGATAGAAGTTCATTCGCTGTCGACCAAGCTCATTGATATCAACTGCGCATTGAACATCTTGGCCAGCAGCATTCGGTGTTGGCGAGATATTTGGAATGACTTCACCGCTATTGATGTGGTCTAAAACATGCCCGAACGCCTCACGGACCGAGGGAATTGGATAATTATTCGCGATGTCATTCCAGTTGTCCTGCAGGTGCGTTTGCGCCCACGCCTCTTCTTCTGGTGACGGCTGATAGTGTGGCGCTGGGAGGTTTCCCGACGCCTCCGAATCGCGTTTGTTTCCGGTCTTGTTGTTCTGCGTGAACATCAGGAACCCGAAAGCTGTCAGAACTACGATCATGATGTAAAAGAATGTGTGCCTTTTTGCCCGGGCCTTGACGATTCTCGAACCACGGTTTCGTCTCCTTGTCATGTGTACCTCCAAAGGAGGTATTTATGATGCATGTAATTTGTTAAATTGTCAAAATTATAGGCGGGGCTTTTCCTCCAAAGGCGCCTGCCTGCCGGCAGTAAGGGATCTGCGTAAAATTATAGGCGGGGCTTTATGCCCCGC
>DNKR01000051.1:0-23854 GCA_003497135.1 Candidatus Uhrbacteria bacterium | reverse complement strand
CCGCCTCTGTTTTAGTGGCGGAATGCACCGCCCTTTATGTCTTTTTGTTTGCCAACAAGGATTCTTGACATCTCTCTCTCTCTCTCTCTTGTATTGTTGAGATAGATTAATTTTTACAAATAAAAAATTATCATATGCCAGAAGGACAGTCACAAATACCAAGAGAAGAATCAAAAAGTCTTCTAGAACAATTAGAGGATTCATCCAAGAAAGGCAGAGAAGAAATTAAGCGGGACGAACTGTGGCAAGAGTGGCAAAAGGGTGTTATGCTTCAGGCCTGGACCGATCTTGCAAAACAGGAAGCGGAAAAAAACCCAGAATATCCATTCGTCAAGACCATGAGTCTTTACCTCAAAGAAATGGAAAAGGCGTACAAGGATAATATCTACGGAAGCATTGAGAAAATAGAATCTAGATACGCCCCGATGCTTATTACATCTTCTGTCGCAGAAATTGGCCTCGAAGGGCTTGTTAACAAAATTGGAAAAGAAAAAGTGGTTGAAATGGCTAAAAAGGCAAATGATTACATTTTAAGCGATAAATCTATGTCTGAGTCGACAGTTACTGAATTTCGTAAGAAATTGGAAGCGATTATTGAGACACTGAATCGTTAGAAAAAGAATGAGAAGATTAGCGAATCTAATTAATTAGGACTGGTATGTTTTCTTTTCAAAAACCACCGATTGTATCGGTGGTTTTTGAATGATTTTTACTCAATCTTTCCTATTTCGCCACAGCGCGCCAGATGGAGCCGACCACAAAGCCAAATACGAACCAGGCCAACGCGGCAACTACAATGAGAAGCACAGCTTGGCCAAGATTAAACGGCAACATGCTGTATGGTGATTGAATAAAATGAATCTTAAAGAGCCAGTTCATTAAAGGACCGGCCCAGCCCAGGGCCACGAGCACTGACCAAGCCAAGTGTACGAGCCCGGAAAAGAGGCCGAACGTCAAACCGAGTTTGAGTGGAAATGATTGCATAAGTTTATTAAATTATGAATAAGTGCTATACTAAATATAGCATTTTTAGCATTAAAAATCAAGATAATTAATTAAAATAATTATGAAATACACATATATTTTCATGATGATGTTCATGGCTTTCCTAGCTGTTCCAGCTTTGGCCGAAACAGACACAGTCAATGTTGCGGATGATGATCTAAATATAGAAATCGAATCCGAAGATGTCGAAACCGAGTCGGAAGACATTAACGATTCGGATAATGACGCAGTATCAGAAGACGAAGAAGGGGATGACGAAGATGCTGAAGAAGTTAAGTCACCGTCAGAAAAGTCAAAAGAATTGCGCGATGTGGCGAAAAATAAAAGAGAAGAGGCAAGACAGTTAAAAAGCAAAGTTGCTGAACACCGGAGCGCGGTGGCGAATTTTGTTCTTAACTTGTTAGATGTGTCTGACCGCCAAGAATTGGGTGGAATCGGCGAAAAAGTAAGAGAAATTGCTAAACAACAAAACGATTCTGAAGATATAGTTACTCCGGATTTGGAAAAAATTACAAATAAAAGCAAGACAAGAAAATTTTTGTTTGGGACTGATTTCAAGAAAGCAAGAGAGATAAGAAAAGAAATGCAGGCGGCAAAAGATAGATTGATTGAACTAAAGAAATTAGAAAAATCTGTTGACACTCCAGAAGATGAGGCTGTTATAAAACAGCAGATAACCGAACTTCAGAACAACATTGATGATATATTAAGCGAGGTTGAAGCCGAGGAAGGCGGTTTTAGTATGTTCGGTTGGGTAAAAAAGCTGTTTTTGAAATAGACCTTGTAGATTAAAAAAAATAAACGAGGCGTTTGCCTCGTTTATTTTAATTATATTTTTTGTGCTTATTTATCGTTTTTGAATCCTGTAAAAGCTTTTAGAATTTCAAGAGGGACTGTGAACACTACTGTGTTTGACGAGTCAGATGAAATGTCATTTATTGAATTGAGCGTGCGCAAATGAAGCGCGCCCGGCGAGTTCGCGAGCAGGTCAGCCGCTTTGGAAAGATTTTGTGCGGCAACGACTTCGCCTTCGGAATTGATGATTACTGCTCTGCGTTCTCGTTCTGCTTCTGCTTGCTTTGCGATTGTGCGGATCATTTCCGGAGGCAGGTTAATGTCTTTGAGTTCTGCTGTTGAGACCTCAACGCCCCAGCTTTTTGTTGCCTCGTCAACCTGCTTTTCAATTTTTTCTGAAAGCACGCTTCTTTGCGAGAGTAATTCGTCAAGCGTTACTTCTCCAACAATATTTCGCATCGTAGTCATTGCCAATTGAAGCACAGCGTAAGAAACATTTTCAACTTCAAGAACTGATTTAGACGCGTCAATAATTTTGTAATAGATTACCGCGTTAACTTTAACAGATACATTGTCTTTTGTTATCGCGTCCTGCGGAGGAACATCAACCGCCTTGAGTCGCAAATCAACTTTTCGCATCGACTGAAACACAGGAATAACGATTCTCCAACCGGGATTAACCATGCCTGTAAATTTGCCCATTGTGAACTTAACGCCTCGTTCGTACTGGTTGACCTGTTTTAGGCCTATAAGCAGGACAAAAATCACGAATGGAGCTATTGAGTAAATAAACGAAAATATGAGATTCATAGCTATAAATTAATAATTAAGCTTTATTAATGCTAGCACCTTATGTTAGGAATTGACAAGCATTCAATTTTTATATATCATATTGCGGTATTTTGAATTATGGCAAACAAACGAGACGACATTAGAAACATCGCAATTATAGCCCACGTTGACCATGGTAAAACAACCTTGGTGGACGCGCTTTTAAAGCAGTCAAATACTTTTCGCGATCCGGACGCAATGGGCACGACTATTTTGGACAGCAACGAAATTGAGCGCGAGCGCGGGATTACGATTTTTTCCAAAAACGCTGCTTTTGAATGGCAAGGCAAAAAGATCAATATTGTAGACACTCCCGGCCACGCTGATTTTGGCGGGGAAGTTGAACGCATTATGAATCTTGTTGACGGCTGTCTTTTGCTTGTTGACGCCAAAGAAGGGCCAATGCCGCAGACAAAATTCGTGCTAAAAAAGGCAATAGCGGCCGGCCACAAGATTATTGTGGTCATTAACAAGATTGATAAAAAAGACGCTCGGCCTGACTGGGTCTTGAACCATACTTTTGACTTGTTTGTGCATCTTGGCGCAAGCGATGAACAAACCGATTTTCCAATTATTTACGCGTCCGCGATCAATGGCATTGCGCGAGCTGATCTTAGCGAAGCAATGACAGCTGTACGCGAATCATCAGAAGGTAAAACAGTTGAAAACAAAATTGCGCCATTGCTTGATGCTATTGTTGATAATATTCCAGGGCCGTCAGGCGACAGGGAAGCACCGCTTCAGGTTTCTGTTGTAAATGTTCAGTATGACAATTACAAAGGCCGCACAGCAATCGGCCGTGTTGTTAATGGTATAGTAAAAAAAGGCCAAACAGTTGCGCACATAGACAGAGACGGAAAAATCGCTTCTGCAAAAATTACTGCGATTCAGACATTTGAAGCTCTTGGCAAAACCGAGGTTGACGAGGTTTCTGCCGGAGACATTGTTGCCATAGCCGGTATTGGCGATGTTCAAATCGGCGAGACAATTGCTGATCTGGAAAATCCAGTTGCTCTGCCTGTTTTGGAAATTGAAGAGCCGACAGTCAAAATGACATTTGGAATTAACACTTCTCCGTTTTCAGGAAAAGAAGGCGAATTTTTTACATCGCGCCAGATCAGCGAGCGCCTTGATAGGGAACTGCAAAACGATGTCGCGCTTCGCGTTGAGCAGGGAACAGGCGATGGACAATTTGTTGTTTCAGGCCGAGGCGAACTTCACTTGGCGATTTTGATAGAAAAAATGCGCCGTGAAGGATATGAACTTCAAGTATCAAGACCGCAAGTTATTTTTAAAACTGTAAACGGAAAAACGCATGAGCCGTACGAAAGCGTGTTTATTGAATGCCCGGAAGCGAATCAAGGAATTGTTATAGAAAAAATGGGAAAGCGCAAAGCGGAAATGAAAGACATGGGTGTTGAAAATGGAATTGCGTCAATGGAGTTTGAAATTCCAACTCGCGGATTAATCGGGTACAGAAGCGAGTTTTTGACCGACACAAAAGGGCTGGGGATTCTTAATACTCTTCTCTTGGGCTATCGCGAGCAAGCCGGTGAAATAACAGCAAACAATCATGGGTCGCTTGTTTCCATGGAAGCCGGCACAACAATGCACTACGCGCTTGCGAGTTTGCAAGAACGCGGATCATTGTTTTTTGGCCCGGGTGTTCAAGTGTATGCAGGAATGGTTGTTGGAGAAAATTCACGAGCAGAGGATATTGAGCTCAATCCTTGCAAAGAAAAGAAATTGTCAAACATGCGTTCAAAAGGCGATGGCGGAGCTGTTGTGCTTGATGCTCCGCACGAAATGGGACTGGAAGCCGCTCTTGAATACATTGGCGATGATGAACTTGTTGAGGTTACTCCAAAAAGTATCCGCATCAGAAAAACAATATTAGACGAAAACGCCCGTAAAAGAGCAAGGGCGAAATAACAATTTTTCACTATCATACTAGCTAGTATGATAGTGCGCCTGTAACAAAAATTCCGCCCAAGTGGCGGTTTTATTTTTGAAATTATGTTGTGGTGATGGCGGCCGCAGTTCCTTGTGGGTTCTGCGGCAGCCATCTGACCTTTTGCTCCAGCGGTCGTAGTGCTAGGCGAAGGTCGTTTCGCTCAAGGCTTCGTCGAACGAGTTGGCGATGCTCGGCGAGGCGCGGGAAAGGGCGATGTTGTCCATGGGGGACTCCTTCGATCGTTGCAGGTGAATCGGGCCGTGTCCAGGGTGGGCAAGGCTCGAACGATGCATACAGAATAACATCAAAACCAACCTCTGTCAAGGGGTTGAAAATTTGTAACCAGGTCGCTCATTGTTAAGTTTTTAACATCCATCGACACAGTCCCATTAAGGGTTATAACAAAAAACGCATGGAATCCTCCTTCGTCCCGACACGCCAACGGTGTGTTGGGACTACGGACGGACAAGTGAATCCATGCGTTTTTGCTATTGCTAATCTATCTGTTCAATCTTAGCGAGTTCAACAGAACCGATACTGATGAAAACGCCATTGCGCCGGCCGCGATAATCGGGTTCAAAAGTCCGAGCGCGGCAAGCGGAATTCCAAGCGCATTATAGATAAAGGCCCAGAACAAATTCTGTTTTATTGTTCTGTATGTCCTTCGCGACAGTTTTATTGATTCCGCGACCTTTTTTGGATCGCCACCGACAAGCACGATTTGTCCGGCTTCAATCGCAATGTCAGTTCCGCTCCCCATTGCGATTCCAAGGTCTGCCTGCGTTAGCGCTGGCGCGTCGTTTATACCATCGCCAACAAACGCAACGCGTCTGCCAGCCGCTTGTTCTTTTTTTACAAGTTCAAGCTTTTGATCAGGAAGAACATGCGCATGATACTTTTCTATTCCGACCGCTTTTGCAACTGCTTTTGCTGTTTCTTCGTTGTCGCCCGTAATCATTACTGATTCTATTCCAAGAGCGTTAAGAGCCGCAATTGCTTCTATTGCTGATTGTTTTGGTTTGTCCGCGATCGCTATTATTCCAAGCAATTCATTTTCTTTTGCAAGACCGACAACTGTTTTTGCTTGCGACTGCCAAAGCGAAATGTTCGTTTGCGCTTGAGCGTTTATTGCGATCCCGTTTTCTTTCATGTATTCAATGCTTCCAAGCATTATTTTTTTGTCTTGGACGGTTCCGGATACGCCCCTGCCTGTTACCGCTTTGAATTGTTCAACAGTTTGCGCTTTTGCGCCTTTTTCTTTTGCCCATTGCGCAACAGCTTGCGCCAACGGATGTTCTGATGATTGCTCAAGCCCCAAAGCAAGCGAGGTCATGTCGGTTTCTGTTCCTGAATAAACCGCCTCGTCTGTAACTTTTGGAGCGCCTTCTGTAAGCGTTCCTGTTTTATCAAACATGGCAACAGAAAGGTTTCGTCCGCGTTCGAGCGCTTCGCCGGATTTAATAAGAATCCCGCTTTTGGCTCCGCGTCCAGTTCCAACTAGTATTGCTGTCGGGGTCGCAAGCCCCAATGCGCAAGGGCAGGCGATTACGAGCACTGCTACGGCTGGAATAAGCGCGCTTGCAAAGTCGCCGGTTGCAATATACCAGCTTATAAAAGTGATTACTGATATTACTATTACAACAGGCACAAATCTCGCGGAGATTTTGTCTGCTAGTTTTTGGATCGGGGCCTTTTTTCTTTGCGCTTCTTGTACAAGTTTTACTATCTGATCAAGCACAGTGTTTCCAACAGCGCTTGTTATTTGAACTTTAAGAACGCCGTTTTGGTTTAGAGTTGCCGCAAATACCTTGTCGCCGACAAATTTATGAACAGGCATGCTTTCGCCTGTCAGCATTGCTTCTATTATTGATGATTCGCCATCTACCACTTTTCCATCAAGAGGGATTTTTTCACCCGGCTTTACCAGGACCATATCATTGATTTTTAAATCACCGACAGGCGCATCTTCTATGCTTCCGTCCTCGTTGATCTTGTGTGCATTTTTTGCCCCAAGCTCAAGCAGTTTTTGTATTGCTTCGCTTGCTTTGCCTTTGCTTCTGGCTTCAAGATACCTTCCGACAAGAATCAACGCTGCAATAACAGCCGCTGTTTCAAAGTACAGGCCCTCGCGCCCTGTGAAAAGCGACCAGAAGCTGAATGCTAGCGCGGCAAGCGTTCCAACAGAAATAAGCGTGTCCATGCTAGCGGTTTTTCGCACAAGCAGTTTTGCGGCCGCAATATGGAATTCTCTGCCAAGCCACAGCACAACGATTGATGAGAGAATCGCTTGAATTGATTCAGAAACAGGCAAGCCGAATAATTCAGCTTTAACTTTTACGAACATCGCCAGCGCAAGCGGTGGAATTGCCAGTGCGGACGCTAATAGCGCTCTTCGCAAAACAATTTTTTCGCTTGCTGCGCCGGCGTGGTGTTCGTGCGACATTTCGCGCACTTTGTATCCTTCTTTTTTTACGACTTCGTGCAGATCGGTTTCTCCGACGCTTGGATCAACTTTGACTTTTGCTTCTGCCAGAGCGTAATTGACATTTGCGTCTTCTACGCCCTTTGCGTTTTTTAGAGCGCCTTCAATGCGGACAGCGCATGACGCGCAATGCATTCCGTCAATGTGGAATATGATTTCTTTCATAGTGGTTTATGATTTTTTAGGAAGCACTATCATTGTACCGCGCACCATTCCCATTGAACAGCTGAATGTAAAGCGCCCGGCTTTTGTTGGCGTGAATTTAACGGTATTAACGCCTGTTTTGAGGTATGTTGAAACGCCAAATGCTTTAAGCACAAGTGTGTTTGCGCATCCCATGAATTCCGGCCCGTATATAGTCCATTCAACCGGCACACCTTCCACAACAGTCAATACATTCGGGCTGTATGTGCCGTATTCGGTTATGTTCATTGAAATTTTTTGCTCTTCATTGTTTTGCGCGTTTTGATAGGTCTTTTGTTCATCTTGAGTTTTTGCGAATATGGCAGTCGGGCTCCATCCAAGCAGAGCAGCTCCGTTGAACGCGTTGTTTATTCCAAGCACTACGACTACCGCCCCTGCCGTGCGCATAATTTTTTTAAGCGTTTTGCCTTTTGCAATAGATGTCGCGGCTCCTATTCCAAACAGTGCGGGTAATGTTCCAAGCGCAAATACTGCCATTACTACTGCTGATTGGAACGGGTTGCCCAGCGAAAGCGCGAATAACTGCATTGACTGCGTAAATCCGCACGGCAAAAAGAATGTTGTGCCCCCGAGCACGAACGGGACAAATGGCGAGCGCGATTCGGACAGGTCGTGAATTTTGTGCGCAAGCCATTTTGGAGGTCTGAACGAAGCAATTCCTTTTGGCAGTATATCCAGAAGATTGATTCCGAGTCCCAACATAAGAACTGCGATCAATATGACGAATATCCCATTTAGTGTTGGTGATAGTTGAATAGACGACCCGATCCAGCCGATAATCGCTCCGAAAAACGCGAACCCTATCAGGCGACCGGCATTAAACAGAACATGCGGCAAAATTCTTCTGCCGGAATTTTGTTCCGAGCTGTTTTTTGCAACTGACGAAGAAACAGCCGCAATTAGCCCTCCTACAACAGCAGTGCAAGATGAGAATGATGCGATAAGGCCAATGCCCAAAACAGCCAACAAACTTGTCGGCTCTGCTGTTCCTGGCGTGATAGAAAGAAGCCCGAGTTTTTTTAGGATTATATAAGCGGCCAGCATAAGAACAACCGCGCCTCCAAGCCGTTTTGCGTTGAATTTGCTTGTCTGTTCTTGCTTTGGCTGCTGATTCTGATTCCACTGGTTTTCTTCCGCGGAATATCCGTGCTTGCTAATCAAAGAATTTACATCCTCTTGGCTTATGCGCGCATTGTCATCAAGTTTAATATTCATTCTTCCTGACGCATGCGAAACATTCGTATAGCGCACACCAGGCAGGGTTCTAATCTCGCGCTCAATAATAACCTCGCAACTCGCGCATTTCATGCCCTTGATATTGAACGATATTTTTTTTGTCATACAACAAAATTACGAAACAATAATAATTAATACTATAATCGCGTTTCGCATTTGTTATTCGCGTTTTTGGGTTGTGATGACTGTATCAACAGAAGAAATTTTTTGGCGTGAATGTATTTTGAAATGCAAAAAATGCTTGGTTCTTGGCCATTGGCCCGGACTGGACCTTTTTGCAAAACTTTTTTTGAATATTTGATCGCGCTCTAAAACAGAATCGTTTTTTTCTTTTGTGATTTGCGACAAGCAATGTTCAACGCACGACTGTTGTTTGCTGTTTTTTTGGCCTGATTCGCATGACATTAATGTGCAAGATTCAACGCTGGTTTCCATTTCAGACGAATGGTTCATTGCATAGCCGCCAATGTGCGGAATCATCAAAAAACCGCTGCTCGCTGTTTGAAGCAGAATAATAATCGCTGCAATTTTAGCGAAAAAACCGGATTTCATAAGTGCGTATAGTATATCAAAAAAAATTTAGTTTGGTCAAATGTAAATCAGAATAATATGCAAACAATCGGGTTAAATCTGTTGTAGGTGTTCAATATATTGAACACCTACAACACGAACCCATGCACTGTTTGACATTGTTCCGGTTTGTGCTAATATTTCAAGCCCGATCTTGCAAGATGTAGGGCAACCAACTCCAAGGAGGAAAGAATGAAAAGCGAACTTGTTGACTGCACCCCGATACAGGCCGTGGAAACGCTTTTCTCGGTCATCAACTTCTTCGTCACTGGCACTGTCGTCCAGCACGCAACTGTTCGCGATAAACTGCGCACAGGAGGCTGGTTTGCATTCTGGCGCAAGGATCCGAACTCCGGGTCCGCGGTTCCTATCGTTGGTTTCGCTGTTGGCATGGTCTCTGCCGAGCGATTCCTGAAGTACATGCGCTTTGCCAATGAGAAGGCGGCTCGGCTTGGTTCTCGGCCTGGCGACATCTCAAGTTGGCAGAGCCGTGATGTGAGCGACCGTGACCGCATGAACCACAAGACCGGCGGCGCAATCCGGTGCGGTGACGGCCTTATCTTCTCGTTTTCCGGCTTTTCCGAGCACGAGGACGAGGCAATCTGCTTGTTCATTGCGCAGTGGTATGACTTCATTGACATGGGCGCTCTCAATAGCATCTTGGCCGCGAGCAACAACAAGATGTTCGAGCGCTACCAGAGGGAGTCCATGCAATCCTTCTTTCCATGAGCGGACCGCACGATCAACGCGCGCCTTGTTATTGAGCTTCGGCTCTCTGGCAAGGCGCTCATTTTTTTGAAATATTTTTTAGCAAAAATTTGCAACTCCGCTATCTGTGCAAGCTTAAATTTGAAGAATTATTCACACATACAACATGTTGACATAATGATGTATTTATGGGATACTTTAATTGAGATAAGTCCTTAGGGTAAAGCTTTGCGGAGGGCGTTCTCATTTAGGAACATCCCTTTGAAGTAAAGATATTCCCAAAAGGCTCTTACAGAGATCCGCTCTACAGCGGGTTTTTGATTTGTACCAGACGAAATCCAAGCTTCTGAAACACATGGTCTGAGGTTTTTTGGTATTCCTTGTAGAATGTATTTGATATGAAATCAGCTAGCTCAAGTAATATATCTGCGTAGGATGGTGTGAGTTTGAACATGCAATATGTTGTAGGAAACTCATCTGAAAGAAAATGTTCAATATCTTTTTGAAAGTTCTTTTCACCAAGAGCGCCACCCTTATGCTTTCTTGCATCAATAACTATTCTTGCTTGCTTGTATTCGCCAATAGATAGCTCGGTTAAGAGTTTTTTTATAAGTGCGGTATATACAGAATCAAATTGCATTTCTTTTTCATTAAAGTATGTATGTGGTATTTCTTGGGTCAGCTGGAATACAGAGAGAATGTTTACGTCATGTCTTCCAAGTAATTTAATACTTTTTTCTCGAAGCTCCTCAAAATTGGAATCAGTCGCGTGAATTCGCCGTTTAATATTTGCAAATGGTTTTCGTACGCCCCTCCAACGTTTACGAAGCGCCTTGTCATCAAGAACAGCAAAACCATTGATGCTTATAAACATCTTGCCTTTATTCTTCTGAAAATTGTACGACTCGTCGAGATAGATATTCACAGAAATTGTAAACTGTCCAAATTATTTTTGCTATCTTACACAGCTGTATTGATAGAGTACGCTTTATTGCAACAGGGTTTATAATTTTGCGCTGTATTCAAAACAAAAACTTACAGCCCAGTCATCTGCGCAGAGTACAGGCCATTGTTTGTGAGCACGAAAACTGTTTTGTTTGTCTCGTCCACTATCATGTCGCGGAGATCGGAGATTCCGCTGAATGTGAATTGGGCTTTTATGTTGGATGTTGATTTGTCTATTGCGATTACGCGGGTCTTGTCCAGAACATAAAGATACTTTGCGTCAAAATCAGTCCAGATTTTTGCAGGCTGATCAAGCGGCGGGTCAAAAACAGGGGAGTTGTATGCGTCTTGGGCTCCGCTTGTGAAGCGGGTGATTGAACCGTTGTTTGCAAGAATATAAATTGATCCGTCTATTGCAAGCGCTTTTGCGTTTGATATGTCCGGCGATCCTTGCAGCCAAGAGGTCGGCGTTCCAAAACCATCGCTGACCGGTTGGTGCTTGTATATTTGGTTCTTGCTTGGCACAAGCGTGTAAATTTTGTTTGCATAAAACACCGCATCAGTCGCATCAGCGCTTTCGCCTTCGGATATTGATGCGTCTCGAAGCTGGTTTGATCCCGGATCAAAAGTAGAAAAACCAGAGCCGGCATTAAGCAAAATAGAAACAGGGCCGACTGCAAATGATCTAATCGCATTTGTAATTGAATCAGACGGCTGTGTTATTTGTTCAAATGCTTTGATGGCGCTGTTGAGCTTGTAGACAGAGTTGCCTTGCGCAAACGTAAATATATTATTTTCTATCTGTGAAACCGTTTGCAGATTTGCTCCTTCGGCTGCGCCGACTGCAACAGGTGAGTTGATTTTAATAACATGACTGACTTTTTCCAGAGCCGAATTAATTTCGTTTCTCAATTGCGATATGGTTTCTGCTCGCGCCTCTGCTTCCGGGCCCTGTAGTTCGTTTAGAGCGGTTGACGCGTCGGCAAGCAGGCGGCGCGCGCGATTTTCGTCTTGGTAGATCATGCTCGCTTCCGCTTCGTTTTTCATTTGTTCAATTGTAAGCAAGCGCGCGTTTAATTCGCTCTGGCGATCTTCTTGCGCTTGCTGGCTGTTTAAGAAAATAATTCCGCCGATGAAACCGAACAAAATCAAAACAAACACGACAGCAATGTATTTGTTTGTTTTATGCATGCGTCCGAGCCCAAGAAGTCCTGTGTGCAATTTGTTGCGCATTGCAGCCGCCAACGGTTTTGGGCCGGATAGCGCAATGCCTTCGGAGCCGGCTTTGTGCGCGCGCTTGCTTATTGCTTTTTTTGCAATTGCGAAAAGCGCAAAAAACGCTCCGCTTGCCATAGCAAAAGCAACTAATATTGTTGCTAGCGTGATTTTTATGATTTTTTTTGTAATTCCTATGGCGCGCCCGCTGTTTTGCGAAGTGCTTGAGCGTTGATGCATTAATTTTGACGCAATGCTTTTGGCCCAATCAGATACGCCCTTGACGCTCGGCTTTTGATCCGATAGAAGCCGCGCTGTCCGCTCTTGCATTGATTCAAGCTCGTGCATTGACGCTTGCGTGCCCTCTGTTGTTTTTGCTTTTGTTATGCTTGCTTGCAATATGACTGCTGCAAAATCAGTTTGCGCTGGCAGATATTGGCGGATTCTTGCAAGAGCGCTGCGAGGTGGAAGCGAAACAGCTATTTGCTGCAATTCTTCTTGTTGAATTTGCTGTTTGATCGTTTTTGGACCTGTAAGCAGGACATCGCCGTCATGCAGATCGCCGTCAAGAACCGATGCAAAAAGCTTTTCCCATGTTGGATGCATGTTCTCGTTAGCAAGACCTGACGCAAGATCATAGACCTTGTATTTGTTTTGTTCTGATTTGTGCAAAAACAGCACAAGCGGAGAACCAACGCCGCTTAAGTGCATTTGGCCGTCTGTTGCAAGTCCTACAACAGCGTTAATTTCGTTTGGAGATATTAGCCATGATTCTTCTTTGCTTGCTGTTGATATTTCTTCGTTTATTGATTCAAGCACTTGTTCAAACCTAAGGCCGGCGTTTGTGTCGTTTCCAAACGATGATGACGCGCGTGAAATATGTTCTTCTAATATTTCGCCTATTCGCGCAGCGTGCTGGCTCCTTGTTCTTATGTGCAAAAGTCCGAACATTATGCTGCCAAGATCGTCAATTTTATAAATCCACGCATAAGCGCACGCATTGCCGGCAGGCGCTGTTTCTTGCGCGTAATCTGATTTGATTGTTATTTGTTGATTGTCCACACCTTGCAATAAATTTAATTGTTTTGTACATTATACCCAATGATGGAATATTAGCCAATATCATTGAATACCTATTGTATCCACTTTATGCCAAAACGCAGGCAAGGTCAAAAAAGGCCAAAGACGCAAATTAAACACAAGAAAACAAAAGGGTTTCAGGTTGAACACTTGTTTGGGTCAAAGACAAGAGTGCGTCTTATGGATGTTTTTTTTGAAAATCCGCATCAATCGTTTTTTGTGCGCGAGCTTACGCGCAAAGTGAATTCGCAACTTAATTCAGTTCGGCGCGAACTGCAGAATCTTCTTGATCTCGGAGCGCTGGTTGATTCAAAATCCGCAAACGAAAACGAGTACGGTCCTGCAGAAAAAAAGAAATACTTCAAAGCAAACACTGATTTTATTCTTTTTGAGGACTTGCGAGCCATTGTTCAAAAAATGAAACTGCTTGCAAAAGAGCATTTAGCCAAAGAGATTCAATCGCAAGGCGACATCCATTATCTTGCTCTCACTGGAACTTTTGTCGGAGCAAAAGATGTGCCGACAGACATGCTTGTGGTCGGCAGTGTTAATCAGCACGGGTTGGAACGGATTGTTCGCGCTTTTGAAAAAGAATACGGCAAGGATATAAATTATACTGTTTTGCCAAAAGAAGAATTTTTATACAGACGCGATGTAACAGACAGATTTTTATATTCAATTCTTGAAAGTGAAAAAATAGTAATGATAAATCGTTTTGATTCGCAGTTATGATTCTTTACATGCGAAGCCCTGTAAAAAATGAATTGGTTCTTGGAATATTCGATGGCAAAAAATTAAACAAACTTACGGCTAATCATTGCAAGCACGATGATTTTTTTAAATGCATAAATTCTTATCTTAAACGCTCCTCTGTTGGGTGGCGCAATCTGCAAGGTGTTGCTGTTGTCACCGGTTCCGGTTCTTTTTCTGCATTGCGAACGCTGTCCGCTATTGCAAACACTGCGTCGTTTTGTTTTAAATTGAGGTTATTATCAGCTAGCGCGAGCGAGAATGATAGCGACAGCGCAATCGCAAGCCGTCTTGTGCGGGTTATAGGCAGTTTGTCTCCTGCGTATGCGCAAAAGCTAAGTGTGGATAAACAAAAGCCGGTAATGTAGTACTATATACAGTAAGATACGCGCATAATTTATTATTAATTTTTTATTCATAACATAAAGCACTATGCCGTTATTCGTACAAGTGCTCCAAACATCATTCGAAAGTCTTTGGGTGAGCGTTTTGGAGTTTTTGCCAAGGTTTTTAGGCGCAGTAGTCGTGTTCGTTGTCGGGCTCGTTGTGGCCTCGGTCTTAAAAAGGGTTGTAATAAAGATCGTTGAGCTTCTACATGTGGACGAACTCGCGGTCAAGTTCGAGGTAACTTCCGCTCTTCGCAAAACAGGCGTTCCGTTTAATGTAGGCGCGCTTCTTGGCTGGATAGTTAAGTGGTTCTTCATAGTTGTGTTCCTTATTGCGTCAACAGACATCTTGGGTTGGGATCAAATTACAAGCTACTTAAAAGAAGTCGTCTTGTTCCTCCCGAATGTGATAATCGCAGCTGTAATGCTTATTGCCGGAATCTTGCTTGCGAATTTCGTACGCAATCTTGTACACGCGGCAATGACAGCCGCCAAGCTTGAATCAGCGAATTTTGTCGCAGGTATTGTAAAGTGGGCGATATTCCTGTTCACATTGATGGCCGCGTTGGTTCAGCTAAGCATTGCGCCGCAGCTTATCTCAATTTTGTTCCAAGGGCTGGTTTACATGCTGGCTCTCGCAGGAGGCCTTGCTTTCGGCCTTGGTGGCAAAGAACATGCGTCCAAGTTTATAGAACGATTGCGTAAGGACATAAGCCAATAATTCTTTTTTAACCAAGTTTTTCAAAAAGCGGAGCCGCAGGGTTCCGTTTTTGGTTTTGGCCTTGTTTTTTGCGCTTTTGGCTGGTAATATTGCGTAGTATGCAAAATACAGGAGCGTTGGGAGAAAACAGGATTTTTGAAATGATACCAGGCATTCTTGTGTGGGTTACTTTTTTATTCGCAGGCACGGCTTCGTTCGTGTGGCCTGTTGGAGCCATTGTTTTTATTCTGGTTTTTGATCTTTATTGGCTGTTTCGCGTAACTTATTTCAATATTTTTTTAATCGTATCCTGGAAGCGCTTCCGATGGCACGCAAAGCAGGATTGGTTTTCGCGTTTGCAAGAAATGGATTATCGCAAAATTTATCACATTATATTTTTGCCTACATATAAAGAGGACATCGAAGTCATCAGGGCAACATTAAAATCAATTGAATCAACAGTGTATCCAAAAGACAGAATGATGATCGTACTCGCTGGCGAGGAAGGCGACAGTGAAAATTTTAAAATCAACGCATCTGCAATGCAAGCGGAATTTGGAAGCGTGTTTAGCAAGTTTATAATCACAGAGCATCCGTCAAATCTATCCGGCGAGATTCCGGGCAAGGGGTCAAATCTGAACTGGGCCGGCGAGAGAGTAAAAGAAATTATTGACAGCTCCGGAATCAATTATGAAGATATTATCGCGTCTGCTTTGGATATTGATACGATTGTTCCGTCGCAGTTTTTTGCGTATCTTTCTTTTCTGTATTTAACGACCCCGAATCCTACAATGACCTCGTATCAGCCGGTTGCAATGTTCAACAACAATATCTGGTCTTCTCCGGCTCCCATTCGCATTGCCGCATTTGGAACAACATTCTGGCTCATGACAGAATTGGCGCGGCCTGAACGGCTTTGGACTTTTTCATCGCATTCAATGCCGTTTAAGATGCTTGTTGATGTCGGGTTTTGGCAAAAAGATATTGTGTCAGAGGATTCAAGGATTTTTTTGCAGGGTTTTTTAAAGTACAATGGCAATTATCGCGTTACTCCAATGTACTTGCCGGTTTCGCTTGATGCTGTTAGCGGCGCAACATACCGGGAAGGGCTTTCATCGCTTTACCGCCAGCAAAGGCGCTGGGCATGGGGGGTTGAGCACACGCCGTTTTTGTTTGCTCGGTTTTGTGCAAAAAACAGCGGGATTCCTTTTTGGAAGCGCGTACGGCTTTTGTTTAATCAAATAGAAGGCATGTACACTTGGGCAACTGCGCCTGTGTTGATATTTTTTCTTGGTTGGCTTCCGTTGTTTGTAGCAGATAATAACCAAACCGCGTTTGTATCAAACGCTCCGTTCACACTGCGTTCAATTATGCAGCTTGCGACCATTGGCGTAATGATTTCCGCTTTGCTTGGAAGCACATTGCTTCCTCCAAGGCCTAAAAATACGACCCGTTTCAAGTGGCCCTTGATGTTTTTGCAATGGATTCTTGTTCCTGTAACATTCGTTTTGTTTGGCGCTGTTCCTGCAATAGATGCGCAAACACGGCTTATGTTTGGAAAGTATCTTGGGTTTAATGTTACTAAGAAGATTAGAAAAGGAAATTAATTTACATTGTCTTTCCGTCATCTCGAACCCCTCTTCAGCTATTGGGGGTGAGAGATCTCAACTGCTAAGCAATAAAAAACCTGCAGATGAGATTTCTCACCCCAAGATACAGTGGTGGGGGATTCGAAATGACAGATACATATATGCCAGAGCCAATAGTGTCCATCAATCTTGTGACATGGAACGGGGAAAAATATGTGCGCGATTTTGCAGAGTCATTGCGTGCTCAAACATTCCGAGATTTTTCTGTTCGCGTTGTTGATAATGGTTCAACAGACCGGACAGTTTCTATTTTGCGCGAGCTTTTGCCAGAAGCAATGATTATCCAAAACACAAAAAATTTGGGCTTTGCGCAAGGGCACAATCAGGGCTTTCGCGCGGCAATGCCAAGATTTGATTCGTCGCAGCTGCACGACAGATTTATCTGGTGCATGAATCAGGATATTGTACTAAAGCCGGACGCGCTTGAAAAATTAATTTCGTGCGCTAAAAACAATCCTGAATGCGGAAGCCTTCAGCCAAAACTTCTGCGCTTGTATTCAGAAAATATAAATGACGAATCTCTTTTTCAAAATGTAAAAAGCGATCGGATAGATTCAACAGGTGTTAGCGTCTCTAAGAGCTTGAGATTTACGGACAGGGGAGCGGGCGAGCTTGATTTGGGTCAGTTTGACAGCAAGCTTGATATATTCGGAGCAAACGGCGCTTGCGCGTTTTATCGTGCGAGCGCGCTTGAGTCAGCAAAGATTTTTGGAGAGTATTTTGACGAGGACTTTTTTTCGTACAAAGAAGATGTTGATCTTGCATGGCGCCTTCAGCTTCTTGGATTTTGTTCGCTGTTTGCGCCGGACGCTGTTGCGTATCACTATCGCGGAGTGTATGGAGCGCAAAAAGCCGGCTTGTTTGAACAAGTTTTTAGGCGAAGATCGCGCAGGCCTTTAATTTCTTTTCTTTCCACTCGCAACCAGTGGCTTGTAATGAAAAAAAACATGCATTTTATAAACGCACTAATATTATTGCCGCGAATCGCGATATTTCAATTTTCTGTTTTGGCTTATTTGTTTTTATTTGAACAAAAAACTCTTATGGCAATATTTTCCGCAATGCGCCTTTTGCCTCGCATTCTAAAAAAGCGAAGAGCGATTATGCGCCTTTCAAAACAATCAGGCGTAAAACCAAAGCAAATTCGCAAACTATTCGTATAAATAATATGGACGCAAGCATTTTAATTGTCCACTATAACACGCCCGGGCTTCTAAAGCAGACGCTTAAGGGCTTGTTTGAAAGAGCCAGGCCAGCGTGCGAGTTTGAAGTAATAGTTGTTGATAATAATCCTGCAAATAGAATTAGCTCTGACATTCGCGAAATGTTTCCGCAGGTAAAATTTATTGATTCTGAAAAAAATCTTGGATTTGCCGGCGGAGTGAATTATGCGATTAAAAACGCGAACGGAAGATATTTGCTTGTATTCAATCCTGATATTGCGACAGCGCAGAACGCAATTGACGAACTTGTCTGCGCTATGGATAAGAATCCTGAAATAGGCGTTATGGGCCCTCGATTGAGAAACCCGGATGGTTCAATTCAGGATTCATGCTACAGATTCCAGTCGTTTTTAACGCCTTTTTATAGCAGGACATTCTTTGGAAAATTCGGAAGAGGAAAAAAAGATATTGAAAGGCATCTTATGAAGGATTTTGACCACAATTCAGCGCGCGAAGTGGACTGGCTTCTTGGCGGATGCATTCTTGCCAGAAAAAAAGCAGTGGAGGATGTTGGAACGCTTGATGAAAAATATTTTATGTATTTTGAAGATACTGACTGGTGCAGAAGATTCTGGGAGCATGGGTGGAGGGTTGTTTACTGGCCGAGCGCTGAGCTGTATCATTATCACAGGCGAGAGAGCGCTACCGGCGGAAATGTGATGTTCCAATTCTTTAATTCCCTGACAAGGGAACAGATAAAAAGCGCAATCAGGTATTTTTGGAAATTTCGAGGCAAACAAAATCCCCGATATAAAATAAATAAATAAAAAATATGTCAGGTTTAAATCTTTTGGAAAATCAAGGCCCCGAACAATATCAATATTCCCAAAGCGAAAGGTTAATGTCCAAAACGCAAAAGATATTGATAGTGCTTCTGCTTGTATTTTCCGCCCTCGCAATATCATCTGTTTTTGGAGCTGCCGCATCCGTATCATCTGCGTTTGCCGGTAAGGCCGCGATTGAGCGCGCTGGAAAAGCAGCAGGAGAGCTTGATTTTGATACTGCTTCCAAAGAACTTGATGTTGCGGAAAAAAGTTTTAAACGCGCTCTGTCCAGATCAAGATTAATGGTTTTTGCAAAGCCGATTCCATGGGTAGGGAAACAAATAAACGCCTCGCAAGGCGTTTTGCGCGTGTCGCTTGCAACAGTTGAGGTCGTTCGAGATGTGCTTGGAGTTGCGCGGCAAGTTTCGTCTGTTGCGCCCTCCGGCGATTTGCTCGGTATGCTAAACGGCGTGTCAGCAGCGCAAAGCTACAAAGACATGCCAAAAGAAACAAAACGCAGAATTTTAGAAGAACTGTCGCGTTCAATTCCAGAATTGCAAAAATTGCAAATTGATGTGGGCACTGCAATGCGCGCGTACAATGCCATTCCAAAGTATGGGCTCGCAGGCCCTATTTCAGACGCGCTTTTGCCGTTTGCGCAAACATTGCCGGCTCTTTCTTCCGGTTTGGAATTGTTTGTTCCGCTCGCGTCAGTGATTCCAGAGTTCGCAGGGCTTGGCGGTCAAAAGAATTTTTTAATTCTTTTTGAAAACAATTCCGAAATCAGGCCTGCCGGCGGATTTATCGGCACATACGGCGTGCTTTCGGTTGAAGACGGCGACATAAAAGATTTTTACGCGCGCGATGTGTATTCATTGGATAAGAATTTAGAAAAACTAACATCTGTTCCCGTACCAGCCCCTCTTTCGCGCTATCTTGGCATAAGCTCGCTTTATATGCGCGACGCAAACTGGCCGCCTGACTTTCCAACAAGCTCACAGCGCGTGCTTGAACTGTTTAAAATGGAATCATCTGTTGATCCGGAGCAGGACGATATTATGATTTCCGGGCTTATAGCGCTTACACCAGAGATTGGGGAAGATTTATTGCGCGTTACAGGGCCAATAAGCTCGCAGGGTATAGAATTCACTCCTGAAAATTTTCGCGAAAGATTACAATACGAAGTTGAGTTCGGCTTTGCAAGGCGCGGGGAGACAATGGGCGAACGAAAAGAAATATTCACAGAGCTGTTAGATGAAATGCGAAACCGCCTTTCATCATTGCCGGCAGAAAAATGGGACGCTGTTTTTTCCGCGTTTAACAGCGGGCTTGATAAAAAATTCGTGCGAATTTTCAGCAATGATGCGCAAACTCAAAAATCAATTTCAGCTCTTGGATGGTCTGGCGAGATTTCTGCCGCAGACGGCGACTACCTTCAAATAGTTGATGCTAACCTCGGCAGTTTAAAATCAAATCCGTTTGTTGAGCGGAATATAATATACTCAATAACAAAAACCAGTGAAGGCAAAAATTTAGGAACTGTTAAAATTGAATATAAGCATAAAGGTGAATTTTCAGACACTGTTACCCGTTACCGCACATATACGCGCGTCTATGTTCCGCAAGGGAGCAGATTTATAAAAGCCGAAGGAGCAATGCTTAATGACCGAATAAAAAATCCAGAACTTAAGCCCGGCGATGTAGATACTTATCAAGAATTCGGCAAAACAGCATTTGGAGCGTTTATTTCCATTGAACCGCAAGAAACTGGCGTGCTGACGATTTATTACGAACTTCCCGAATCTGTCGCGAATCAAATCAGCAAAGGATCTTATTCTTTGCTTGTGCAAAAACAAAACGGCGGATGGCCTTTTGCATTGACACTTGACCTTTCTTTTGATAAGAATGTTTCATTCGCAGACCCTTCTGAAGATTCAAGCGAGTTTGGCGATGGCAAGTATAAGCTGAACACGATTATTGATCAGGACAAAGAATTTTATGTTCAGTTTGAATAAATTTTGTACAAGACACGGATTATGTTTCAAAAAAAAATAGCAATTGATCTTGGAACAACAACAGTGCTTGTTTATGTTCCAAAGCGCGGAATAATAATCCACGAGCCGTCTGTTGTTGCTATTTCAGTTCAAGACAAAAAAGTCCTTGCTGTTGGGAAAGAAGCAAAGGACATGCTTGGGCGCACTCCTGACACGATTGTTGCACGCAGGCCGCTAAAAGACGGAGTCATTGCCGACTATCGCACGACAGAAGCAATGCTTCGTTATTTTATAAACAAAGCAATCGGCGGTTTTCGGCTTTTCAGGCCAGAGGTTATGATCGCTGTTCCCGGAGGCATTACATCAACCGAGCGAAGAGCGGTTATAGATGCTGCAATATCAGCTGGCGCAAAAAACGCGTACATAATCAAAGAGCCGATTGTTGCGGCGATTGGCGCGAATATTCCAATCGGAAGCCCGTCAGGGCACATGGTAATAGACATTGGCGGAGGCACTGCAGAAATGGCTGTGATTTCTCTTGGCGGAATTGTCGCGTCAGAATCAGTTCGCGTAGGCGGAGTTAAATTTGATCAAGCGATCCAGGAATTCACGCGGCGCAAATACGGGCTTGCAATAGGCGAGCGCACAGCAGAGCTGATTAAAATCAATGTCGGTTCCGCTGTCTACATGGAAGACAAGCTATCAATGGAAGTGAAAGGCCGCGATATGATAACCGGACTTCCAAAAATCATTGAGGTTACAAGCGATGATGTTACAGAAGCGATAAGGCACGAGCTTGAAGATATTATTTCAACTGTCAAAGAGGTTTTGCATAAAACTCCGCCGGAATTATCAGCTGATGTTATGGACAAGGGGATTGTTCTTACCGGCGGATCAAGCCAGCTTAGAAATATAGACGAACTGATTTCTAAAGCAACCGGCGTGCCGGCTTATGTTGCGGATGATCCGCAGCTTTGCGTTGCAAAAGGCACGGGCATTGCGCTTGAAAATCTTGATGCGTACAAACGATCAATTTTTACGCACTAATTTATTCAAGCTCTTTATAAATTATGCATATTGGCATTGATGCAAACCCCATAACACGCAAGTTCCGCACCGGAACCGAATGGTATGAATTCAATCTTTTGAAAAACATGATGCGTTTGCCGATTGACGGCAATAAAATTGAGCTTTATTCAAACGGCCAGCTTCCAGAAGATTTAGGCCGTCTTCCAGATGGATGGTCCGGTCAACGGCTAAAGTGGCAGCTTCCGGGCTGGTCAAAAATAAGATTGTCCGCAAGAATTATGCGTAAGCCGCCTGATGTGCTTTTTGTACCAGCGCATTCGCTTCCGCGAATTTGTCCGCGTACAACTGTTGCAACAGTGCATGATGTTGTTTTTCGCCGTTTTCCAAACTTGTACGAGCCAAGCGAATACGAGCGGCTTGTGCGTACAACAAACGAAACAATTTTGCGCGCATCGCATATAATAACAGTTTCAAGCGCAACGCAAGATGATCTATTTGAATATTATTCGGTTCCGCGCGATCGCGTTAGCGTTGTTCATCTTGCGTCAGACACTGAAGAATTTTATAAGCGCGATTCTGCAGAGCAGATGTCGGTGCGCAAAGAATACGGGCTTTCAAAGCATTTCTTTCTTTGCATTGGCAGGGTAGAATTAAAAAAGAACATAGACACGCTTGTGCGGGCGTTTGAACTTTTCAAAAGCAGCCGTCCGGGAGATGACCCGTTTGAGCTTGTTTTGGTTGGTAAAGGCGGTTATGGTTTTGACGCGATTCAACGAATGGTTGCCGGATCAGCGTATGAGCACCACATCAAGGGATTGGGCTGGGTCAAGCAAGCGGATATACCGGCGCTAATCAGCGCCGCTGCCGCGTATGTGTTTCCGTCGCGAGGCGAGGGGTTTGGAATGCCGGCGCTTGAAGCGCAGGCGTGCGGAACTCCGCTTTTGTGTTCAGACATACCTGCTTTGCGCGAGGTTTCGGGCAACGGCGCCGCATATGTAAGTACGGACAATCACGAGGAATGGTCAGCTCTTATGCATCGCGTTACAAGCGATGAAGCATTTGCAAATAATTTGCGCGAGCTTGGCGCTGCAAACTGTGTCAAATTTTCATGGGAGCAAACAGCAAAAAAAACATTATCAATTTTATTAAACCAGCAATATGCAAAAACTGATACGCGAACTTGAGGACTTTGGCCTTACCGAAAAAGAAGCGCAAGTTTACTTGTCAGTGCTTCAGCTTGGTGCCGGCGGCGTTAAAGAAATATCAAAAGACGCGCGAGTAAACAGGGCAACGACTTATTTGTCGCTCGAGAGCTTAATGGCAAGAGGACTTGTCAGTTCAATTGAAAGAGACGGAAAAAAGGAATTCGCAGCAGAATCTCCTGAAAGATTTTTAACTGTGATTAATTTGCAAAAAGAAGAGCTTAATACAAAAGAAAAATATTTTTATGAGATCCTTCCGCAGCTTCTTGCATTTTACAATGAAAGCGGGCAAAAGCCGGAAATCAGATATCTTGTCGGCCTTGAGGGACTGCGTACGATTCAGCTTGAGTACGAGCGATTGCGCGGGCCTGTGATTCAGATTATTCCGCACGACGCGCTAAGGGCTGTTCTGCCGGACATGGCTTTTTTAAATGAGCACCGTAAAGAGGTTGCACGCTTGCAAGAGGATATACGAGCAATAATTTTGACTGATGACAAGAATTCGGACCCTGGGATTCCAAATGAGCCCAATTTCTGTTTTCTTCCAGCAAAAGATTTTCCTAACATTACATCAGAAATAATCGTAAAACGGGATTATATTTTTATTATGTCATACAAAACTGATATTATAGGAATAATAATCAAATCTAAATCAATAGCAGATACTTTGCGTCTTGTGTTTGAGTTAGCGTGGAAATCAGCAAAGCGGATTGAAGAAAAAAATAATCAGAGTGTTCAATAGTCCATTATATGCCAAGAATAAATCCGAATAAAATGTCTTATCATTTGCAAGAGGAACTGCTGGACGATTTTTGCAGCGTGCTTTCAGAGATGAGAGTACAGGCGTTTATGAAAAAGTTCATTAAAGATCTTCTCAATAGGCAAGAGAGAATAATGCTTTTGAGGAGATTGTTGGTTGCAAAAATGCTTGTTGATGGGAAGTCGTATAATGAAATAATTAAGGAGCTCGGTGTTGGAAAATCTACAATAGCTCGGATAAGCAAGTGGGTGCATTTTGGGCGCGGCGGATATAAGATTGCTGTAAGAAAATATTATACTGTGCAAAATAAGAAAGATAAAAAATAGAGGTATGATGTTTGAAAAACAGTGGTCCCATGGTACAGGGCATGGG
>DNKR01000039.1:6309-25935 GCA_003497135.1 Candidatus Uhrbacteria bacterium | reverse complement strand
AATCTCATCTGCGGGCTTCTTGGCTAGATAAAATAATGACATTCGTAGATTCGTTGAAATTTTAGTTTCCAGCATTACTGACAACAATCTCAAGCGATGGAACAATTTCTATCCATGTCTTGCCGGCATTCATACGCATTTCTTCGCCTGTTTCTGAATCAAAAAAACGCAAACGATCTGATCTTTTTTCTTTTTTCCATTTTACGCTTTTTTCAAAACCATTTTGCAATAAAATAGCGTTCCCCTCGCCTGTTGTTCTAATTTTTCTTCTGCCAACCGCATCAAGAACCGAGACATCTGTCTCAACTATTACAACATTGTCCGAGTATATTCTGTCGCCATCTTCACTTTTGTGTGGAAACGATCCGTGCCTGCGCTCAAACTTGTTTGTCTCTTTGTCATATCGCCAAATAATTGTGTATGTAGGCGGAGCTAAGCGGATCTCTGCTTGAGAAAAGTTTCCGCGACCCTCTGGCTCTGCGCTGTCCGCAAAAATCCATGGCTCGTATGACGGCTCTCCAACTGTTGCGCGTTCTGTGCGCTTTTGAAACGCGTTACGCAATAGATCAATTGATGTGTAAACATTGTGCGGAGCGGATCTGTCGCTTGACCGCCAAAAAAACGGTGCATTATAAAATTCATTTAGATCAAGCACGCCGATTATGCTTGGAATTAGCGATATTGATTCCGGCGATCCTCCAACATGCGCGTACATGGAATCTAATTCGCTTGACCAATCAAGATAGTACGGCCTTGCTGATCTTACAGGTCCGATTTTTTCAACACTGTCTTCTTCAGAATAAAAAGCAACAAAACGCGGAATTGACGCCTCAACCGGAGCTTCTATTACAAGAAAAGCGTCTTCAAGTCCTGCTTGCGGCCACGAATCAGCAGCGTTTTCTATCATTACCGCAAACACACGCGGAAGCGATTCAATCTGCAAATCTATTTTTGCTCCTGTCAGCGGGTGGCGGAATTCAGTTTTTTGATCTTCTGTTACAAATTGCTCGTCAGGATTTGATTCAGAACCGTTGTTGCCAATAAAAACAAAACCGGCAACAACTGCCGCAACCGCAACCAGAACCCCAAGTGCAATACAGATTGCAACCAGCTTTTTTTTAACAAAAAGAAATGGGGATTTTTGCCCCGTTTCTTTTTCAAATTCTATTTTTTGTCCGCTATCCTGTTCCATAGCAAAATTTTTATTCTTTTGCTTTCTTTTTATCATCCGGCTTCTTTTTTTCTTCTTTTCCTTCTGCAGAAGATTTTTCCGCTTCTGCGGCCGGCTGGCCTTCTGCAGCAACAGCTGCGGCTTCAGGCGCTTGTTCAATTTCTTCCTCGCGAGGAGCGGAAACAATAGCTATTGTTCTTCCTGTATATTCAACAAGCTCAATACCCTCCGGCAAAACAATGTCCTTGGCTCGGATTGAATCGTTAAAAGTCAGCAAGTTTGCAAGAGGAACATCAATAAATTTAATAAGTTTTTCCGGAAGTGCGCGCACATGCAATTTTGAAGTCGGGGTAACAAGCGTTCCGCCAAGGGACTTTACAGCAGGAGCTTCTCCGATAAAACGGAGCTGAATGCTGGCCTCGATCGGCTTAGACAAATTTACAACATAAAAATCAACATGCGAAACAAGGTCGGAAACAGGATCGTGTTGAACATCTTTTATAAGAACCTTATGCTCCTTGCCTTCAAGATCCAAATTAACAAGCGTGCTTTCGCCTGCCTCCAAATACGCTTTTGCAAACAAATTATAATCAAAAACAATCGGGCTTGATTCTATTCCAAACCCGTACAGAACTCCTGGAATTCTTTTTTGTTCGCGCATTTTATTTAAATCTGCGCCAAGCTCTCGCTTTGAAATTTGCAGTGTTGCGGACATAAAATATTTTTGTGGGAAGAAGTGTACACCGCGCACAACATATTGTCAAACCGCAAAAATAGACGGCGCCGGCAAAGACAAAAATCATGCAATTTTATCTATAACAAAGCGCAAAAAAGAAAAACCGCGACCCATTGCTCCGCGCATCATTTTTTCGCGCGAAATTCGCACAATTACGCTTTGCGCTATTCCAAACAATGCTGCAAACAAAAGCATTGAACTGCCGCCATAGCTGACATACGGCAATGCTATTCCCGTAACAGGCAAAAGACGAAGGTTCATTCCCAAATTAACCGCAACCTGAACAAGCGTTAATGAAAAAATTCCAAGCAATAGATACGCACCAAAAGCATCCGGCGCCCTTGACGCATGCGTGTGCAAACGAAGCAAAAGAATAAAAAACGCTGCAAAAATAACAGCCGCGCCAACAAAGCCAAGCTCTTCTGCGATAACCGCAAAAATAAAATCAGTTTGGCTCACAGGCAAAAATTTCAGCTGACTCTGCGAACCAAAACCCAACCCACGGCCGAACAGCTCTCCTGAACCTATTGCTATTTCCGCCTGCTTAACATGATAGCCGCGGCCTAGCGGATCAGCCGATGGATTTAGATATGTAAGAATTCTATCGTGCTGATACTGTCCCAAAAAGAAAAACCAAGAAACAACAACAACCGCGACCGCGGACACGGCAAGCGCTGCCATGTATCTGATCGGCAATCCTGCAAAAAAAATATAAAAGCACCAGATTGATAAAAGAAGCAGGGCAGAACCAAGGTCCGGCTGAAGCATTACAGCAACAACAGGCACGGCAACAATAAGCGCGCTTGTTGCAAATTCGCGCATACCAAAACAGCGGCTCGCCCTTTCGCTGAAGTACTGCGAAAAATAAGCTATCAGAGCCAGCTTCATAAACTCAACCGGCTGAAAATTAAATCCAAAAAAAGAAAACCAACCTGTTGTGTTGTTGACTGTAATGCCAAAAAACAAAACAGCAATCAGCATCAAAACCCCGACAGCGTAAAGCACGAACGAAAATCCGCGAAGAGCGTGATAGTTAACTGCTGTTAAAACCGCAGCAAGAACCGCACCTATTAAAACAGCTATTGCCTGCTTTTTCAAAAACAAAACATCTGATCCGCCGGAAAGCGCGACTGAATAAATCGCGGCCATGCCAAAAGCAATCAAAATAAAAACCGAAACAAAAACAACCCAGTCAGCTCTTCGCGCTTCTTTAAGATAATTGATTCGCATACTTGCAAATCATACGCCAAAACCGACAAGCGTCAAGAACGCTTAAATACGCGCTCGCGCAGGTCTTCTTCTGTTTCGCCTTGAAGAGGAATGTAAACTCGATCGTCAAAAATGTTTATTTCAGGATATATCCGCACCTCTGACACGCCGCTCACGGCATCAAACCAATTTACATCTATCTTTCTTGTTTCGTTTGCTTCAAAATTTGAAATAGACACGCGATTGACTCCGGCAACGCCAGACGAGCGCAAAAGCAAAATTATAAGCGGAACATCGCTGTACGAAAACGCACTTTTGTTTTTTGCGCTAAACGATGTGCGCGAAACAGCTGATCCGCCTTCGCCAATGCTAAGCGATGGCGTGTGAACAATTTCGCTGAATTCAATGTTAAGACGGTCGCGCTGCCACGACTCATAATCAGCTATCGCATGAGCGTCAACCCTCTGCCAGCTTGCTGAAACGATCTGCAAAGATGAGTTCAACGGGGCTGATTCGCTTTTGAATCCAAAAACCATAAACGGTCTTGCTTCGCCGGGAAGCAAGAAGCTCTTTTTTGCATCAGTAACTCCGCCTGCGAATCTGAACTGATATTCAAATTCAACGAACAGATCAGTGTTTGGGTTCTCTGCCATCGCAACAAGATCCCATTCCCCATCGTCCGACTTAACAGACGATACCTCGCCTGCCATAATCGGTTTGGCTGATCTTTCCTCAACAATCTTTCTTAACAATGTATTGCCTGACGCGAGTTCGCGGATTATTTCCTTTTCGCGCTGGTAGCTGAAAACATAAACATCAAGCAACCCCCAAATAGCAACAGCAAAAAGCGCAACATCAAAAAGAATAAAGACAGCAATAAGCGCTTTTTTGAAAATCCCTTTTCTTGTTATCCAAAATACACCTAATTTGTAAGTTCGTTCAGCGGATCTGTCTTCCGGCTGGATTTGATTCAATTCCTGTTCCATACATTTGCATTATATCACGGTCAGGCTGTTTCTTGCTTGGAACGCAAAAACATGGTATCCTATACGCTGTTATACACAAAGAAAAACGACTATGACAGCAAAAAACACAGCTGAAAAATCAGGACAAAAAAAGAACGCGCAAGCATCAGAATATAAAGCCAAACAAATAAGCGTTCTAGAGGGTCTTGAGCCTGTTAGAAGGCGCCCCGGAATGTACATTGGATCAACCGGAGCATCAGGCCTGCATCACCTTGTCTGGGAGGTTGTTGATAACAGCATTGACGAGGCAATGGCTGGTTTTGCTACTGATATAACAGTAAAACTTTTGCCAGACAGCATGGTTGAGGTGTCGGACAATGGCCGCGGTATTCCAGTTGACATCCATCCGCAATACAAAAAATCAGCGCTTGAACTTGTGCTTACAAAACTCCACGCAGGAGGCAAATTCGGAGACGGCGGATACAAAGTTTCAGGAGGTTTGCATGGTGTCGGCGTTTCTGTTGTAAATGCTCTATCGTCATACCTGCGCGCAGAAGTAAAAAGAGACGGCAAACTTTGGATGCAAGAATACTCCGAAGGAAAGCCAAAATCAAAAGTCAAACCAATCAAAAGCGCGAGCGGAACCGGAACCATTATTACATTTCAACCTGACTTTACAATTTTTGACGCAAAAGAATTCAATTTACAAACTATCTTTGATCACTTGCGCCAGCAAGCGTACCTTACGCGCGGAGTAAAAATAACCGTTACAGACGAAAGGGACAAAAAAAACAAATCCGTTTACGCTTTTTATTTTGAAGGCGGTGTTGCTTCTTATGTGCGCCATATTAACCATGGAAAAAAGCCAAAACACGAAAATGTATTTTATGTGCAAAAGCATTCTGACGAAGCTGATATGGATGTTGAAGTCGCGCTTCAATACACCGAGGAATATCACGAAAGCATTTTTTGCTTTGCGAACAATATCTTTAACCCGGAAGGCGGAACGCATCTGGTTGGTTTTAGAACCGCATCAACGCGCGCTCTCAACAATTACGCCAGGCAAAAGGGCTACTTAAAAGAAAAAGACGAAAACCTTACAGGCGAAGATGTTCGCGAGGGCCTTACAACAGTCATTAGCGTCAAAATCAAAGAACCGCAATTTGAAGGACAAACAAAAGCAAAACTCGGCAACCCTGAAGCAAGAACAGCAGTTGAGTCGATTTTTGGAGAAGCATTTGAAACATACCTTGAAGAGCATCCAAGAGACGCAGAAGCAATAATAAGCAAATGCGTTCTTTCCGCGCAAGCAAGAGCAGCCGCACGCGCAGCGCGCGACACAGTGCTTCGCAAAGGCGCGCTTGAAGGGCTTACACTGCCGGGCAAACTAGCCGACTGCTCTTCGCGCGATCCAAATAATTCTGAACTGTTCATTGTAGAGGGCGATTCCGCTGGCGGCTCTGCAAAACAAGGACGCGACCGAGAAACGCAAGCCATTCTTCCTTTGCGCGGAAAAATTTTGAACGTTGAACGATCCCGCATAGACAAAATGCTTTCAAACACTGAAATAAAATCTTTGATAATCGCGCTTGGAACAAACATTGGTGAAATGTTCAGCTTGGACGGATTGCGTTACAGCAAAATAGTTATAATGACAGATGCTGATGTTGACGGCGCGCACATCAGAACCCTGCTTTTGACGCTTTTCTACAGGCACTTCCAAGAACTTATAAAACAAGGGCATATTTACATAGCACAGCCCCCGCTTTACAGAATCCAAATAGGAAAAGAAGCGCAATATGTTTATTCTGATGAAGAAAAACAGCGTGTAATGGACAAATTCAAAAAAGAATTCGGAAGCGAGGCAGAAATAACAGAAACAGCCCAACAAGAAGAAGGCGAGGATTCAGAAGAACAAGCGCCTGTAGCGTCCAGTTCAAAAACTCCAAAAATAATCATCCAACGATACAAAGGTCTTGGAGAAATGAACCCTGATCAGCTTTGGGAAACAACAATGAACCCTGCGAACAGAGTGATCAAACAAGTTACGATAGACGACGCACAAAAAGCAGATGAAATTTTTGATATTTTGATGGGCTCTGATGTAGAACCAAGAAAGAAATTCATTCAGACACACGCAAAAACAGTTGAACATTTGGATATATAAAACAATAAACAGGGTTGGCGTTGCCCTGTCTTTTTGCGTTTGCGGATAGAATGGTTTTTATATGGAGGGGGGTCTGACTTGCGCCTCGCCCCCGACCATATTCGTCGTACGGACTCTCTCTTTGAGCTTTCGAGCTTTCGATGTCTCCCTCGAGATCTCCTTTTTTCGTTCACTGACGATACGAACAAGAGCTTATCCCTTGCCGCTCATCAAAAATAATATTACACAATTTATTTAAATCAATCAATTTTTCAAAAAAAACAAAGGGCTGGCGTTGCCCTAGTGAGAAGAACGAGATCTGGGCGAGACAAGAACCAACTTGTCGAGGGAGGCGCCTGCCCCGCCCAGATGTTCGAATGAACCCGCCCTGCCTTCGGACCATCCGCCGGCAAAGCGTCTCGTTGGTTGAAGAATTTCAGCTTACCAAACTTTCAATATTTTTGCCATATTTATTATATTTTTGAATGACAAATAAAAAAACAGGGATTGCGTTCCTGTTTCTCGTTTGGAGTATTCGTGTTTTTTATGAGCAGGGGGCTTGGCTTGCGCCTTGCCCCCTGCTCAGTCTTCCTTTTATCGGTCTTCTGCCTCGGTTGCTTTTTGTTTCACCTCAGACGGTTGTTGATGAACAAACAAAAGACCATCCCTTGCTGCTCATCAATTTTATTTTACACAAAACACATAAATCAATCAAACGCATCTTGCGCTCTTTTCTAATATAAGCTATTATTGTTTCATGCCCCTGCGAGGGGTTTTTAGATACTTAATTTTTATTAACTATTTCGCTATATTTAGCAAAATATGTACGAAACAATACCGCAAAAGCCAGGGAATCGGCTTTTAAACTACCTTAAAGAAGCAAAAGAAGAGCTTAAAAAGGTTACATGGCCGTCACGAGCCAACACTGTCCGCTATTCAATCCTTATTTTTGCAGTCAGCATAGCTGTTGCCGCGTATTTCGGAATTCTTGACTACGGATTAAACGCAGGCCTTGACGCGCTCTTGACTGCTGTTCGTAATTAGTACAATATATGGCAAAACAAACAGCAAAACGCGGACGCAGATGGTACGCTATCCACACCTACTCCGGCTACGAAGAAAATGTTACACACAACCTGCGCCAGCGCATTGAATCAATGGACATGGGAGACAAAATTTTCAATGTCTTGATCCCAAAAGAAAAGAAAATAAAAATCAAAAACGGGAAGCGCAAAATCATAGAAGAAAAGCTCTTTCCGGGCTATGTGCTCGTTGATATGGTTGTAACCGATGATTCCTGGTATGTTGTTCGCAACACTCCGAATGTAACAGGATTCATTGGAACCGGAACAGTTCCAACTCCCCTATCAGAAGAAGAAATCGCTTCGCTCCAGAAAAAAATGGGAATTGAAGAACCGGAATACAAAGTTGATGTTGATGTTGGAAGCCCTGTACAGATTACCGATGGTCCGTTCAAAGGATTCCAAGGCAAAGTCAGCGACATAGACGAGACGCGAGGAAAAATCAAAGTCCTTGTCTCAATGTTCGGCCGCGAAACGCCGGTTGAGCTGGACTTCTTGCAGATTAAGAAAATATAGCGCAACAATAATATGGCCAAAAAATTAATCACACAAATCAAGCTCCAAATCGCAGGAGGAGCCGCAACACCAGCGCCTCCGGTTGGACCTGCTCTTGGACAACACGGTCTTCCTATTCAAGAATTCGTAATGCGATTCAATGAAAAGACGCAGGATCGCAGAGGCGAAGTTGTTCCTGTTATTATCAATGTGTATGATGATCGTACATTTGATTTTGTAACAAAAACAGCCCCTGCATCTGATATGATTAAAAAAGCGATCGGACTCCAGAAGGGATCCGGCAAACCGCTGCAAGAAAAAGTAGGAAAAATAACAAAAGACCAATTGCGCCAAATAGCGGAAAAAAAGCTTCCTGATCTAAACACGAATAATATTGATCAGGCCACAAAAATCATAGCCGGAACAGCGCGACAGATGGGCGTTATCGTTCAAGAATAAATTGTTTAATATTAATCAAGTGGGAGGAATATAATTCCACTAACACCACATATGCCAAGAAGCAAAAGATACAAGAAAGCATCTGCGATAATTGACAAGAAAAAACTTTATACTGTTTCAGAAGCCGCAGAACTCGCAAAACAAACAGCAAGCACAAAATTTGATTCAAGCGTAGAGGTTCACGCAAAGCTCGGAATTGACACAAAACAATCAGACCAGCTTGTTCGCGGAATAATTTCTTTGCCGCATTCTTTTGGAAAATCAAAAATTGTTGCGGCTTTTGTTGATTCTGAAAAAGTCAATGACGCAAAAGCCGCTGGCGCGGATATTATTGCTGACGATGAATTCATAGCCAAACTTGCAACAAGCGGAAAAATAGAATTTGATGTTGCGGTCGCCACTCCAAGCATGATGCCGAAAATTGCAAAACTCGCGAAACTTTTGGGCCCTCGCGGACTAATGCCAAACCCAAAAACAGAAACAGTGAGCGATAATGTTACAAAAATGATCAAAGAACAAAAAGGCGGAAAAATATCATTCAAAAATGACTCAACCGGAAACATACATCAAATTATCGGCAAAGCATCTTTGAGCGCGGCTGAAATTGAAGAAAATTTTAATGCCTTTGTAAATATTCTTAAAAAATCAAAACCGCCGTCAAGCAAGGGCATTTTCTTGCGCAAGGTTGTTCTAACAACAACAATGGGCCCTGCAATTCAAGTCGCGGTGGAATAAATTATAAGCCAAGTAAAAACGCACGAGTTCATATCGTGCGTTTTTGTTATGCTATTGCAATATTTTGACTTGCTGGCCAAAATTGTATATAACAAATTCTATATGACAACTCAAAAACGAGAACACTACCTTTCATGGGACGAATGCTTTATGCACATGGCGCATCTAATGTCAGAGCGCTCAAAAGATCCAAACACGCAAGCTGGCGCTGTTATTGTGAATCCTGAAAATATCGTTGTCGGACTCGGCTATAATGGCTGGCCTCGCGGAATACACGATGACAAACTCCCATGGGGCCGCGAAGGCAGTTTTCTTGAAACAAAATACGCGTATGTGGTTCACGCAGAGGCGAACGCTGTTTACAACTCCAACGCGCCTGTGTCAGGTTGCAAGATTTATGTAACCCTATTTCCGTGCAACGAATGCGCAAAAGCAATCATCCAAAATGGCATACGAGAAGTTGTTTTTGCTTCTGACAAATACGCTGATCAAGATGTGTTCAAAGCATCGCGAAACATGCTGGCATTGGCCGGAATCAACTTGCGCGAATACATTCCGCAGTACAAACTGAAACTTAACGGCTTCCCTCCGCACGAGGATAGCTTTTAGGTTTTAGCTTTTAGCTTAGAAGGACAAAAGTTATGGACAAAATCACGAATTCATACAAAGATTTGATAGTTTGGCAAAAATCTATGGAACTTGTTGTGCTTATTTATAAATTCACAGAAAATTTACCTGTGAATGAGCGTTTTGGGCTGGTCTCACAAATGCGCCGCGCTTCTGTTTCAATACCATCAAATATTGCGGAAGGCCGAAGACGCGACACAAGACGAGATTACCGACAATTCTTAATTATATCCAGATCCTCCGGTGCAGAACTTGAAACACAACTGGAAATATCATCTATGCTGAATTTTGGCCCGCCTGATAAAAGAAAAGTGGCTGAAGAACTGCTGAATGAAGTTATGCGAATCTTAAGCAAAATGATTAATAATTTACATTAACCTACTAAGCTAAAACCTAAAAGCTAACAGCTAATATGAAAAGCACTAAAGTAGTTGCAATAGTCGGCATGTGCGGAAGCGGAAAAAGCGTTTTGGCGGACGAACTTGTAAAAAGCGGGTTTTCGTATTTGCGCTTTGGACAAATCACTCTTGATGAAATTAAAAAGCGCAATCTGGAACCAACAGAGGCGCTTGAACGCGAAGTTCGCGAAGGATTCAGAAAACAGCATGGCATGGCCGCGTTTGCGATATTGAATATTCCAAAGCTGGATGAATTATTCAAAAATGGAAATGTTGTCGTTGATGGACTCTACAGCTGGGACGAATACAAAGTATTAAAAGAGCGCTTTGGAACGAACTTGATTGTTGCCTCTGTGTACGCGCCGCCATCAGTCAGATACACTCGGCTTGAAAACCGCAAATCGGACGCAACAGATACTGACAAGCGCAATCGCGGCTTTACACGTGAAGAGTCGCACTCGCGCGATTTTGCAGAAATAGAAAATAGCGCCAAAGGCGGGCCAATCGCAATGGCGGATTACACGATTGTAAATAATGGAACAATTGAGGAGTACAAAAACCAAATTGCGCAGTTTATTCAAACAGCGATGCTGTAATTTTACTCTAATGCAGAGATCAAATTTTTCTGGTTTTGCTTTTGAACCAATCAGCGATTACATCTATTTCAAGATGCTGGGTCGCGACTCGCAAAACAAAATCTTCAACTTCTTTATTTGATGCGACCAGTTCAAAACCATTAATTTCTATAAAACGAGCGGCAGAAGCGATTGCAGTTCGTTTGTTGCCATCGCTAAAAACATGGTTCCTTGCAATAGAATCAAGATAAGTAGCGGCTTTGGCATGAACACCCTCAAACTGTTCTTTGCCAAAAACAGAGGTCTTTGGTCTCTCGCAAGAAGAAATTAGGAGCCCTGTATCTCTGACCCCGTGCAAGCCGCCGATTTCATTAATTATTAAATCGTGTATAACCAGAATTTCTTCGGGAAGCAAATAGCGCATAATTACTTTTTTGCCAATGCCTGAAGAGCCGGCTTATAGCGTTCAATAAATTTTTTGGTCCATTCAATTAATTCAGTATCTGCGACAAAAGCCGGTTCAATACGAACACCTTTATCGCGTTTATCAACTTCAAGGTTAACAAGATCGCCGACTTTAAGACCAAGCACTTCCATTGCCGCTTTTGGAATTGTAACAGCCGCTGAAGTGCCGACTTTTATTATTTTTTGAGACATAATCGTAAAATCAATTATTATAATAGCATTATAATGCGGATTTCCTGCCTTGTCAAACATAACAGGGTCGTCAAAGCGCAAAATTTCCGCGTATTGCATTACGCTAGCGTTCTGATAAAATACAATTGATTTTATGAAACCATATTTAGACATTGTCCAAACAATCCTTGACCGCGGTGAACGCAAAGAAAACCGCACAGGAATAGCGGCATATACTGTTGCCGGTGCTATGTTTGAGCATGATATGTCTCTTGGTTTTCCGCTTCTAACTACGAAAAAAATGCCGTTCAAAATTATTGCCAGCGAACTGGAGTTTTTTATAAAAGGCCTGACCGACAAAAAATGGCTGCAAGAGCGAGGTAATCATATTTGGGACGAATGGGCGAATCCGGAAAAAGCTCCATACGGGCACGACGAACAGTCAAAAATGCGCATGGCCGAGGAACGCGACTTAGGGCCAGTGTACGGATTCCAATGGAGACGCTTTGGAGCTGAATATAACAGTTGGGACACATGCCATATTGATCGCGGTGTTGATCAGCTGGAATATTTAGTAAATGCACTCAAAAACGACCCGCATGACCGACGTATGATTGTAAGCGCATGGAACCCTGCTGCAAAAGGCAAAATGGCCCTGCCGCCATGCCATTATGCATTTCAAGTTACTGTAATTAACGGCAAGCTGAATCTGCTCTGGAATCAGCGTTCGGTTGACACAATGCTCGGCCTGCCTTTTAACATTGCAAGCTATGCACTGCTCTTGCACTTGCTTGCAAAAGAATCAGGTCTTGTAGAAGGCAAGCTGGTCGGATTCTTGGGCGATGTGCATATTTACGAAAACCATATTGACGGAGCGCGAGAACAGCTTAGTCGAGATCCGAACATTTATCCCCTGCCGAAAATTATTACAGAACCATTCAATTCAATTTTTGACTGGCAGTTCACAGACACAAAACTTGTTAATTACGAAAGCCATCCTAAAATTTCTTTTGAAATTGCTGTCTGAAATAAAATATGATTACAATTATCGCCGCTGTTGCAAAAAATGGCGTCATTGGCAAAAACAATGAACTGCCTTGGGATATTCCTGAAGATCTTAAACGCTTTCGCGAGCTCACACGCGGAAAAACAGTTCTGATGGGCCGCAAAACATTTGAATCAATCGTCACTAAGCTCGGGACACCGCTTCCAAAAAGAACAAATGTTGTAATAACACGGCAGACGGATTACACAGCTCCAGATGGCGTACTTGTTTTTCAAAGCGTTGATAGCGCACTCGCATCACTGTCCGATCAAGATATTTGCATTATTGGCGGAGCGGAAATATATCGGCAAACAATTGACCGCACGGACGCGCTTGAAATTACGCATCTTGATCGTGATTACGAAGGCGATACTGTTTTCCCGAATATTGATCCGCAAATGTGGCGCATTGCATCAAATGTAAAACAAGACGATTTAAGATTCGTGCGTTACGAACGCAAATAAATGCAAGCTATGAATATAAATGTAAAACTCTGCCATCCAGATGCGGTCATGCCGGAATATAAAACCGCCGGCTCTGTTGGTTTTGATTTAGCGGTTGTTGAAGAACAAATAATAGCGCCAAACGAAACGAAGTTTTTGCGCACAGGACTTATAATCTGCGTACCAAACGGATACTCGCTTATTCTAGCGGCGCGAGGATCAATAAGCAAAAAGAATCTGATTCTCGCAAACGGGATCGGAGTGGTTGATACTGATTACTGCGGGCCGAACGACGAGATTCTGCTCGCTGTGCGAAACATTGGAGCCGAGCCATACACTGTACAAAAACATGAGCGATTGGCGCAGGGCCTATTTATGCCTGTGGAAAAAACAGAATTTGAAAAAACTGACGCGATAAGCGAAACAAGCAGGGGCGGCTTCGGATCTACCGGATAATCTGGTATAATATTTACTGCGCCAAACAACGAAACAAAGCACAACATGAACCGCAAAGGAACATTCATAATAATTGACGGCATTGACGGAAGCGGAAAAAGCACTATTTTGTCATCAATGGCGCAACAGCTTGAAAAAACGGGTTATAAAATTTTTGATGCTGTTGCGTGGACAAAAAAACACAACATGCTCCCATGCGAAGATGATTTTTGCAAAACAGATGTAATAATAACAGCCGAACCAACGCACGCGTGGACTGGGTCTGCAATAAGAAACGAAATCATCAGCAAAAACAAGCGCGCGTATACTCCGCTGGAAACAGCGCACGCTTTCTCGCTTGACCGATTAGTGCATTACAAGCGCGTTGTATTACCAGCGCTTGCAATGGGAAAAATAGTTCTGCAAGACAGGGGCGTGTGCACCTCAATAGTTTATCAGCCGGTGCAGCACGAGAATCTTCCACTAAAAATCGTGCTGGAACTTCCCGGGAATAAACTGGCCCTAAAATATGCACCGGATCATCTGATTATCACTGATCTTAATCCGGCGATTGCAATGCGGCGTTTAAGCGGACGGGTCAGCAAAAAAGACAATGCAATTTTTGACAAACTCGCGTATCAAAAATTAATAGACAAAAGATACAAAAGCCAATGGTTTAAAAAAATGTTTGAAAAACGCGGCACAAAAATTCACAAAATAGATGTCTCTGGAACAAAACAAGAAATGAAAAATAACGCATTATCTCTTCTTTCACTAATAATTAACAAAAAATATGGCAAAAATGCTGAATGTCGGACAAGTAATTGACGAATCATGGGAGCAATACTCGTCTTCTTTTATTTACTTTATCAAAATAAGCGCATGGATGCTGATTACCGCAGTGTTTCAGCTCGCGGCCGTGCTTGTTTATCCGATAGAATCGCAGGTATGGGACCTTCGCGCCATACTTGGTTTTGTTTTGGTAATTTTATCCAACTTGATTATCGCTCCTGCAATAAGCATCTGGGTTAGCAACATGCTGATTAAAGCAATCGCGGAACCAACAGAAAAATACGCAAATAAATTCAAGGAACTTTCAGATTTTAGCTGGCGCATGTTTTTTCCGCACTTGTGGGTTATTGTTTTAACATCTATTGCGGTTATTTTAGCTGGCGCAATTTGGCTGATTCCAGGAGCTGTATTAAGCATTGGCGCAAACAATTCATCGCTTAAACTATTATCAATGATCCTTATTACCGCAGGAACAATCATCGCAATACTTGTAATGCTTAAATTTTCAATCTCTTTATTTTTCAGCAGTTTTTTTGTGCTGCTGGAAAAAAAGAAAGGCGTTGACGCGCTTAAATCAAGCATTGCTCTTGTGCGCGGGCGCTGGTGGAAAACATTTTGGCGGCTCATTGTGCCGTTTTTGCTTGTGTATTTCGCTGCCTATATAATGCACGTTGTTATTATAAATGTATTAGGGCTCGCATTTGCGGGACTGCAAATAACATCTGTCCGCGTAATTGCGGCAGAATTTGTTACAGTGATCTTTTTGCCAATAACAACAATAATCGGCTACCGCGTTTTTGAAGGACTAAAGAAAAATTCATAAAACTATGATGCGTTTCTCTGAAATAGGCGCTGGCACGATCAGATTCACATTATTGCACTTCAAAACTCTCATAGGTTACGCTGCGTGGCCGCTTGCGCCTTATTTTTTGCTGATCTCGGTCCAGCTGTTTGGAAGCCCTCTTGGCAGATTTCAACCGTACGCAGACACAGCGTTAAATGCGATAGTGCTTGTTTCTTTGCTTTGGATAAGTTTGCTTCTTTTGATTTACACAGATTCAATTTTAAATAAAAAAGCAATAAGCGCACGCGACTTAAGCGCTTCTGCAAACAAAAGATTCCCTGCGTTCGTTGCAACAGCAATACTTGTAGCGCTTGCGGAAATTTCAGGATTAATGCTTTTAATTTTCCCTGCTATTATTTTTGCCGGCTGGTTCGCGTTTGCACCTGCAATTTCCGCTCTGACAGGCGCGTGGCCGTTAAGAGCAATGGGACAATCAATGGAGCTTGCAAAAGGGCGGCTTGTTGCTGTTACTTGGCGCCTTTTGTTGGGCTTTTTCTCAATATTCGCGGTTTATACAATTGCAACATTTGCAATTATCATTCCGATCAGCATATTAACCGGGGAAATAACAGCTGATCTTTCAAAAAACGCGCCTGTTTGGATGGACATTGTTTCAACTGCAATAAGCACGCTCTTTATTCCTTTTGGAATTTCATATATGCTGATATTGTTAAGGGAATTAATGAAACCTAAAGTATGAACCTTGAAACGATAATCGGATTGGAAATTCATGTGCAGATGAAGACAGCGTCAAAAATGTTCTGCGGCTGCGCGAACGGTTCGCAAGAACAAACAGAACCGAACACGCATGTGTGTCCGGTTTGTTTGGCGCATCCCGGCGCGCTTCCTGTTCCAAACAAAAAAGCGATAAAGATGGCGGTGCTTGCCGGCTTGGCTCTAAGCGGCCAAATAACAGAACTGTCAAAATTTGACAGAAAGCATTATTTTTATCCTGACTTGCCAAAGGGATATCAGATTTCGCAGTATGACAAGCCGGTAATGCGAAACGGCTTTCTTGAAATTGAGGTGCCAAAAGGCGAACGAGAGGCGGTCAAGGTTCGAATTCATCGCCTGCACTTGGAAGAAGACGCTGCAAAAAATTTGCATGCTGGCGGGCAAACATATACTGACTTTAATCGCGCCGGTTGCCCTCTTGCAGAAATTGTAACAGAGCCGGATTTGCGAACTCCGCGCGAGGCAAGAGTGTTTTTGCAAGAGCTTCAGGCGCTTGTGCGCGAACTTGGAATTTCTAATGCTGATATGGAAAAAGGACAAATGAGGTGCGACGCGAATATTTCTTTGCGCGAACTTGATGAACGAGGAAACGCTGTATCACAAACTCTTAACCAAAAAACAGAAATAAAAAATCTTAATTCTTTTAGATCGGTTGAACACGCGCTTGAATACGAAATCAAACGGCAAACTAAACTTTGGCTTGACGGCACGCCTCCGCTAACCCAAACAACACGCGGATGGAATGATGACACTGGAAAAACAATCGAACAGCGTGAAAAAGAAGGGCTTGCTGATTATAGATATTTTCAAGAACCGGATATTCCGGCTTTTGATCTGCGCGAAATAGAACAAAATGCGCGAACTCTTGTTCCAGAGCTTCCGTGGGAAAAACGAGCAAGATTTACTAGCGAGTATGGGCTTAGAAGCGAGGACGCGAGGCAAATCGTTGCTGATCCTGACATTGCAGCTTTTACGGAACAAGTTTTTTCTGAATTGAGTGCATGGCTTTCATCAGAAGGGGTTGAAGAATTTGACCAACGCAAGCTAGCTAATCTTGTCTCCGGATGGATGCTCTCAAAATTGCAAGGAGAACTAAACGAACGCGGAATTGAATGGAAGGATTCAAAAATAACTCCTGAAAATTTTGCTGAATTTATAAAGCTTGTTGCAATGCGCCAACTAAACACAAAATCAGCAAATACTGTTCTGCATCAAATGGTTGAGAGCGAAAAAGATCCATCTCAAATAATGGAAGACAGCATGCTTGGCGGTTCGCTTGACGCAGGAGAAATCGCAAATGCTGTGCTGAATGTAGTAAATAATAATCCTAACGAGACAAAGCGCTACAAGGAAGGCAAAAAAGAACTGCTTCAGTTTTTTATTGGCATGGTCATGAAAGAGACCCAAGGAAAAGTTGATCCGGCAATGGCGAAGAATATGCTGCTTGTTGAGCTAGAGAAAGAGTGAACTTGAAAAAATAGCAAAAAGGCCTTATTTTTGAATATTTCACTTCCATGCTATGAAGCATGAAAGCAAAAATAAAAACACTCCCATACTATGTAGCATGAGAGTGTTTTTATTTTCAATTTAACTTGTTATACTTCAAAAAATCTATAGCGCTGTTTCTCGCCTCACCAAACGATTCAGTCCACACAATCCGCTTGTCTCGCTTAAACCATGTCATCTGTCTTTTCGCATACTGTTTTGTTTCGCGTTTCAATTCAACAACGCACTCTACAAGCTCGCTCTTCCCTTCCACGCATGGAACAAGCTGACGATACCCAAGCGCGTTCATGGCGGGAGCGTTCGCACCGTATTTCTGCACAAGCCAGCGCACTTCGTCAAAGAGCCCGCGCGCGATCATATCATCTGCCCGCGCGTCAATTCGACGGAATAATTCCGCACGGTCAACCTGAACTCCAATTTGCAAAAATTCATATTTTGGTTCGCCAAGTTTGCGATGCTCTTTCAGAGATCCGCCGAGCGCATTAAGAATCTCTATTGCGCGAATGATTCTACGCGGATTTTTCAAATCAACCGCTTCAGCGCCTTCTGGATCAAGCTTGCGCAACCGCTCCGCAAGCTCATCAATGTTCAACTTTTCAAGACGCAAGCGAAGCTTTGGATTCGGAGGAACAGACGGCAGTTCTAAATTATCAACAAGCGATTGAATGTACAAACCAGTGCCGCCAACAACTATTGGCGTTTTGCCGCGCAAAATAATCTCATCAATCGCCTGCTCTGCGCTGTTCTTCCAAATAGCAACAGAAAATTCCTGATCCGGATCAACAATATCAATCAGGTATTCAGGAATACTGCCGAGAGTTTGTGCGGTGTCTTTGGCTGTGCCAATATCCAGCCCGCGATACACAGTGCGAGAATCAGCAGAAACAAGCTCGCCATTGAATTCAATTGCCAATCGCAAAGCCAACGCTGATTTTCCGCTTGCGGTCGCGCCAAGGACAACTATAATTTTTGGCCTCTTGCTCATGAGCGCAAAATAGCATAAACTTCATGAAAAGAAAACAACTCTATGAAAATTCCCGCGCAAGCCAAAAAAGTATTCAGCGGAATAATGTTTGATGTTTATCAATGGGAACAGGATGTTTATGACGGAACATCAAAAACATTTGAAATGATAAAAAGGCCGGATACAACGCAGATTATAGCTGTCTCGGACGGCAAAATACTGATTTCTGACGAAGAACAGCCGACCAAAGGCAAATTCTACACGCTTTTTGGCGGACGCGTTGAAAGCGGTGAAGAACCGCTTAAAAGCGCTAAACGCGAACTGCTGGAAGAATCTGGAACTGCCTCTGATGATTGGGAACTGATAAATAAATGGGAACCAATAACAAAAATTGACTGGACGATTCATCTATATATCGCGCGAAATTGCAAAAAAGTTTCAGAACAAAAACTTGACGCCGGAGAAAAAATCATAGTCAAACCGGTAAGTTTTGAAGAATTTGTTGAAATCGTAACAAGTGAGCAATTCAGCGGAAAAGAACTGGTAATGAACATTCTCAAAATGAAACTTGAACCAAAAAAACTTGAAGAATTTAAAAAGAAAATTTTCAAAAATTGACAGGGAGCTGTATTTCCGTCTCCTACGCGATTTATTAAAATATTTGCCAAAATAAGCATTTTTTTATACAATAAGCCAGTCAAGAGTTATTACTGGAGGGCCACAACAAGGAGAAGCGCGTGTACGACGAATCCATCAAAAACATCCACTGCAAGTGCGGAAACGAATACTCATCAAGACAGCATGGCTTAACATGCCCTCACCGTGGTCTTGTTAGGCGCCCGCGAGGTGCGGTCAAGTCAGCCGATACGCAACAAGGCGATGCGCGAACGACTCCGGAAGCGCACAGCGATGCTGGCGCAAAACGCCGGCAATAAACAACCCGCCAACTGACAAAGAGGAGATACGCGGGGATCGCTTGAGATCCCCCTTCCCGCAATAACTCTTAAACAAAAAATATGATTCAAATAAACAGCGAGGTTCCGGACATAACGCTGGAAGCGTTTCAGGACGAAAAAATTAAAAAAATTAACTTGAGCGATTTGCGCGGAAAATGGGTCGCGTTGGTATTTTATCCAGCCGACTTCACTTTTGTTTGCCCGACAGAGCTCGAGGAGCTCGCAGAAATGTATGACGAGTTTCAAAAACTTGGCGCGGAAGTTTTGAGCGCAAGCACTGACACTGTTTTTGCGCATAAAGCATGGCACGACAATTCCGAAGCAATAAAAAAAATCCGCTTCCCAATGCTTGCTGATCCAACAGGAAATCTATGCCGAGCATTTGGGACTTATATTGAAAACGAAGGCCTTTCGCTTCGCGGCAGTTTCATAATTGATCCGGATGGCAAAGTTAAAACAATAGAAATTCACGACAACAGCGTTGGCCGCAGCGGGCAAGAACTTTTACGCAAACTTCAAGCAGCAAAATTCGTGCGTGAAAATAACGGCCAGGTCTGCCCTGCAAAGTGGCATCCGGGAGACAAAACACTTAAGCCGGGACTTGATTTGGTTGGGAAAATTTAGAAATTTTTATTCTCTCCGTCATCTCGAACCAATCTTCATGACAGGTAG
>DNKR01000039.1:2150-6212 GCA_003497135.1 Candidatus Uhrbacteria bacterium | reverse complement strand
GCACAGCTGTGCGTCCCTACCCTACCTGCAGGGGTTCGAAATGACGAACAAACATATGCGCAACACACCAAAAAACTTATCACATCTTCTAGGACTAGCAGGATTCAGCGATACAATGCTGAACAATCACTTCAAACTCTACGAGGGCTATGTTAAAAACGCGAACTTGCTAGCGGAAAAGCTCGTATCGCTTGATTCTGCTTCGCCGGAATATGCTGAACTTAAACGCAGATTCGGCTGGGAATTCAACGGCATGCGATTGCACGAGCTGTATTTTGAAAACATGACAAAAGAAACCGGAACAGACAAGCTCGGCGCATCAAAGCTTTCAGAACAAATGGACGCGGATTTTGGAAAACATTCAGCAGACAAAGATCCGTGGGCTAATGATTTCAAATCAACAGGCGCAATGCGCGGAATCGGCTGGGTAGTGCTTTACTTTGATACTGTTTCAAAACAATTATTCAATTGCTGGATCAACGAACATGACGAAGGCCATTTATCCGGATGTGTTCCACTGCTTATAATGGATGTATTTGAACACGCATATATAACTGACTATGGAATTGACCGAAAATCATATATCCAAGCGTTTTTCAATGCAATTGACTGGAACATTGTTGAACAACGATATAATGCTTGTAAATAAATCCTGATTTCTGCTGTCTAAACTTTTATGGAGCAAACATATCCGGTTCAAGTCCGCAGAACCGAAATAATTGCTGATAACACGATTCTTATAGAAACATCAAAGCCGGATGGTTTTGATTTTATTGCAGGACAATATGTTGATCTGCGCGTACCCAACATGAACGAGAATGAGGATCAACGCGGACGCGGACGGCACATGTCAATCGCTTCGTGTCCTCAAGAAGACCTTTTGCTTTTTGCAATGCGGCTAAGCAACAGCCCATACAAAAAATACATGGCGCAACTTAAAGACGGCGACACTTTAGAAATCACCGGACCGTTTGGCCAGTTTACTATTAAAGAAAATCTAAATCAGCCTGTTGTGTTTCTTGTTGGAGGAATTGGCGCAACGCCCGTACGGAGCATGGTTCTTGACGCGATTAATCGCAACTCAAAAGCGCCTATTACTGTTTTTGCATCTTGCCAAAAGCCAGAGGATTTTGCGTTTATAAAAGAAATGTCAAATGTAAAACTCATTCAAACGATCACAAAACCAAACGACTCATGGAGCGGAGAAACCGGCCGCATTACTTTGGATATGATTAAAAAATATGTCGCAGACGACATGTCGTCAATTTTTTACATTGTTGGTTCCCCTTCTTTTGCTGACTCAATGTTTCTAATGCTCAAAAACGCCGGTATCCCTTTGCGCAATATGCGTATGGACAGATTTACGGGGTATAGATAAACTTTAACTTTTTTAATAAATTTCGGTCTTCTTAGCCAAATATTGACAAATGGCGATTTTTTTGATATTATATTTGGTCAAATTTGGTCGATCATGACCGAATTTTGTACACCAGCACGCGCTGGCAAAAGGAGCAACGATGCGAAAATTCAGAGCTGTGATCAGTTTCGTCGGCCTCCTTTTGGTTGCCGGCGCAATAGCGCTCTATATTCCGTTTTGCACGGAAGTCAGTCGTGCGGACAAAGAGTGGGAGGCGAAGTTTCCGAAAACGCCCCGCACGCCAGAAGAAAGACGAGCACTGCTCGAAAGCCTGTACACATACCGTCATGACACGATCCCTGCATTTGTTCCTCTGCATGGCTGGGATAACGAGTATTGCGCGCTGAATGTCGAGAATGCGATCAACTTCATTCTGGGTGAGAAGAAGATCAAAGACGCGGCAGCATGGAAGTTCGGTGAAGTGAACAGCGAAACAGTCAGGCTTGTGTACGAGCGCGGTGACGATTTCGAGATCAAAGGAAACCAGATCATAGAGGTACGAGATAGGACCTTCTGGCTCTCTAATGTTCTGGAAACTGTTGGGCATGAGGATCAACTGACATCTGATCGAATGTATGTGGTTGGCTACCACTACAAGCGAACCAGACACGACAGCGAGATCATTGAGAACGGTGGAAGCCTAAACTCCCACTTGATGCTCATTGTCGGCCGATACAATGGTTCGTGGTGGGGCTATCACATGTTCCACCATCCATCTGTTACGGACGAAAATCCATTCAGAGTGGACGCGATCAGTAAGACACGAAACGCGTGGGACATGCCCGATGACTTTGACCTGGTCTACATCTGGGAGGTCAATGGAACGGAAATGCCGCGCGATGGCGCAGACCTTAGGCTTGTCAGCAATTCCCCAGACTGGCAGCAGGTTGCAAAAACTGTTGGCCAGTTCGGCACAGGCAAACTCGACAAGCTCAAAGACAATATCAAACTCTTCTGGTTGGGCAATGGAGACAATTATCCGTCAGTGGAGAAGACGGAGGGTCTCGTGGAAACAAAGCCGCGCACATACCGTGCGCAATTCCAGGGAGAGTTGCTTGGTCTTTGGAATGGCGTAGCAGTCCGTGGCAAGGGCAGATACAACCGACGAGGCGTGTTCGGGCTCGAGTACGAATGCGTAGAATTCGCGAATCGATACTACACAACCAAACTCGGGCACAACAACATGACCAAGACGGGAAACGCTGACAGCTACTTCTATTCCGCCAAGAAAAAGGGGCTCAACCCAAACAAAAACGGTTGCGAACTTCCCCCAGAGCGAAACGACCTTATCGTGTTCGACCCAGAAGGACACGAGGACGATGATCCGGGCCATGTTGCCGTGGTTACCGAACGAACAGAGAATGAGGTCTGTTTCGTCGCACAGTCTGCCGTTCCTTGGTTCAACTGCCTGCCAATCGCCCAGACGAAATCCGGCGGATGGCATGTGGTTCCACTCTCTGACAAGCTGACAACTGTTGGATGGTTAAGACCATGAGCACGATTTCTTAGGCAACAAGGCCGGTCCACGCGAAAGCAAGGACCGGCCTACTTTATTTTTTATAACTATGTTACTATTAAATATAATTAACTAATGCTTATATGGGTATTATTGAACGAATAGGCGGCATGTTTAACGAAGAACTAAGTCGTTCCAAACAAATGCACAACCAAAAACAAGAGACTGATCCGCTTCAAATCAGGTTAAATAATGGTATCCCGCTTTATCATCTATTCTTGGATAATCCTGATTCACCAGTTGTTTCACCTGATAATGCATACTCAGCCCGCGAAAAATTAAGGCAACTTGCAGAAACAAATCCAGATGCAATATCAAAACTCAATGGAGCAACTCGCGAAGAAGCAGAAAGAATTATTCAAGAATTAAGATCAGTTGATAGAGCGGCATAAATGTAAATATAAAGAAACACCTCTTGACAAAGAGGTGTTTTTAGTATATATTAGCCGTTATCATCTGCCACAAACAGGCAGAAAAAGGAGACACCATGCAGCGATTCAAGCTGCTTCTGTTCACTGTCCTCATGCTCTTCGGTCCCGCAGCATTCTCGGATTCTGGATACTCCAGCTCTGGATGCGAGTGTGACCCGCAGCCAGAACCCTTCCACCAGCGCGGTTGTGCCTGCACACGAACTCGTACAACCGAGCAGAAAACGAGGATCATCACCACAGTCGAGATCAACTCGCTTGGCGAACTCGATCGTGCGCTCGATCAGTACGCGAACTTCAACCCAAGCCTCGACGCAACAGCCGAGTGCAATGACTGGGGCAATGCAATCAAGCTCCGAGGAGTGACCAAGCTCTGCTCGTGGAAAACCGAGCAACCAATGCTTCAAGAGATCGTTCCGGTTCCGCAAGCACGGCAACAGCTACCTCAGGCGGACTCGGAACACGAACTGGTCGTGCTCGACCAACGCGTGATCCGACGTGGAGAGTGGGCAGCCATGCATGTGGATCGCACCGAAGGTGCGGACATGAAGGCGACCTTCGAATGCAACAACTGGGAAACGACTCCTTGGCCACCACTGCACAACCCGAAGGTCTACCCAGGAGATGTGATCAAGGTCTGCGCCAGGAAGTGACAACGCAACGAACCTCACCGGCCTGTCTCGAAAGGGACGGGTCGGTGA
>DNKR01000039.1:0-2062 GCA_003497135.1 Candidatus Uhrbacteria bacterium | reverse complement strand
TTCTTTATAAAAAAAATGAACCGGCCGCCCATTGGGTCAAGCCGGTAAGCTCGTGCTATGCGATCTTGTTACGTCGCGCTCTTTTCGCTGCAAACATCAGCCAGCTTCGTCGCTCGCATGTTCTCCGCAACCATTGCGGTTACTGCCACAAGAACGCGTGTAAACACCAGAATCCGGTAATCGTCAGAACCGGCCATGTGCAGACCTCGTTCAAGCGCTTCTGCGCAAACAAACGGGTCAGCGTTCATGTGCTCAACTCTCACGCCCGACCTTTTGATGTAGTACCGCAGTTCAAGAACAGTGCAAACTCCGGCGCACTTTTTCACGATGTATTGCGGAATCACATCCATTGTTCCTGCAACGCTCGCAATCTGGTTCGCCAAGGCCCGTACCTCCGCAGGACTTGGTGGCGGATCAAGCGTGAGCAAACGCTTGCGAATAAAGTCCACAAGCGGCGCGTTCAGCGGGTATCCGTTGTCAAACAGCTTACAAAAGAGCTTCCATCCTGCTGTGCTCTCTTGTCTTTTCGTATTCTGCATGTTTCACCTCCACAGCAGAGAATGACCGTACCTCAAAACACAGACCTTGTCAAGATGGCTTTTTTGTGCTAAACTGATTCATGAAAACAATTTTTTATTAAACTTATATTTATGACACGAGGTGAAAATACAGCAAGAAACAGAGAAGCTGCAAAACAAGCGCCCGACCTTAAAAGAGCCAAAGGCGGGAAAACAGGTGCAAAACCATTAGAAGCTACCATTGTGCAAATGAGCAGAATGCGATTAGATTTGCAAGAAAGAATTAAAGACGCAAGAGCTCATGGCGAAGATGAAATGGCCAATCGGCTTGAAAAAAGTCTTGAAAGTAATAATGCTCGCCTGGAAATCGCTAAAACAAGAGAGTCGCTAAACACCGCACAAGGTGATGAAAAATCAGCGCTAGAAGCCCGCCTTTCTGAACTTGAAGCGCAAATGCAAGCAAAAGAAGCGAGTGCTATAGAGCAGGCGCAAAAAGAAGTTAAAGCTATATATTTAGATCTGCCGCCTAATGAAAAATTAGCGCTTTATAATTATCTAAAAGAACTAAACAACGCGGATGCTCTATCTAATGAAATGCGAACGACAAAATCAGAAACTACCAAGTCCGCTTGGAAAAAAGTTGTTGCAAAAGCAAAGGAAAATTTTGAAGAGCTTACTCCTGAAGCGCAAAATATTTTCATGAAATCTGATGCTGGCAGAAAAGCCGGCCGCGCTGAATTGCTTAAACAGCTGACAGAATCAATGCCAAAAACAATGGCTTATGGCGTTGGAATGGAAATGCCGGACCTTTCGCCAGAACAGCAAGCAAAGCAAGAAGATCTCAAACCAAAACAAGAGCCAGAACTTTCAGAAGCAGGACAAGAATTTATGAGGCGTGTAACAAGAGAGGCGCCGTTCACGCCACAAGAAGAAGAGTGGTTTGAAGGCGGTGTACGAGAAACCGCAAGGCCTGTTGTGATTACAGAGCCAAAAGGTCAAAAAGAACGGCGCTTTGCAGTGGGACGCGAGGCAGTTGCAAGAACCGGAGGAGTTGAAGCGCTCAAAAATCGAACAAAAAAAGAAAGCCCATACACACTTGAAGAAAAGCAATGGTTCGCGCAAGGCGAAGACGAGGAAGTTATGACAAGAAAACAGCTAGAACAAGCAATTGGATTGGATGAAACTACAATAAAAGAAATTCTCCCTATAATAAACGAGCATACCGGTTCAAACTATAATCTTGATGACATGCGAGCAATCGCCAAAACTCAAAGCGATTATGAACAAACTCCATGGTATAAACGAGTCTTTAAAACAAAACCGATAGACATTTCCGCGATGATAAATGACCTAAACAAATCAATGGAAAAAACAATTACTGATCTTACTCGCGGACGCGGAGATGAAAATACCCGCAAACTTCTTGAACGAGCAAAAGCAAGAAAAGCACAGCCGGAACATGTTTGGCGCGGGAGAGGTAATATAGCGGAATAAAAACATACAACAACGCACAAAAGAAACAAAGCGCAGGGAATAAATCCCTG
>DNKR01000046.1:2078-3689 GCA_003497135.1 Candidatus Uhrbacteria bacterium | reverse complement strand
CAACGCTGGGCCAGCGCTCCACGCCCGCCTCCTCGACTGCGACTCCGACACCTGATGCGCCATGGCTGACAGGGGAGCACCCTGCTGTGTCCGGCGCAAGTGCGGATGACAGGGCACCCATGGTGTCGCGCACCACAGGGCAGGTGTTCAGAGTGGTAACGCCCCCAGAAGGCACAACCACCCCGACACCTATCCCGCCTGTGCCGGCAGTGGTTGCGCCGGTACCTCCGCCCACGCCCAAGTCCTCATCCACTTCCGGGCCGCGCAAGAGCGTTGCCCTAACAGCACCCAAAAAAGTGCTGGTGATCATGCCGAATGGGAATCAGGCGCTCCTTCTTCGGGACGCGCTTGGTCTCATTCCAATGGTCAGGGTGGACGCATGTGCCGCGATCCACGAAGGCCTCCAGTGGATCATGGTGTATGGGCCCTACGACCTTGTTGTGGCTGCAAAGGAGCAGGAACCGGAAGTTCAGCAACTGCTCCAGAGCCAGCGAAAGCACGGCTTCCAGCTTGTCCTTGTTGGCTATGAGGCAGCCAATCATGGACCGGTCCAGAGGATCCTCGCGGTTACAACCTCGTCGATCAGATGGATCATCAACAACCACATCCTCAACCCCAACCCCCCTACCCCCTAGCAGGAGAAAGGCAACGAAAGCCCCTATCTCCGGTTCGCTAGGGGTTTTCGTTTATACAACATTTGATTGACAAAAAGTGATTTTTGTTGTATTATCTTCGTATATTAACACTAAAAATAACTATGAATTTTCCATTTTTTAGAAGGGAGGGAGGTAATGGGCCGGTTCCTTCGGATGATACGAAAGAGCACAAAAGACCTGGAATGGCATTGTGGACTAAACAAGAACAGGGTGGAGCGCCAGGTACGGTTGAAAAAGGACATATTCCACAAGAAGTTCCTGCAAGCGCTGGTTCAGGTGATACATCCGGCGACAAAACCAAAGAAACAGACGAAAGATACCGTTTGCTTACTGATGATAATATAGCGCAAGAACTGAAAGTTCAGTTACTTACAAAAATGACAACAGATTACATTACAAATGATAAATTTGAAGAACTTCGCGGCGCATCAGATGCTGTTGGAAATTGGAAAAGTGCAGAAGTTCTTAAGAATTTCAACCTTGATGAAAAGAAAATTGAGGACATAAGATTGGCATACAATGTCTTGATTGAAAGCCAAGTCCCAAGAAACGAAGCCCTTAAACAAGCTGTAGAAGCATCGCGCATTTGGGAAAATTACAGCAAAGCCGCATCCGAAGCGCGTTTAGGCGCGCCTTTTGCAAGAGCGGATATGTTCATGAAAAACAAAGGTGCGGAAGGTGTTTTGGCAGAGCTTAAAACAGGAAACAAAGACGCTCTATTAGCCCTTTTGTTGCATGGAATGAAAAGCGAGTGGACAAAAGGAACTCAATTTACAGATGTTAAACAAGAAGATCTCCTAAAAATCGCAGATGCGCTTTCCTCAGAAGAAATTTCGAGCATATCAACGGGAGACATGCGAGGAGCGTTTAACAATGTTCTTGATCGTGCCAAATACAACACCGAAGCAAAGCAATATTTAGGCAGAGCCGCTGCATAATAAAAATCCCCCCCGCA
>DNKR01000046.1:0-1983 GCA_003497135.1 Candidatus Uhrbacteria bacterium | reverse complement strand
GGCGGTGGGGGATTTTTGTTTTTGTACAGCAATATGATATTGTTTTGAATAGGGTATGTATGGAAGAAGTTAAGTCAAAAATTCAGAACTCCAAAGAGCTTGGCGCAAATAAGCTTCGCCTTGACGCTCTTAGTATTCTTGGAGCCGGTCTTTTGGCGATTGACTCGCAAGAAGCAGTCAAAAGATCAGTTAAGATTCAAGATAATACGCTTATTGTACAGCGAAAGAAATTTGATTTATCAAAGTTTGACCGCGTTTTTGTTGTTGGTTTTGGCAAATGCTCTTGCGATGCCGCGCTTGCTATTGAAAATGTTCTTGGTAAAGAACGGATAACAGACGGTATTGTACTTGATGTTAAAAAGCGCACGCTTTCGTGCGTTCGCGCGTTTGAAGGCACGCACCCGCATCCATCGTTTCAGAATGTGCGCGCAACGCATGAAATTTTGAATATGCTAAAAGGCGTTGGCGAGCGCGATCTTGTAATTGTTATTGCATCAGGCGGAGGTTCAGCGCTTTTGTGCGATCCGTACAACCTGCGCTGTGTTGATCTGCAAAGGATCAATCAGGCCTTATTCAAAGCAGGAGCGAATATCTCTGAAATAAACACAATCCGTAAGCACATTTCGCTTATCCATGGCGGCCAGCTAGCGCGCATTGTTTATCCGGCAACTGTTGTTGGGCTTATATTTTCTGATGTTCCAGGAAACGCGCTTGACATGGTTGCGTCCGGGCCGACTGTTCGCGACACCACGACTGTTACCGATGCTCAAAAATTGCTTAAAAAATACAAAATCGCAGAGGTTTGCGGACTTTCTGTTTGCGAACTAACAGAAACGCCAAAAGAAAAATTGTATTTTGACAATGTTTATAATTTTTTAATCTGTTCAAACACTGACGCGCTTACAAATATGGCTCGCGAGGCAAAAAAGCTTGGTTATAAAGCAAAAATTTTAACAGATAAACTGCAAGGAGAAGCGCGCAAGGTTGGTCTGAAACTTATTAAAGATTCAAAAAAAGGACAAGCATTAATCGCTGGCGGAGAGACAACTGTAACAATCAAAGGAACCGGGTCTGGCGGGCGCAATCAAGAGCTTGTACTTGGCGCAATATCCGCCATAAAACAAGGCCAAATAATTGCTTCTATTGCATCTGATGGCATTGATAATACACCTGTTGCAGGGGCTTTGGCTGACAACGAACTTATTGCAAGCGCTAAAAAGAAACGGATTGATCCAAAACGCTATCTTTTGCAAAATAATTCATTTGAATTTTTTAAAAAAGCAGGCGGATACATTGTAACCGGACCAACCGGAAGCAATGTTTCTGATCTTGTTCTTGTTTTGCGCTCCAAATGAGCTGTTTATAACTTATTTTGGCTTATTTCAAAAATAAGCTATGCTGATATTAGTTTAGAATGGCTGTGGATAAACAGCCAATTTAAGTCATAATTAATTAATTGGTATGGAGATACAAGCTTATTGCGTTAAGTGCAAGACCAAAGCCGTCATGAAGGATGCGCAGCTAATTGAAATGCCGGCAAAAGGCGGTAAAACAAGGCCTGCACTTAAAGGTGTTTGTTCTGTTTGCGGAACAGGCATGTTTAAGATCATGTCCAAAGAAGACGCGGATGCATACAAAGCATCGCAATAAAATCGTTTTGGTTAAACAAAAAGCCCGGGTTTTACCCCTGGTTTTTTGTTTATAAACAAGGAGACCCGCGAGAGCTGTACGGGGTTAGCGTACTACTCAGCGCGGGTCAGTTCCTCCTTGGTTAGCCGAGCTGCAAGGAGCAGCGCGGCCAGTGCGTCCAGCATTTTGTGCTTGCCTGTGAGATCTGGGATCTCAAGGCGAGCATGTATGCCGGACGCGTTTTCGACAAGCTTCCACTCGTCCTGCAGGGGGTTTGGGTACCCCTGCATCTGTGCCTGACCGTATGAGATGAACGCGGCCGTGCTGGCCGCAGGGTCAAACTCTCGGACGAGC
>DNKR01000047.1:32882-33067 GCA_003497135.1 Candidatus Uhrbacteria bacterium | reverse complement strand
ACGCCATCTTTTTGCGTGGCGTGGACCCACGCCGTTGGCGGGGGAAACTTACCAATTCTTCACAATGTCAACCCGCCTTCGCCACGCCTATGGCGGGGCTGCGGCAGGGTAAATGTGACGCTCTGATTAATTTTTGTTGTATTTAGATTCTGGTGGGCGGTACAAGGCTCGAACTTGTGACCTTC
>DNKR01000047.1:15858-32795 GCA_003497135.1 Candidatus Uhrbacteria bacterium | reverse complement strand
ACCTTCACAATGTCAATGTGACGCTCTGACCAACTGAGCTAACCGCCCGAGATAATTATATATTTTTATTCTTCTTCTTCATTTTCAGTTGCTTGTCTGTCTTTATCATACCAGCTTGCTGTTTTAGATCGCGACAGGATAAGGAGCAAAAATCCTCCAATCAGCAAAACAGCCGCTCCGCCAGACATTCCTATCATAATCCCAGCGAACCCGCAAGCAAATTCTGTTATAGCCGCGCGCAATGGCTGGGCGATAATTTCTCCGCATTCGCTGATTGCGTCTTGCGAAAGCCAAATACCCGCATACGCTCCGGCAAGTGCGCTTGCTACGCTCCAAAATGTGAACAAACAACTGAACCTGACTTTGCGAATTCGTTTCATTTGGAAAAATGCGATAAGTGAAAACAGCACTCCTCCAAAAATCCAATAAAGCACAAACCACAATATAGCCATTAGCCAAAACAGCGGATTGTTTATGAATTCAATTATAATCACAAAGTTATAAGTAAAAGAATTGCATAAATTACAATTCCGCAAAGCATAAAGCTTGCGCCTTTGTATGATTCCGGGTGGTGGTGTCGGATTCCAAAGCGGATCATGTAAATGCTGATCGCGGCGCAAATGCCTAGAATAATTGCTATTATCATATATGATGTTTGTTTAACTTCGGCGATCTGAATGGGTCAGGATGGATTCGAACCATCAACCACGGACTTATAAGATCCGCGCTCTACCATTGAGCTACTGACCCGTGGCAATGTTTTCTCGTCTCATGCAATGGCATTATTGTACACTTTTTCCTCAAAAATAGGAAGATGTGATACAGTACCAGCATGCATAACTGTTGTCAATAATATGAAACCAAGCAAATCATTAAAAGTAAAGGAGAAATCAAGCGGTATGCGAATTGATGTTTTTTTATCGCAAGAGCTTAAAATTTCGCGTGCACAAGTTCAAAAATACATTAAAAGCGGTTTTATTTTTGTTGATGGAGAATTGGCAAAATCCAGTTCAAGAACATCCAAAGGGCAAAAAATAGAAATAACTATTAAGCCGGAAAATAATTCCGATAAAAAGTTGCCCGAACTTAATATCATTTACGAAGACGATGATGTGCTTGTGTTGAACAAACAGTCGGGCGTTGTGGTGCATGGTGCGTCAGGGGTGCATGAACCAACGCTCGCTGATTCTGTTGTTGCAAAATATCCAAAAATCGCAAGGGTAGGAGAAAACAAAATGCGTCCTGGCGTTGTGCATCGGCTTGATCGCGGAGCGTCTGGAGTGATTGTTTTTGCAAAAAATAAAAAAGCGTTCCTGCATTTAAAAGACCAGTTTCAGTCAAGAACAGCAAAAAAAATATATATTGTTCTTGTTCACGGGCAAATGCCAAAGAATTTTGGAACTCTGCGAGTTAATATTGCGCGCTCTGAAAGAACAGGAAAAATGGTTTCACGGCCAATGTCGCAAGAAGGCAAAGAAGCGATTACAAATTATTCAGTAACAAAAAATTACAGAAATTATTCTTTGCTTGAGGTTCATATAGAAACAGGCCGCACACATCAAATCCGCACAACAATGCAAGCGTCAGGGCACCCGATAGCTGGCGATACTCTTTATATGAACAGAAAATTAAAGCAAGCGGAAATTAATCGTCCATTTCTGCATGCGTCGTTTTTGACAATAACTCTGCCAAGCGGCGAAGTTAAAACATTTAGCGCTGAATTGCCAGTCGAACTAAAAAAATATTTGGAAACATTAACTTAAACTATGGTAATAACAATAAGCGGCGCGCCGGGTTCCGGCAAAACAACTGTTGCGAAAATTTTATCCCAAAAAACAAACATGCCGTATTTTTCAACCGGCGATATGTTCGGGCGCTTTGCAAAAGAAAAAGGAATGACAATCGGCGAATTTAACGAATACTGCGAAACCAATCCAGAGGCGGATCATGAGGTTGATGAGTATCAGCGCAAATTCGGCGAATCGCAAACAGACGCTGTTATAGACAGCCGGCTTGGATGGCACTTTATTCCTGGTTCTTTTAAAGTTCATCTTACTGTTGATCCAAAAGTTGCGGCTAAAAGGATTTTTGCTGTTCAGCATGAGCGCGATGATGAGCCGAATTATGATTCAGAAGAAGATCTTTTAAATGCAGTTGAAAAAAGAGCTGTTAGCGACAGAAAAAGATACATTGATTTGTATGGAAAAGATGTTGCCAACACGGAGAATTATGATTTTGTAATTGACACGACCGAAAAGACACCGGACGAAGTTGCACAGGCGATTCTTGACAGAATTTAAGTATTTTCATATACTGTGCGCACAAAACATAACAATGATTTATGACAGACGAGCAAACAAAACAGGATCAAGAACAACCGCAAGAACAGCCGATTGAGCAAACTCCGACAGAGCCGGTTCAAGAATCTGTTGCAGAAGTTAAAACAGAACAAGAGCCGTTAGTTGCAGAACAAACCGAAGCCCAAAAGGCGGTCGCATTGGCAGAGCAAGAAGAACTAAAAAAGCTCAAAGGTTCAGAAATCGCAACAGAAGATATCCGTCCCGGCATGGTTGTAAGCGTTCATGAGCGCATAATTGATGTTTCTCCAAAAGGCGAGGAACGCGAGCGCATTCAGGTTTTTCAGGGCAGAGTAATGGGGCTTAGAGGATCAAAAGAAAGCAGAACAATGATAATTAGAAAAATCGGAGCAGGCGGAATAGGGGTAGAAAAAATTTATCCGGTTCACAGCCCTAATGTGTCAAAAGTTGAATTGCTGAAAACAACAAAAGTCCGCAAGGCAAAGTTGAACTTCTTGCGCGGATTCAAACGAAGATTTAAAGAAAAAATTGTCGGGCGATAAATATACATTTAGGGCGAGGATTGATTCCTCGCCTTTTTGTTATGTACTATTTTTCTCGCACAATTTTTGCAAGCATATCAAGCGCTTCCTCGCGGTTTTTTATTTGTCCTGACAATTGTGCGTCTCGCACGGCAAGCAGATAATCTTTGAACTCCGGCCCTGGTTTAAGACCAAGCGCTATAATATCTTCTCCGCGGACAAGCGATTCAATTCCTTTTTCTTCTATTGCGGGCAGTATTTCTTTTTTTCTTTTTAGAACATCGAGCAAACCGCCAAACGGTTTTGATCCATCATCCCATATTGTGGCATCAATATCAGCGTAAAGAAGTCCGATCAGTTCTTCGCCAAGAGGACCGAAAAACAGGCGCTCAAAAGTTGACGGGCGGAGGGAATAAATATCGTTCATTGTAATAAGATGGTTTTCAATTAGCCACGCAACATCATCCGCGTCAATGTGCAGATTGCTTTTTGCTGAAAACTGGTTCAACCGCAAGCGATTAATTATTTCGCGCGCAATGCGAGCGCCTTCTTCCGTGTGGCCGCTGAATCTGATACGGTCGGTTCCATGCTGTTCAGGCGTCTGCATTGTTCCCGGCTTTCCAACATCGTGTAAAAGCGTGGCAAGTATCAGGCGCGCGCTTGGCTGTTTTATTTTGGTTTCATTTGTAAATCCTTCTGTTTCAAAAGATTTTAACGCAAGCATTGTGTGAGTCCAAACATCGCCCTCGGTATGGAACTGCGGCGGCTGTTTACATCCTTTCATGTCCAGTAATTCAGGCATTAACTCTGCCATGGCCCCGCTTTTGTCAAACAGGCCGACACATCTTAGCGGATCAGACGCAAGCGCTTTTACAAATTCTTTACCGATTGATTCAAGCGGCACGACCCTCTCGATTGCGCGAACAGAATTTATGCGCGGCATGAGTTTTTTTATTGCGAGCCATGTTGCGTTGTCAATTTCAAAATTCAGCTGGCAGGCAAAGCGCATTGCGCGCAGCATTCGCGAAAGATCCTCGCGGAATCTGTCTTCTGCATTGCCGACAGCACGTATAATTCCGTTTTTAAGATCATCCATTCCTTTGTACGGATCAATAATTTCGCGAGTTGCGATGTTGTAAGCCATTGCGTTTATTGTAAAGTCCCTTCGCGACAAATCTGCCTCAATAGGCAACGATGGGTCTGATTGAACATCAAAATCCCTAGCCCCTCCTTGCGAGTTTTCAGACGATTGTTCTGTTCTTGGGAGCGCTATATCAATCAGTTCGTCTGTTTCGTGTCCGCTCGGGGTGAATTTGTACACGCCAAAAACCCGTCCGACAAGCGCTACATCTCCGCGCTCGCTAAGCCAGCTTTCTATTTTTTTTGCTTCAATGCCGCGGACAACAAAATCAAAATCCTTTGTTTGCCTTTCCAAAAGAATATCACGCACTGCTCCGCCAACAAGAAATATTTGCGCATTAGGAAAATCAAGCATAAATTCGCTGGCCCAGCCGAGCTCGCTTCGCTCTTTAAGTTCAATTTGTATTGCGTGAGTGTTCATATATTGCGAGTATATTGTATCATGAAACCGCTTTGCGCATTATGGATAGACCTTATTTTGTATTTATTGTATAATCTAGATAAGAATTTTTACATATAATATGCACTTTCATAAATATTTGGGTAAATTTTGCCGCAGGTGCGCGCGCTCGCGTAAAATCCGCATGTCAGCCATTTTAATAGTTTTCGCTATTGTAATAGTCGGCGCGGTTCAATTTCTGTTTTTCGGAGCCGGCACTGGCGTGAGCACGATTTCATCTGTAACGCATACTCTGCAAGCCGATTTTGAAGCTGGTACGGTCGGCGACACTCTTGATACAAATACATCCTCCGGGGATGTTTTGCTTTCCAAACAAATAAGGGAAACGACGACTGAAGCGCAGTTTGCAAAAGGCCTTACATTTGATCCATTCAATGGGACCGATGTTTCAAACACAGCCGGCGGTGAAGTAATCATAGGAAAATCTTTTACATATAATGGTTCGGAGGGTCCGGCTATTGCGAATGATTCTTATAATTCGCTTTGGTTTGATGAAAATAACGGGTACTTGTATGCCGGTTCGTCTAATAACGGGCTTTATGTAATTGATACAAACGGAACAGCGGCTCCGGAAGACGACATTTTGGTAACAAATTACAGCACCGGAACAATTCCAGCGCTTGAATCAGATCTTGTAGAATGCGTGTTTACAGATCCTACCTCGCAATATATTTATATTTGTAATAATGGAAAGCTTGAAGTAATTGACACGGTTGGTGATGATATTGCCATTACTTATTCTTCCATATCGGTTCCGCCAATAGTTGGAGATTTTGTTCAGGAGGCCTATCTTGATCCGGTAACAAATTATTTATACATTCAATCTTGGTTTTTTGGTGTTAGTGTTATTGATACTGATGGAACGCCTGGTGATGCGGACACGCTTCTTACTGATTATACTGACGGTGATCTGCTTCCTTCTAATTTAGTTACAGATGTTCTTGCAGATTCAGCCAATGACCGGTTATTTATCGGCTCTCTTGACGGAACACATGTAATTGATTTTGGCGCGGATGGAGCGCCGGGCGGCGCAGACGATACGCTTGCAAACACTTATGCCTATGGGGGCACTGGCCCTGATCGCGACATTCAGTTTATGGGAGACGACTTGATCGCGCAGGACAGCGACTCGGTCAGGGTTTATGATTTTAACGGAACTCTGGAAAATTTTGCTGATGATTCAGTGTCATTAATAGATGAAGATTCCATTTCAAGCATTAGGGGCAGAGTCAGAGGTTTGAAATATGATTCATTAGGAGAACAGTTGTTTATTTCAACCGAGAGCACGGTTTATATTTATGAGCCGATTGGCGGAACGATTACTGATTCGTTTTCATTATATTCTTCGCCGCACACAACAAGCGGTGAAATAGCAAATTTGGCTTACGATACCGTGAATGGCATTCTTTTTGGAGCAGATGAGGGACCTTTTGGCGGTGTGCACACTTTGCAATTTAACGATTACAATTTGAACGGGGAATACAGAGGAGCGCCAATTGATGTTACATCTTTTTCGTATGAAGCATTGTCACAAACAAGCGCACTTGGAGTTGGCGATTCTTCGAGCATTGAAACGCGAGGCGGCGCTGCGGACGCTTATTGGATTGATGATTTTGATGATACTGATACAGCTAATATAAGCGATTTGGGATGGGGTAATTATTGGGACAGTATAACAGAAAGCAATGGAATTCTTACTATGACAGAACCGAATGGGTCTGATATATATCCATCTATAGATACAGGTAAAATTGCCGACTTCTTTCCAGTTGGTTCGGTTATTAAAACAAGAATAAAATTAACAGCTGATTCAAATAATACTTTTTTGTACATGTATTATGATGATTGGGATTCTGGACAGGTAATATCAACAAATAATGGCGAGTGGCATGTGCTGACTTATCCTGTAACTTCAGACAATGAACTTGATTTTTCAAAAATCGGATTTGAAATATGGTGGCCGGACAACGATCAGCTTGCAACAGACAAACTTGAAATTGATTGGATTTCCGTAACCAAGCCGGACAGCGATCCGGATTGGGATGCGTGGAGCGCGTTGGATGTTGATGGCGGCATACTTTCTGATTTGGCAGGGGACTCATGGCTTCAGTACCGCTTGCTTCTTGAAAACGCTGACAGCGCGGATTCGCCGAGTGTTGGATCAGTAACAATTCAAAAACCGGAATACGCGACCGGAGGCGTAGTTGAGTCCTTTGTAATTGACGCTGGTGAAAGTGTTGATTGGCAAGAGTTCGCTTCCACTACTGTTGAACCGGCGGATACATATATTAGTTTCTGGACTCGCAGCGGAGATGTGGCTTTGCCGGACGGCACATGGTCCGAGTGGCGCCGCGCCACCAGCGTTGTTCGTTCGCCTGATTCGCAATATTTGCAATGGAAAGCAGAACTTGCGACAGATGATTTATCTGTTACCCCAACACTTTCAGATGTTACCGTAAGTTATTTTACGCCTTCTGTAAATCCTGATATTACAAGCATTGACTTTAGCGATTCAGCGGATTTTACTCGCGAAGATGTGCGCGACACGGCAGTGCCGGCAGTGGCGCAATTTGAAGATTATGACAGTGGAAACGGAGTTTTGCTTGACGGACTCGGAGGTCTTGTTGATTTGACTGCTTCTTCTATCAAGCCAGGGTGCCGTATTGATATTGGAGGCGAGGAATTTATAATCGGTTCTGTATACAACGATGTGACCGATTCATTGGCAGATGGATACGCGTGGATTTCTGTTACGCAAGAAGGACTAATGCCAAACGAAGTCGGCGGGGCTGTACCAGATGGCGTTTCAGATGTTTCTTATATTTATTGCACTGACATTGAAGGTGAAGTTCGGCTAGGCGGCAATAATTACATTGTTGAAGAAATAATAATGCAAGATGAATCATCTAATGGCCGCGAAGAAATTATTTTGGATCCAGTGAGCGGGAATGCCGTAGCTTTATACGCCAACTTTGCTTACATTATTGATACGGCAACAAGCGCGCTATCTGGTCCGTACGATATTTGCGAAACCGGCGTTGATCTGTTTTATAAGGCTGTTTATGATAGCTTTGATAATGAGATATGGTTTACTTGTCATATGGGCCCCACGGCCACAATTAATAGAATAAGTCCAATAACCGGAGATGTGACTCTTGGCCCGATAGACACAACGGATGATAAATTTGAAATAAACTATTTACCACCAACAAACCAGGTATTGGTTTACGGCGATGACACTGGGAATATCAGATACTATAATGCGACCACCGGCGCTTTTGATGGTGTTGTTGGGTTTGGAGAAGATTTAAAAGCGGTTGATTATGACAGTAATAGAGATTTGCTATGGATGCTCTCAAGTGAGGTTGATGATTTGATTTTGACTGATATTGACGCTGATACTGATATAAAACAATTTACACTGCCTGACCCAGGAGTATTTTCTGTATACAATTTTATTTTATATGATGCTCAAACTGACATAGTTTGGGTTGCTGATACTGATTTTGATGTTTTGGGAGTTAATGCTGAAAATGGCGAAATATTAACAACCTATGCCTTGCCAAATTCATTTAGCAGCTTTGCTTTGTTTGAAGAACAAAACGCTCTTGCTGTAATTGAAGATCAAGGAGATGGAATGTTTTTGATTGATCGCACTTCGTTTGAAGTTGAAGGTTTACCTTATGCCATGGGTTGGTGCGGAGAAGATGTTGTTGTTACAGGAGATGAATTGTGGGTTATGGGCTGTTCGCCGCGCGGGGTTTATCATTTTATCCCAGCTGGCGTACCGGCTAATCAGTTTTATACAACAATCACAACCGACACTACACAGCTCGGCGGAACCGGAACAGGCGGAATTGAATCGCATGCGGTTGTTGAGAATGTAAGCTCGGATGTTTTTTACGCGGTGTCGTTTGATGGACGCGATTCGTTCAAAGTATTTACAGGAGGTGCGTGGCGCGTTATAGCTTCAAACAAAGCGTCTGATCATGGCGGAACCGAAGGCGTGTGGTACTCGCGCGACAATGCGGATACTTGGACCGAAGCTCTCGCGGACAATGCAAACCGTGCGATTTCCGAATCTGTTGCGGCTGGCGTGAACAACCAAATGGACGGAGTCGCGTTTTCCGCACTCACTGAACTGCAGTGGATGTCATCCGGCGGATGGCAGGCAGGCAATACGTTTGATCTTGCTGTTGCTTTGCGCGCTGATGACATTACCGACGACCCGACGGTCTCTAACTTTGAAATAGAATTTAGTCCGCAACTGTCCGGAGGACCGAATATTGTACAACAACCTTTGGCAAGTTCTATTACGCTCTTAACCCCAAATGGCACAGAGGAATATATTCAAGGTGATGTTGTAAATGTTGTGTGGAGTTCAAACAGCAATGTGCCGTTTGTGAATCTGTATTATTCAACTGATTTTGGCAATACATACATAACAATCGCGTCTAATGTAAGCGGAACAGGGGGTTATTCGTGGACTGTTCCAAAAATTTCTGCTGATAGAGTTCTTATGAAAATAGAAGCGAGTGATCTTGTAACAGTTCTTGCTTCTGATTTGTCTGACGGAACATTTAAAATCAGTCCGCCGTTAGGCGAAGTCAATCCGTTTATAATCCTTAATGAAATTGTTTCTGCGTTAGAGCCGGAGACGGTTGCAACAATACGCTGGCAAGGCGCAGGAAATTTTTCATTTGTAAAATTGTATTATTCGCTTGCTGATGGCGGCAGTAAATATTTGATTGCAGAGAATATTCCAAACACCGGCGAATATAATTGGTTTGTTCCAAATGCCCAAACCAATAATGCAAAGCTATATATAGAATCGCAAGATACTGGAATAATAGCAGTGCTTGATGAAACAGAATATTTTACAATTGCAGGCACGGTTCCGGTTGAAGAATTTGTTGATACGCACGCTATTGAAGTATCTGCAACGCTTGATCGCGTTTCAAAACTTCCTGTTCCGGTTCATTCGCTGATTAAGATTGCAGACGATCGAAATTCAAATACATCTGATGACACTACAGTATACTATATTGGCGCGGACGGTTATCGGCATGCGTTTCCGCACTATAAAGTCTATTTCAGCTGGTACTGCGATTTTTCAGATTTGCAAGTTGTAAATGCGGAAACAGTGAACTCTATTCAGACAGGGCGCGATGTTACGTTCAGGCCAGGGAAAAGGCTTGTAAAATTCTATGACTCAAATCGTGTGTATGCTGTTGAATATCCAAATATATTACGCCATATAATAAACGAAACTGTTGCATCACAGCTTTATGGGAGCGCGTGGGGTAATAATGTTGAAGAAGTGAGTGTGGAATTTATACAAAGTTATAAAATAGGAAATGAAATAGTGCAGGCAGGAGATTATTCTCATGTTGCATCAATATTCACCGCATATTATCCAAGTGATGTTTTGCAGGTAGCAGGATCGACAATGAGTATTCCGGCAGAAAGAAGAACCTCGTGTATTCAGTAGATATTTAAAATGTTTTTATATTATATATTTTTCATTGCCAATTTTTCTCGTAAATGAGGAACAATTGTTTGCTCGGCCATTGGAAGGCTGTTTTCGCGAAAATGCAATAACGCTTTATCGCGATTTCCAGTCGGTCGGAACTTGGAAGCCAGTTCTGTTGCGTCATTTGGTTTTTGCGCGTGGAGCACTCCGCGAATTGTTCCGTCAGTGTCTTCATAAATAAGCAAAGCAACATTGGTTTCAGGCGAATTGACGATTAGCTCATCAATAACATCTCCAATATCTTCTTCTTGCGCTCCAGCAAGAACAAAGTCCTGTCGGCTAAGCACAGTCCAGACAAGCCCTGTTTGTTTGTCTGATTTGAGCCGAGCTAACGCGCGACCCCAAAGCCGCAAAGTTTCAACGGTCCGTGTTCTAAAAAGTTCCTGCACGATTTTTTCTCTGTCAGCTCCTGCGTGCATAAGCTTGCTTGCGGTTCGCAAAGTTTTTGGAGTTACATTTTGCGTTCTAAAGCTTTTTGTTTTTGCTATCATTCCGGCAAGAAGACATGTCGCAACATGTTCTGATATAAGAGCATGGTCATGTTCTTCTATCATGGCGTGTACGATCTCTGATATTGCCGTCGCGGTAACATCAACGGCATTGTAGTGTCCGAAATGTTCGTTTGATGTTGAATGGTCAATATTTATTATTGGCGTTTTGTAAAAAAAGTCAGCATGGTCGTGAAACATTTGCCCGAATGAGTGAAGATCCTTTGCGCCAAGACAAATAATAACATCGTATCTGAACGATCCATGCCTTGCCAATATATCTTCGCGCTTCCAGCTCCCGATTTTCGGCTGAATATGAATGCAGAGTTTGCCATTTTCTATATTATAAGAAAGTTCGTCCAATTTTGTTTTTGTAATATCAAGTTCAACAATCATCTTTCGCATGTTAGGAAAATTATTCAGTATTTCTTCGTGCCCGCTTATAAATTTCATTCCTTTTGGAATATTTGCCTGCGACACAATATCTGACTCAATCCCGATTGATTTAAGCACGGATTTTAATCCGATAGAAGTCGCCAGCCCGTCTATGTTTGCGCCTGGAGGAACTAAAATCAATGGCCGTTTGGCTCGGCATATTGTAGAAAAAATTTGTTTTGAAATATTTGCATCCATGCTGTTTTTTTAAGCTCCCCCAACCCTGAACCTAAGCATGGTAATGGTCCAAGATTAAGGGGTTATCCTATAATAAGCGTGATAATTGGTCAAGAGGATATCCGGATCGTTTGTTTGGTGCGGTATTTGATTTTGCACACAGATTAAGCTAAAATAGGTTTACTATGTCTGACAAAATGGACAAAATTTATGTGTCGCAGGATGTGGAAGATTCAATCTACGCCGCATGGGAGGCGAGCGGTTTTTTTAATCCGGACAAACTTCCCGGCAAGCGAAAAGAGCCGTTTTGCATTGTGTTTCCTCCGCCGAATGTAACAGGCGTTCTGCATATGGGCCATGCCTCAACTTGTGCTCTAGAGGACATTATGGTTCGTTTCGCGCGCATGCGCGGCAAAAAAACGCTTTGGATCCCGGGTACGGATCATGCCGCAATCGCAACGCAGGCAAAAGTAGAACGCTTGCTGATTGAATCCGGAATCAAAGATCCGCGTCGCGAGCTTGGCCGAGAAGAGCTTTTGCGCCGGGTTGAAGACTTTGCGCAAAAGTCGCACGACACCATTATCCACCAAGTCAAAAAAATGGGTTCTTCTTGCGATTGGTCGCGCGAGGCGTTTACTTTGGACGCACCACGCGAACTTGCTGTTCGGACAATGTTTAAGATGATGTATGACGACGGTTTAATTTACCGTGGCGACCGAGTCATCAATTGGTGCCCGCGTTGCCAGTCCACTCTCGCGGACGATGAGGTTGAGTACAAAGAAACAATAGCGAAACTTTATACTTTCCGTTATGACAAAAATTTTCCAATTGCAATTTCCACTACGCGTCCGGAAACAAAACTCGGCGACACCGGCGTTGCAGTGAATCCAGACGATGAACGCTACCGCGAATTTGTTGGAAAAGAATTTACCGCTCAATTTGCCGGAGGCCCGCTGAAAATAAAAATCATTGCCGATAAAGAGGTGGACAAAGATTTTGGCACTGGCGCTCTTGGCGTAACCCCGTCGCACAGCAAAATTGACGAGGCATTGGCGAACAAGCACGGGCTAGCGTACCGGCACATTATCGGCGAAGATGGAAAAATGACAGCAGAGGCCGGCGCGAATTTTTTCGGAATGAGCGTTGCGGATGCGCGCGAGGCAGTTGTTGATTGGTTGCAAGAAAATGGGCTGATGGAATCAGTCGTTGATGCGCCTCAGAATTTATCCATCTGCTACCGTTGCGGCACGGCGGTTGAACCGTTGCCAAAACTCCAGTGGTTCATTGATGTAAATAAAAAGATTGAGGCGCGCGGCAAATCTCTAAAAGAATTGATGCGCGAGGCGGTTGAGGGAAAAGAAATTAAAATTTTGCCCGAGCATTTTGAAAAAACATATTTTCATTGGATCAATAATTTGCGTGACTGGAATATAAGCAGGCAAATCTGGTATGGGCACAGAGTTCCTGTTTGGTATAGAAAGGAACAAGAGACAAGAGACAAGGGACAAGGGACAAGGGACAAGGGTGTAGAAATTTACGTCGGTATTGAACCTCCGGAAGGCGATGGCCCCGCCTTCGCTGAAGCCTCGGCGGGCAAGTGGACTCAAGATCCGGATACGCTGGACACCTGGTTTTCAGCGGGATTGTGGACATTTTCCACACTCGGCTGGCCTAATAAAAAGAACGATCTCAAGACATTTCATCCGACATCCGTGTTGGAAACCGGCTATGATATTCTGTTTTTTTGGGTCGCGCGAATGATTTTGATGTCTACATACGCGCTGGGCGAGGTTCCGTTTAAAACAGTTTATTTGCACGGGCTTATTCGCGATGATCAGGGGCGCAAAATGTCCAAGTCGCTTGGCAATATAATCAATCCTTTGGACATGATTGAAAAATACGGGGCCGATGCCACTCGTCTCTCGCTTGTGATCGGCGCATCTGCCGGAAACGACCAAAAGCTTTCCGATGAAAAAATTGCGCAATATCGCAATTTTACCAACAAGCTCTGGAATATCGCTCGATTTATACTTGGCAGTATTGATAAAATTGAGCCGATTAAAAAAGTAAAAGCAAAGACGCTTGCTGATCAGTGGATTCTTGAGCGATTGGATGAAACAGCCGGCGAAGCGACAAAGCGCTTGGAAAATTTTGAATTTTCCGGCGCAGGCGAATTGCTACGCGATTTCACATGGAGCGAATTCGCGGATTGGTATCTTGAGATTGCAAAAATTCAGCTGGCGAACCCAAGCTTGCGCGATAACACGGACAAAATTCTTCTATTCGCGCTGGAGCGTTTGCTTGTTTTGTGGCATCCGTTTATGCCGTTTGTTACAGAAGAGATTTGGAAACAGTTTGATAGCGGGGAATTGCTGATGGTTCATGAATGGCCGAAATTGAAGGTTATCAGCCAGAGGCTGATCCGCCTTTGGCGGAGAGGTTTCCAGCCGGAGGCTGGTCCGCCTTTGGTGGAGAGGTTTGAGGTTGGAGAGCAATTTAATCATTTGCGGGAAATCATTGTAGCTATCAGAAACTTGCGCGCGGAATACAAAATTCCAGCAGCGGAAAAAGTAAAAGTCGCGATTTTTGATTCTGAATTCGCGAAGATGATCAGTGAACAAGCGGAAATAATCAAAACGCTTGCCCGAGTATCTGAACTTGCAATTCAAAGCGCGGGCGAAAAGCCCCCCTTCGCTCATAACGGAGCTTCGGAGGGCAGGCCGGAAAATTCAGCGTCCGCTGTTTCTGGCACCGCGCAAATATATCTGCCGCTTACCGGACTCGTTGATACTGCCAAAGAGAGAGCGCGGCTCCAAAAAGAATTGGCTGAAGCGGAAAAGTATCTTCAAAATATGGAGCGACAGCTTGCAAACAAAGAATTCATTGCAAAAGCGCCTGAAAAAGTCGTGGCAGACATGCGCCAAAAATTCGCTGATGCCAAAGCGCGCGTGTCTACAATTCAAAATCAAATTGATGTACTGTGATAAAACATATCTCCAAAAGAACGCGTAAGGCATAAAACTTTACTTTTTTTGGTTTTTTGGGTAATATTCAAACAATATGATATCTCTATTACAGAGTGCTTTTCGTACGATTTTTACGCGTGAAGATCCGTTACAAGTGAAGCATGAATACAAACTGCCGGAGTCAATCAATTTTTCCTTGCGAGTTACTCCGGACGGCTGGTTTGTTGTGACGATGCCGGATCACCCAGGGCTTATTACGGAGGCGAACAGCCATCAAGGTCTGATAGAGATGGTGAACGATGCTGTGCTAACCTACTATGATGTTCCAAAAAGAAAAGCTGATATTGTCTATGACCATCTTAATGTTGGTGATACAGTGATTCAGTATCAAGGCCAGCTTCAAACAGCACGCGCGTAATCCGTATGGGGGAATTGAATTTCAACACCAAGCAGTGCATCCGAGCTCTAAAGAGGCTCGGTTTCTATATCGGTAATAAGCGTAGCGGTCGGCATGACAAATTTTATCCGTCAAAGGAGATTGCTGATCTTTTAACAGGGGTGCAACCAAGGTTTATAATGATCCCTCGTCATCGCGATCTTCACTGTCAGTCAGAAATCGTTTCTGAATTGAGGAAGATGGGTGGCGACAGTCTTGTGGAAAAGTTTAATGAAAATTTGTAATTTTGAAATCTGAATTAAGTTATATTTAAACCAATAAATTTGGCGCGTGTTTGAATTTTTCCGCCTTTTAAGCTAAAATAACTGCATTCAAAGCACAAAAATATGCCCTCAAAAGAACGCCCGGCAATATACAGTTCTGAAATAGGTAAAGAAGCGGAAAGCCGCCGCCTTTCTCTTTCCGAACAGCAAAAACACGCTGTCCGTAGAATTACGCTCGGCGTTGAAAGTGTTGACGAAACCGTCAGGCAAATGGCGCAGGAAGATGTCGTTAAAACGCTTGAAAACGGCAATCCTTTGAATCGCCTGATTACCGATGAAAAAGGCGAAACAGTCGGATACATTGCCTGCGAAGATTTTGTTCCGCACGAGGCGTATATCAAATACTTGGCAACCGCAAGCGGCACCGGTCGCAATCCTTTCCGTGAAATTCCGGCATTTCTTGAATACGCCAAAAAACAGGGTTACACCAAACTCAATTTTCATGGTTGGAATGAACGCCTAAACAGAGTTATGGAACGCTACGGCTTCAACCGTCTGCGCACTGACAGCTGGGCTGATCTTCGCGCCGACTTTTACGAGGCAACGCTGGCCGAACAAAAAACCACAGAACAAATCAACGAAGAAAGAAAGAGCGCGTTTGAAGACAAATACATTCAGAAAATCAACAAACAATACGAACAAATTCTTGCCGGATTCTCCCAAGATAACCGAGCTAAAAAGGAAACCGCTATATCCAAAGCATACAATACACTAAGTGGTCGTCTTCAAACTCAGGCCGTCTGGCCTGAAGATTTTAATTTTGGCGACCTGCAAAAAACCGTTCTTAAACTTAAACTCGCCCGCCACTTTCAGCAAAACGAAACGATTGACCTCAATAATCTTTTTGATGCCGTCACAGAGACACCAAAATTCATAAACAACGACAGCGGATCGCTCCACCGCCTGCTTGAAGTGCACGAAGAAAAAACCCTGCAAAAAATCGCCGAGATTCGCAAACAGCGCGCCGAGATGACCGGAGGCAAAGAAGAATCCAATCCTTACGAGGCGCTTTTTACGACCGCATCAGGCAAATACTATCTGGCGCGCTTGCTTAATATGCCTCATTTGCAAGAAGAATCCGAATATATGAGGAATTGCGTTGGAACAAGCGACTCTTATGTCAATCGCATAAAAAAAGGCGAAATTGAAATTTTATCTTTCAGAAATGTTCCAAAATTCAACCGTAGAACAAACCAACTGGAAGGTGACACACCTATTTTGACCATTGAGTACGATGTTAAAAATGGAATCATCAATCAAGTCAAAAAAGCTGATGATGAATATTTATCTCCAAGCGACCCATACCTCAAAGATGTTCTTGATGCTTTCAAACAACTGCGAGCGACCCAATCGGATGCGGGCAAGCCAAGAGAAGTGCGCAAAATCAATTCCTCGGAGCTTAATAATTTCAAAGTCAGGCCTTACCATATTTTGACCGATCAAGGCGAGGTTCATTTTAGAGACATAAACATGGATGTCAACCCTCTTATCCTCAAATCTGGAACAATGGAACTCACCTCGGATATCTCTCAAAAAGACGCGGCAAAGCTTATGCGTATTTTTGAAAATGTTGACATAGAGCCATCCAAAATCGCCCGCACCCCGCAAGAAATCAACGAAACCACCAAGGCGTATGTAGGTCCGCTTGAACGCGATATATTCAACACAATTCAGCAATTTGGCGTTGAACACATCTACACCTCGTTTCCAGAAGGCAAAATTCATAGGTATGAAGTAGAATTGGGCGGAAAATCCAAAAACGAACTAATCAAAGAACTAAAACAAAAAAATATTTATGTTTCAGATTGGGCAAACCAATTGCTTGACAGCAAAGATTTTCAAGTTTTAAAAAAGACCGAACACGCGGATTTGGTCCGTCTTACGGTTAAAGATCTTGGTTTTGATAATGGTGCGACAATCGATGAAATCTTCAAAAAAGCGATAGAGCTTGGCATGGAACTTTGCCCGCCGGAAGTCGGTCCGCAACTCCGTCTTTCTTACACAGGCACTGATTGGATGTTAATAGGAATGAAACAAATCTCCGACCGCGGTGGCAATCCGCATGTGTTCTATCTGCACAGCGATGCGGCAGTGCTCAAGCTGAATGCGAGCCACGCCAAGCCTGAGATCGGGTGGACTTCTGTCGACGGGTTTGTGTTCCGCCTCCGCCCCAGCGCCA
>DNKR01000047.1:5753-15751 GCA_003497135.1 Candidatus Uhrbacteria bacterium | reverse complement strand
GGGGGCAAGCAAGTTAGAAGCTTAAGCACTTTGTGACTTTGAATTTTGACACTTTGATTTTTTGAAACTTTGAAACTTCGTTTTTATATTGTCAATCTTTTTGATATGATTTTTTTTGACTTATTAATCTTTAAGTTCTATACTATTGTTATATGGAAAACATTGCCACAAAAACAAAGGATTCAGTCACTCTGCCTAAAAAGGAATATTTACGCCTTAAGCGGGAGGCCGAAGCTTATCGTAATATTGCCACCAAAGTGTTTGAATTGCCTCTTCGCGATCCTGTCGGTGAGGTTGTGTCTGACTTTCGCGTCGACGGCCTCTATACTGATGAGTTTCTAATGGATTTAGAAAACGGTCTGCGCAAATCTTCCTACGCAAAAAAGTATGCAAATCAAACATCTAAGGCGTGATATTGAGGTGACGATTGAAAAATATAACTTGAGGCGCAAATGGAATAAGTTAAAACAACTTTTTGAAACTAATATCCGTCACTCCTCCCTTCATACAGAACTTTTGGAACCGCACTGGCGCGGTATTTACTCTTTTCGGCTTGATAAAAAATATCGGGCTTTGTTTTTTTATTACCGGAGGCCAAGCCGAGGTGTTCATGATTACTAAGCATTATAAGAAGTAAGGATGTTTTTTAATAAAATATGTCTATTATCACAAACGAAAAAAAGATTGAGGAATTGCTTACGCGCGGGGTTGAAGAAATTATTGACCGCGAGGCGCTCAAAAAGGCGCTTTTGAGCGGCCGGCAGCTGCGCATTAAGCTAGGGATTGATCCAACGAGCCCGAATTTGCATTTGGGGCGCTCTGTCCCGCTTTTGAAACTGCGTGACTTTCAGGAGCTTGGACACAAAATTGTTTTTATTGTCGGGGATTTTACCGGTGTCATCGGCGACACCTCAGACAAGGATTCCGAGCGGCCTATGCTTGACGCCGCGGTTGTAAAAAAGAATCTGCGCACCTACAAACAGCAAGCCGGAAAAATTTTGGATATTGCAAAAACAGAGATTTATTTTAATTCAAAAGGACTTGGCAAATTGCGCTATCAGGAGATTGCGGAGCATGCCAATATTTTTTCGCTCTCGGAATTTATCGCGCGTGAAAATATCCGCCGCCGTCTGGACGAAGGCAAGCGCGTTTCTTTGCGCGAATTGCTTTATCCGCTAATGCAAGGATATGACTCGGTCGCTGTAAAAGCCGATGTTGAGGTCGGCGGAACTGATCAGCGTTTTAATCTATTGGCAGGACGCAAAATGCAGGAGCATTTTGGAATGGTTCCGCAAGACATTGTAATGAACTCGCTTGTTGAGGGCACGGACGGCCGCAAAATGAGCTCAAGCTGGGGGAACACGATTAATTTTACGGATTCGCCGGACGAAATGTTTGGAAAAATTATGTCTATCAGAGACGAATTGATTGTAAAATATTTTGAATACTTTACCCGTGTTCCAATAAAAGAAATTGAAGAGTGCAAAAAAGCTATTGCTGGCGGCGCTAATCCGCGCGATTACAAAGCCAAGCTCGCGCGCGCGATTGTCGCTATGTATCACTCGGAAAAAGACGCGGAAACGGCTTCAGCGGAATTTGACCGCGTGCATAAAGAAAAATTATTACCTGAAGAAATTGCCGAATACGCGCTTTCGGCGCCAACGAATATCGTTGACATGCTGGTCGCTTCCGGCTTGTGCGTGTCAAAATCTGATGCTCGGCGCGCCATTGACGGCGGCGGGGTGCGCGTTGGAGGCAAAATTGTTGAAGATTACGGAATTATAGTGAATCCAGACAAAGAAGGGATTGTTGTACAGAAAGGGAAAAGAGGATTCGTGAAAGTAGTAAAAATGTAGAAAGCAGAAAGATAGGGCGGGGCTTTATGCCCCGCCTTGCAAGGGCACCCATAAGTGGGTGCCTGTACAAAGAAAAGAATGAAGAATAATTGGCATTATATGTACACAATTTACACCGCAAAACAGGAGGCAATAGAAGCCATAAAATCAGGGCTTCGCAAAGCGTATACGCCGTCAATAGACGAAATAGTGTTTCCGCCTGATAAAAAAATTGGAGATTTATCATTCCCGTGTTTTACAGTTGCAAAGGGAATGGGTAGGAATCCTGCGGAAATCGCATCAGAAATTGCTGCGCGTGTTGCACCAAAAGGTCTTATTAAAGAACTGAAAGCCGTGGGGCCTTATGTTAATTTTGTGCTTGATCAAGAAAGATTATCCGAGTCGGTTCTTGGACAGATTGCGTCTGAACGAAATAAATACGGATTTTCAGATTCAGGAAACGGGAAACGGATTATGGTTGAGTACGCATCGCTCAACACGCACAAAATTTCCCATGTAGGCCATTTGCGCAATATTCTTATCGGCGAGTCATACATACACATACTGCGCGCGAACGGCTATGAAGTAACTGCCGCGGCATACATTGGCGATATTGGCGCGCATGTTGCGAAATGTTTGTACGGAGTGCTGAATTTGCATGCTGGCGAAGAACCGGAAAAGGGAAAAGAAGACATTTTTTTGCAAAATTGCTATGTTGAGGCGGTAAAAAATATTGAAGACAATCCAGAAAAAGAAAAAGAAGTTAAAGAATTGCAGCGTAAGCTTGAGTCAGGCGATAAGGAGCTTGTTAAAGTTTGGAAAAAAACGCGCGCATGGAGCTTGAGTGAGCTTAAGCGATTGTACAAGCTGTTGGGAGCGTCCGTTGATGTTTGGTATTTTGAAAGCAAGGTTGAAAAAACAGGAAAAAAGCTTGTGCGCGACATGTTAAAGCGTGGTATAGCAGAGCATTCACAGGGAGCTGTTATAGTTAATTTGGAAGCAGAAGGCCTTGGGCCGTTTTTGATTCTGCGCTCTGACGGCGGGGCCTTGTATTCTACAAAAGATTTGGCGCTCGCGTTTAAAAAACAAGAAGCATATCATCCTGACAAAAGCGTGTATATTGTTGATTCGCGGCAGAGTCTGTTTTTAAAACAGCTTTTTGCAACATTAAAGCGGCTCGGTCTTAGCACAGAACTGCGACACTTGTCATACGAGTTTTTGACGCTCAAAGATGGAACGATGAGCTCGCGCACAGGAAATGTCGTAACTTTAATGTCATTCTGGGATCAGGTTTATAATCTAGCTCTAACCGAGACGCAAAAAAGGCATCCGAACTGGAAAAGCAAAAAGTTAGAAAAAATTGCAAAAGGAATCGCTCTTGCGGCAATGAAATTTTCAGTGTTAAAAATTGATCCGCAAAAAACAATTGTGTTTGATCCGAAAGAGTCCTTGTCGTTTGACGGCTTCACAGGCCCGTATGTGCTTTATTCTTTGACAAGGGCAAGAGCGATATTAAGAAAAGCAAAAATAAAACCAGTCAATCACGCCAGTTCTCTGACAGCGCCAGAAGAAAAGCGCCTTGCTTTTGAAATGGCGCGCTTTCCAGAAGTTGTTTCTGAAATTGCGCGCACAGAGCATGTTTCTAGACTGCCGGAATATTTGTTTGGATTGTCAAAACTTTTTGCGGAGTTTTATGATCGCGTTTCTGTTTTATCAGCAAGCGATGAGGCGACAATAAGCGCGCGTTTGGCGCTTGTTGAAAGCGCGGCGCAAGTGATTGAAAATGGGCTTGGATTAATGGGAATAGCATCAGTTGATGAAATGTAGTAAATATGGTTTAATATCCATACAAAATATATATGTTTACATCTATGTCAAAACCATCAAGCGAGGATACGATAATAGCCCAAGGAGTAAAAGTAGAGGGTGATTTTTCCGGCGACAGCAACATGATAATAGAAGGCGAGGTTACAGGCACTGTTGTGACAACTGCGAATCTTCGCGTTGGCGTAAACGCGCGCATTTCTGCAGATGTGTCTGCTGCGAGCGCTGTGATCGCCGGCGAGGTAAAGGGCAACATATCAGTTGCAGACAAGCTTGATCTGCTAGAAACATCAGTAATCCACGGGGACATTGACGCGCATGTTTTATCGGTCGCATCAGGCGCAAAAATAAACGGCCGAGTTTCAATGAACGGTAAAAAGACGTTAATTTCTAAAAAAACAAAAAAAGACGAAGAATCGGAGTTGTCTGTTTCAGATAAAAAATAATTTTTGCGCGATATGTATTATTATGTTTACGACGACTTCGTGCAGGATAAAAGATTTGAAAAAGATTTACAAAAAATAGAAAATCGTCTAACTGATCTTGGAATTTCAGGAAAAATAGCGCGGCTCGCGCTTTTTAAGCACGCGGACGAGCTTGTCCGCGACGAGGCAAAGCGAGGAATTAAAACCGTTGTTGTAGTCGGAAACGACAAGACCTTGCGCAAAGTGCTGAATGCGGTTGTGGATTTGGATCTCGCCCTTGGAATGATTCCTATTGGTGAAAACAATTCAATTGCAAAAATGTTCGGAATTCCGCACGGCGAATCGGCATGCGATGTTATCGCGGCCCGCAATTTACGCCGTATTGATGTCGGTAATTTAAACGGGCGCAGGTTTATCGCAGGTGTTTTAATACCTGAATCGCGAGTCGTTATGAAATGCGACGGTAAATTCACAGTTGAGCCGGAAAGCACGGGAGAGATTGAAGTAAAAAATCTTTTGTCTGATCAGCTTGATGGGGCATTTGAAACAGAAATACGAAGCAAAGCAGGATCATTTTTGCGCAGAAACGTTAAACAGAGCATATTGCGTTTGCGAAAAATCGCGATTAGAACAGCTGGCGCTGTTTGTGCGATTGCTGACGGAGAAAAAGTTGAAAGCGATAAGTTTGATATTAGTATTGAGCCGGCAAAGCTTTCTGTAATCATTGGTCGAGACAGGGCGTTTGTGTAATTTGTAAAACAAATATGAACAAAAAGATTCTTGATGAGGTTATCGGATGGTACGGTACCTGCTCAATTATCATTGCATATGCTCTTATAAGCTTTGAAGTCGTTAGATCATCTGATCTTGTTTATCAAATATTAAACGCGACGGGAGCAATTGGAATTATCTATATTTCTCTTGTAAAGAAAGTATATCAGCCTGCTGTATTAAACATTATTTGGGTTGTTATAGCCGGTGTGTCAATACTAAGATTGATATCGTAATAGTTTTAAATTAAAAACACCCCGCCAAAAGGCAGGGTGTTTTTAATTGCTTTATTCCATCACGAATACGGCTGCTGCTATCACTGTTGTCCAAAGGCCGTTTTTGTTCCCTTCGGCTGATTGGCAGATATTTGTTGTTTTAAAAATTTTACCGCTTGCCTTGTATTCTTGTTCGCGCTCATTCCAGTCCTTTTCAGGATCAAATTCAACCCCTAAGGTTGTTGCGAGCATTGTTGCCGCGAGATCTTCCGCGTATTCCCCGCATTTTTCATCTGTTTCTCCGTACGCATGGTGTTCTGATAGGTATCCATGCTGTGCCTCGGATTCTTTTGGAAGCCCAAGTCCGATTGCCGCAGAAACCAATCTGTTCGGTTCGTTTGTTTCACTGCGCGCCATAACGCAAAAAGTTATTTGTCCCGGCCTAAGCTCTTCTATTCCTTTTGCCTTAGGAATAATTTTGCAGCCGGGCGGAAAGATGCTTGAAACATATACAAGGTTTTGTTTTTCTATTCCAGCGTTGCGAAGAGCTGATTCGAACGACGCAAGCTTGTCTTTATGGACCCCGACCCCTTTAACAAAGAATATTTTTTTTGGAACAAAGTTTTCCATAAGCAATAATGAGCTCTGCGCGGTTAATATTCACACTAACCGCATTAAAAATAAATAATTTTATTATGGTGCGGACGAGAGGACTCGAACCTCCACAGGCGTTAGCCCACTAGCCCCTCAAGCTAGCGTGTCTACCATTCCACCACGTCCGCATGTATTATTGAAAAGAACATGAACAGTATAAGCGATATTTTAGAGAAATGCAAGATATGCACTGTTTAATGAGACTTGAAGTTTGAATGTTAATATAGTATTCTACTGTTTAACCAGAACAGTGCTGGCCGAAGTCGCCAGTTGAAATGCGGGCAGTTGGCTCAGTTGGTTAGAGCGTCTCGTTTACACCGAGAAGGTCAGGGGTTCGAATCCCTTACTGCCCATTTAATGAATTTACACAAAGAAGGTCGCAGGCCCGTCCAACGAAGTCAGGTTCGAATCCAGCAGTGTCCATTCAGAACGGCTTAGGGCCGTATTTTTTGTTTAAAATATTGACAGTTTATATACAAAAAACGCCAAGCCGTGTTCTGATTTCTTTTGGCTTGGCGTATTTTTTATGATTGTTTTCGCATCATTGGAAAGCTTTCGCTTATGACTTCGTGCTGGGTCTTATTGCCGAAGTCATATACACGGCTTCGTATTTTTTCGTATTGAGGATGTTCAAATGTCAGGAAGTACGCGTTTTGCCCCACAAGGAAGCTGTATCTTCCGCGCGCGTCAGTTATCTGCGTGTCCAGCAGTTTGCTGTATTTATTTTCAAATATGCGCACAATGACATTTTTTATAGTTTGATTGTTGTCATGATCAAACACAGAACCGAATTTCGGCGGCCTTGCGGCAATGGCCAGCCGTCGGAATATTGAGTACAGGAACAGGTGAGCAAGGAACACGCCAGCTGTTAGCGCCATTGGAGCGAGCAAGGCGATTATAAGCGACAATATCGGACCGCTTACAGCCGCCGTGTGGATTATTTTTTTCTTTATTATTCCGCGCACAAGAACCAAATGCGACAATTCCTGTTGAATCGGGTCTATTGGAATATTGCGCGTTACAAGTCCGTCTGCCGCAACTTCAAGCAGTGCGCCAGTGTACGGGTAATCAAATGTTCCGTCTTTTTCAGCGCCTGCAGCAACATATTGGCTTTTAGCAGAAAATCCGTTTTTTGAAACTTCAATGCGGTAGCGCCCCTGCGGAACATGCGTCAAAATGTATCGTCCTGCCGCGTCTGTAATATGCGAGCGGACAATGTTTCCGTTTTCATCTACAAGCCGCACTGTCGCAAGATCAACAGGGAGCTTTGAGAAGCTGTTGTAAACGATCCCGTACTGCCTTCTGCGGGTTCTGCCCAGCAGGAAGAACGGCTGTGTGAACACAAGCTGCAATAGAGGCAGAAGATTTGGAATTGCCGCAAGCGCTATTGCGTTTACAATTCCAAGCGTTATAACAACTGCTGTGCCTTGTTTTTCTGCTGTTTCTTTTGCAACAGCAAGAATTTCTGACAGAGGCAGATTTGTTTCGTCAGAATCTTCATAGCCTCTACAACCAGGGTCTTGCGGAAAATCAACCCTGCCGTCGCCGTCATTGTCTATTTCGTCATTGCACTGCGGTTTAATTCTGAGCAGTTCTATTGCTCTATCTGTTTCATCAGTATCAGACGAGCTTTCGCATCCCGGATCAGCAGGGTAATCAATAAGTCCGTCCGCGTCATTGTCTGTTTCGTCTAAGCATTGAGCAACAACATTTATTTGCATTGGTTCGTCCGCTTCTGTTGTGTCAGATGTTGCCAGGCATCCCGGATCCGCAGGGAAATCAGAGACCCCATCGCCGTCGTTGTCAATCGCGTCAAAGCATTCAGGCGAAGAGAGCGTGAAACGGATTAGCGTTGCTGATGACTGGTTTCCTGCAGAGTCGTACGCTGTTACTGCCATTACATGGTCGCCAATCGCAAGGCGGAAGGTAGGAGTGAATACCCATAGCGGTCCGGGAATATCGTAGGATGCAGTACTGCCGGTTTCCATTGTAGCGTCAATTATTTTTGTGTCATTATCGCTTAGTCCTTGAATTCTGAAAGTAACATCAAACAGCCCAGGGGTTTCAAGCGGAAGAATGCGAAGTATGACTGCTTCAAGAATATCCGGCGCTCCGGGAGGGGTGGTGTCCGGCGGAGGTTGGACTGTTTCTGTTTCTTTTTCTCCATTTTGTTGTTCTTCTTGATCTATACCTTTTTGAATAATGTCGGTCTCATCTTCCTCTTCCTTAATAGTTAAAAATTCAACAATAGGATTTGATGTGAGATTGCTTGTAAGCGGTGCTTCAAGAACAGTTGACGATAAGATTCCTTGGTTGGTTGCTGAAGTTGGATCATCGCCTGAAACGCGCGTGCGGAAAGTTATAAGCGCTTTTTCTGTTTCTGGAATTGAGGCGATTGCTATTGATAGGATTCTTGTTGAAGCATCGTAGCTGAATGCGCCTTCGTGCGTTGAAGTTGTAGAATCCGTTTGAAAAGCAAGATTTTGTCGAATCTCATCGGTTATTGTAACAGGCCCCACAGCTCCGGGTCCGCTGTTTTCAACAGCAAGCTGGTATTGGATTGTGTCGCCAATACGGACTTCTTCTCCTGAATCATCAGGCGCGGCGACTGATGGAAGAGCATTTAGAATAAACGCGAATGTCATTGTCGCGGCAATGTTAATAAGCAGGAAAAGAAAAGTTCCGGCCATTGCAAGGCGCGTGCGTTTTCGCCAAACGCAGAAACTTTCAAAATGCTCATCGCGAAGAGGCAGAATTCTGTGCGCTGTAAGTTTTTTGAATGCTGATTCGGTTCCAAGAAAGCACACATGCGGAATATAAATAATTCGTTTTATTCTTCCAAGATCATGCGCCGCGCGCTTACTGCTCGCGTACGCCAAGCTTATTGCTCCAAGCAGGAAAATCGGCCAAGCGGTTTTTGAAACATCATCTGCTGCTTTAAGCGGTGCCAAAACAGGGAAGTACCTTATTGCAAGCGCCACTGTTGTTGACTCCATTGGAATTATTGTTGCTGTTTTTGTGAAAACTAATCTTGGCGGTTCGCCGCTGGTTGTTGCCACAACTGTAACAGGTTCTGTTTTAATTGAATCAAAATTGCGCGCGTAAATAGCGAATGTGTATTCTGTTCCGGGCGCCAGATCAATTATATTTGCGTCGCCTTCGTTCCAGTTAATGAAAGAGAACCATGCTTCATCAGTGCCCAATCTTGCGTCCGGCTGCACAAACAAGCCGGTGTTTAATTCTTTTACTGAAAATTCAGTCATGGGCGGATTTTGGCCAAGCTCCCACGCAAGATCAATGCGCGTGTTTGAAACAGTCGTTGCAGTCGCATTTTGTGCAACATCAGCAAGTGTTGCTACGCACGCATATTCCCCAGACGCGCTTGATGATCCGCCTGCATTGGATGCAAAGGCAAACCTGTTGCAGTACTTTGTGTTTGTTAACAGTTCTGTTTCATCAAGAAACGCAAGATTTGAAACTGCAACCGGAGCCGTGTCAGCCACTGTTGTTTTTGTGCTATCAACTATTTGAGCAATATAAAATCTGTCTTCGTTGTTTGCGTTGTCAACAAAATTCCAGCGGATTGAATCTTTTGACAATGCTTCGCCGGATAGCGCTGTTGGAGCGGCCGGAGGAGTGATGGATGTCGGACCAGGGCTTGAACTTATTGTCCATGACAAGCTGATGTCATAAATCGCAGGAGTAACAACTGTGTCTGTTGTTGAAAGATCAGCTCTCCAACGCAAGTCATCTGAAGTGTTGAATTGGAACGGGTCGCCGGATGTTACAGGCCCTTCCCATGTTACGCCGCCGTCGTTTGAAAGGTAGTAAATTATGTCAGAGCCGACAGGTACGCTATCGTTAATTGTAAGCGTTGCGCCTGTTAAAGGAGATGGCGTATTGTCCATTTCCAAAGACCTGACCGTGACATCAGTATCATCAAAAGTCGGCAGAAAATCATAGTAACCGCCGCTGTAAAGAATAGAGGCCGGGCCGTATCCGTGAATGCGCGCAATTGATTTTGCCGCAACAGGAATACTGGAAATAATAGAAAAAACATGTTTGCCATTGTTTATTAAAATATCCGTTTCATCGTTTGCCGTGTCGCCAAGGAAAATGTCCAAGTCCCCGTCGCCTTCAAAATCGTAAACAAACAAATGCGTGGCAACGCGAGCGTAATCAACAAGTGGCAAAGAGCTGAATTCTCCGTTTCCTTTATTCCACCAGAAAATTGACTCCCCGGCCGCTGAACCGGCTTCAAACACATCCGCGTC
>DNKR01000047.1:0-5740 GCA_003497135.1 Candidatus Uhrbacteria bacterium | reverse complement strand
GCGCTTCAGTGAAAGTCTACTGACAACTCTTTCCCCAGTTCTGTTTGAAGGTGTTGTAGTCGTTGATATCCACGTCGCCGTCATTGTCAAAATCCGCGGTCACGCCAAGCGTGTGATCGCGCTCGCCCACGGTTTTGTTGAACAACTGACTGTCGTTTGAAAAAACAAGACCACCATCATTTTGTTCGGTCCATGTTCCTTTTTGAGACGGGTGAATATCACTGGTAAGTTTCCAAGAATCCGCGTCGCCGTCCAAATCAAAATCAAGCATGATTGCAAACTGCGGAGCAACACCCAAGACACCCTGATCAGTAAATGTCTCGCCCCCGTCATTTCTAAACCAGTCAATGCCACCCGCGGCCTTTTGCAATAAAATATCCGCATCGCCGTCAATATCAAGGTCACCAAAGACATAACGCGCGTAAGTTGAAGCGCCCAAAGAAGTGTCCGTATATGCACCGTCAAATCCGGTACCCGGATTAAATGCAAGCACTGGCGTATCAGTGCCGAAAATCGCGTCCAAGTCGCTGTCCGCGTCAACATCGTAGAGCGCGACAGCGGTCGCAACAGTCGGTGTACCATCGGCCAAAATTTCAGTGGTTGTAAAAGTGCCGTCGCCGTTATTGATGTGCTGATTAACTTCCGCGTTTGTGTTTGAAATCGCGTCAATATCCCCGTCGCCGTCAATGTCGCCCGTGGCAATGTTGTCGCCAAAGTCCGCGATCGCAGTGTCTTGCGTTGCATATGCGACATCATCGCGCAAAATATTTGCTGCTGCAGCGGTTGCGTAAACAATGTCTGCGCCACCATTGCCGTCAACATCATTGACCATGAGCCCTATAATATCGCCACCTACAACGCTTGGAAATAAATCCATAAAAGTTCCATCGCCTTCATTTGTCAGCATTTCAAGCGAAACATCACCCGCCACAAATAAATCAGGGTCGCCATCCAAATCAGCATCAGCCAGAACTATTTTATTAATTTGTTGGCCGAAAATCCATGAATTGAGCGGATCGGTTGTAAATTCTGCACTTCCGTTGTTAATATATAAATCAATATTTCCAAAAGCATCGTTATAGACAAGGACAACATCCATGTCGCCGTCTAAATCAAGATCAGCGATTTTAAAATCATCAGTGTCTTCCGCGCCAAAAGCATTAACGGTTTTTGTGTATGTTCCGTCAGCTTCGCGAATATACAAGTGATTTCCCGGGTCATTCGCAGCAGATGTTTGCCCGTGCGCAATGTCCATGTCGCCGTCTAAATCAAAGTCCGCTGCTACGGAAATTAAATTTGATGTATCAAGATCGGTTGGCGCTGAAGTTTGATATGTGCCCTCTCCAACAAACTCCACAATCGGTTCCATTAACAACTCATCGCCAGAAACAATAATTTCATCCTTGCCGTCTCGGTCAATGTCCGCCACTTCAACATCGGTTGTTGCGCCAATTGCCAGCTCAGTGTCCGCCGCGTCTCCAAACGAAACGATTTTTATACCGGCAGAAGATGCGATAACCAAATCAATATACGAATCATTATTAAAATTACCATGGTCAAGATCATTGACGTTTCCCTGGGCAGTGACATTAACATTCAGACAACCGCCACAACCGCTGGGCCAAAAATAATTTTCCAAAAAATTAACATTGGTTGATCCTGTTCCGGCGTGGAAAAAGTCCAAAATTCCATCGCGGTCAAGGTCAAGAATATCCATAGTAATTTGTGCGCTGATTTCTTTTGGTTCTACGGTTGCCGCGCCAGCCGCGAATGAACGTAAAAATTGCATTGTTACGGCGCCGGCGTCATCAAACATCGCATCGCTAAAACGCGCCGCAGAAGCAGTAAGTTGTGCTGTTAAAGTATCAAGGTTAAACAACGAGTATGAATCAAACGGATCAGTTACCGGCTCGGATTCGGTTGTTGAAAATGAAATTGCCGTTGATGTTGCGGACGATTCAAAAGTGTCTATTGCAATAACGCGCGCGTAATAAGTTGTGCTTCCTGCAAGTTGAGCGCTGTCAGGCAAAGTAAAAGTCGCAGGGCTTCCGGAATTGTATGGCCCGTCTTGGCTCCAGCCGGTTCCATTTTGGCGTTGATCAAAATGATGGCGAACATTAGTAAACGCCGCGTCTGTCGCAATATCCAAAACATAATAAATATCATTGCTGTCTGCATCAGTTGCTGAAAAAGTGAAAACAGTTCCGGTTGTGGAAACACCGGTTGCGCTATCAGCCGGCGCTGAAAATGTTGGAACATCCGGCGCGGCATTGGTGGTGTAGTCAAGCGTCAGGTCATTAAGAACCGGAACATCTGTGAGCGAGCCAGAAAACGCAATTACTTGAAAGCGCAAATCCGATCCATATCCGGGAAAACGAAATGGCTCGCACGGTTCAATTTCACAAGGTTCAACTTCATAAAAATCATTTCCGCCATTATTGGAAACGGCGTAACGAAAACCCGTGTTGATTGGAGAGGCACTGTCATCGGCTGTGAGTGTTACTTCAACAATATCTTCAGCAGTATCGTCAACTGTTGTTGAGTAAGCGAACCCAGCAGTTTCTGTTACTGGCGCTATGTACGATTTAGAAATTACGCCATTTGCGCCGGTTATCCAAATCGTTGCGGCATCAAGAGCTTTTACAGAATTAAAAGCCACATAACTTTCATCTGATTCTGTCCAAGTTGCGCCGCCATTGCTTGTAATTAATACCTCCCCGCCAATGGGAGCGCCGCCGGTTGTACTGCTTACAATAAAACCATCGCTCGCATTATAAAATGAAACTTCTTCAAATGTCTCGCCGCCGGAAGGATTTGCAACCGGCGCCCAGGTTGCTCCAGCGTCTTCGGTTCGTAAAATAGTCCCAGAACTTCCAACAACAATTCCAACTGTTGTTGGAAAAGCAAAACCAATACCCTTTAAACTCACTGCGCCGGCATCGTAAACTTCTACAAAATTAACGCCGGCATTTTCTGTTCTAAATATCTTCCCACTATCGCTTACTGCAATTCCATTCAAGCTGTCCAACATTTGGACTGCATTGATATTTACCACCACATCTGAATTATGCCAATTTGTAGCGCCTCCATCAGCTGTATAATAAACATTTCCTGTTCCTCCAGCAATTACCACGCATGCGGGAGGCGAAGCAGGCGAAGCGCAAGAAGGGTCAACGCTAACGCTTGAAAAAGTTCCGGGTGCGCCCCCATCAGTTACTTGCGCCGCCCAACCTAGTCCCGCGTTAGACGAATACGCGATAGTTGAACCGTTTCCGACAGCCCAGCCATCATTGTCATCCACAAAATCAACAGAATTAAATAAAATACCCGGAAGAGCAGACACATCGCCATCGTCCCATGTCTCGCCACTGTCCGTTGAATATACTATTGAATTACCAGAAACAGCCCAGCCGTTTGTTCCAAGCGTGGAAAAATCAATATCATCAACAGATGCCCCGACCGTTGGGTTAAAAGTTGCATCGGTCCAAGCAATGCCATTTATTGTTTTGGTGAGATCATTATTTAGAGAACCGATGACAAAAGCGTTTGTTGTAGAAACAACATCAAGGGCAAGGGGGCCGTCAAATGTTATTGGTAATGATTGCGTATTTTGCCAATTGTCGCCCTCGCCGCCAACAGTGGATATAATCATTCGGTCGTTTGTTTCGTCAGATATCCAGACATGCGTGGCGCTGGCTGAATCAATCGAGGCCAGATCGCCGCACCCGCTACAAGTCTGCGTGGCCCAAGTGTCGCCGTCTTGTGTTGCGTAAACCTTTCCGCCGCTTCCAACAGCCCAGCCGGTTAAATCATCAAACATTTCAAGATCAGCAAAAGTTGTTGCGGCTCCGGTAACCTCGGCAGTAAAATTCAGTCCGCCATCTTCTGTTTTGCAAATTTCATCATCTCCAATAAACCAGCCAGTGGTCGCGTCAGTGAAATCAATATCAATTACATCTGTGATTTTGCAATCATCAACGCCCGGATCCCAATCAACTGAAAATGTATCAAAGCCATCAGTCGTACTGATCAAGAAGAAAGCGGTGTCATCTTCCGAACCTCCGCTAACAAAACATGTATCAGCGTCAATGCAGTCAATCGCGCTGAACTGATACGCGTCGTCTTCAAAATCCGTATCGTCAAAGATTACATTTCCCCAAGTAGTACCGCCATTAGTTGTTTTAATAATTTTTTCATCAATGGTCGCGATGTAAGCAACCGCGCCTGAAACCACTGATAATTTCACAAAGCTTGTCACGCTTGCGATTGCTGTTTGTTGTTGTATCCAATCAACGCCGCCGTCAGTGGTTTTCATTATTGTTCTGCTGTCCAAAAGCCAGCCGATTTGGTCGTCAACAAAATCAACGTCATCCCAAAAGCCATATCCCGGAGTAGGGTTTTTAAATGAAGTTTGAACACTTGGCGTGGTATCGGCAGTAAATACGCCGCCGCCGACCCAAAGTCCGCCATCGGTAGTTTGTAATTTATAAACTACGGTTGAAAAATCTTCTGGAAAGATAACAGAAGCGGCTTTTGGAAAAATGTTTGTGATTGATGCGAGCCCGAAAAAGATTATTAAAAATAATGCCAAAATAACAGCCGAACGCAGATGGAATTTCGCAAAAAAGTCCTTGCGAATCTGGATCATAATGATTGTTTTATTACTGCTAAACATTTTACCTTATTTTGCGCATTTTGAGTACAGCCAATGTGTGCATGAATTTTTGGCTTATTAAAGCGAAAAGTTTGTTCCTGTTGCCTTATTGTGTTATAATCCAACAAAGTATATGTTTTTACGCATTTTTTTCGGCCTCTTAATAGCCGCAATAGGATTTTCAATGACATGGAAAACAGAATGGTATTTGAGTATTTTCGGCAGGGTTGAGTGGGCTGAACGGCATCTTGGAGTGGAAGGCGGTACAAGGTTGTTTTATAAGCTTTTAGGCATAGTCGTTGTTATTATCGGAGTGTTTCTGGCCGCTAATCTTTTGGGAGATATATTAATTGGAACAATAGGCCGATTTTTTGGCGCAACTTAGCAATAAAATATGCTTTTAGACCCAAAATTCGTGTTAGAACAAGCACAATTGGCGCAAGGAATGTCAGTTACTGATCTTGGTGCTGGAAATGTCGGGCATTTTGTTATTCCTGCATCGCGTATTGTTGGTGAAAATGGGTCAGTGTGCGCAGTTGATATTCAGCAATCAGCGCTTTCAGGTATAGAGAGCCGGGCATTGCTTGAAGGGCTTTCAAACATACAATATCTGCAAGGCGATATTGAGCGCGAAAACGGTGTAAATCTGCCAAGTTCATCGCAGGATATTGTGCTTATTGTAAACAATTTGGGAATTTCAAAACACAAAGACAAAATTGCTTCAGAGGCGCTTCGTTTGGCAAAAGTCAGCGGCAAAGTGGTTGTTGTTGATTGGAAACCAAGCGGAGCTATTTTTGGTCTTGGCCCAAAGCAAGAAGACCGCGTGTCAAAAGAAGAATCGATTAAATTATTTGCTTCAAAAAATTTCAAAATAGATAAAATTTTTAATGCAGGCACCAGCCATTGGGGTTTTATTGCTGTGAGGGTTGCGTAAAACTTCATTGTGGTATTGTATTTTAGCGCCCAAACCGCTAATTGACCTTGGATAATAAAACTGCTATTCTTTTTGTGTTTGCGGGTATCGTATAGTGGCTATTATCCCTGCCTTCCAAGCAGGGGAGACGGGTTCGAGTCCCGTTACCCGCT
>DNKR01000003.1:20857-21219 GCA_003497135.1 Candidatus Uhrbacteria bacterium | reverse complement strand
TGCGTCCTAGCCGTTAGACGATGAGGCCGTTTTGTTGCAACAGAATAACAAAAAATCAGTAATTAGTCAAAAGTCAGCCATTTTTCAACAATTGACATCAAATACATGTTTTGTATAAAATACATTGTCACAAAAAGGAGGTACGCTGTGAGTGATGTTCTCGGTAGGCACATTTCTCTGATCATCAAAAACAACTTCTTCAAAGGAGTTCCAGACGCAGTGCTTCCAACAGCCGCTGTTGGCACACTTGGAATTGACCATGGCAAACTGAAAGAGCTGTTGCTCAAGCTCTACAATGTACAGCTCTGGGCCATTGGTCCGTCTGACACACCAGACATCATTGCTGATCGCATCAACCGCAC
>DNKR01000003.1:12722-20751 GCA_003497135.1 Candidatus Uhrbacteria bacterium | reverse complement strand
CACACGGCCGTCTTCCTGGACGGCTCCAATGTGCGAGTACCCTGGACGCATCCTCTGACGAAAAACTGATTGCAAACGCGCGCACCGCACGAAACAAAAAACGCACCAAACAGCGTCTTTGCCAGTGCGGTGCGTTTCTCTTTAATTAAACCAGTTATGTCTCAAGCCATTTGCCATACTGGCGCACAAGAAGCTCGCCTGCTCTAAGCGGTTCTGCCATTATATCTTTAACGGTTTTTTCCATGCGCATTCTCTGCGATCCTTTGACCAAAACAATATCGCCTTTTTCAACATCGCTGTCTAAATACCTCCCTGCTTCAACTGAATTTGAGAACTCAATTGTTTTATTTTTATCCATTCCAGCATCAATCGCGCCTCTGCAAATATCCCGCGCTTCCTCTCCAACGCAAATCAGTTTATCAATTCCAAGCTCCGCTGCTTTTGCCCCTGCTTTGCGATGCTCGTCAACAGTATACTTGCCAAGCTCTGCCATACTGCCAAGTACTGCAATGCGTTGCCTTTCGCTTGCTGGAGTTAGCTCCGCTAAAGTATCAAGAGCCGCAAGCATTGCCATAGGCGCGGCATTGTATGTGTCATCAATGATCAACGATCCTTTAACTCCGCCAATTGGCCTCATTCGGCCGTTTGGCGGATAATAATGCGCGCGCAATGATTGTATTGATTGCTCAACAGAAATTCCAAAATGCATTCCAACAGCAATAGCCGCAAGTGCGGCACTGCAATTATGCTGTCCTATCGCGTTTGCAATTTCTACAGCGTAATCTGAATCTTTGTGAATTACAGTAAAATTGATTTTTGAAAATTCGTCTTTTACATCAAACGATCCGTCTGTTTGCGGGAGCGCTTCAAGCGAATAGTCTTTTGCTTGAAAATCCGATCCGTCTTTGAATCCGTATGTTTGCACTTTTGCGCTTGTCAGCGGATGCATTCGCGCGACGAGCTGGTCGTCAATGTTTAACACCGCAAGACCGTCCGGTTTTAAGCATTTTATTAATTCAGCTTTTTCAAGCGCAATTTCGTCTATGCTTGCAAATCTTTCCGCATGCACTGTTGATACAGCTGTAATAACACTGACATCAGGCCTTGCAATTGAACAAAGTTTCGCAATATCCCCGGGTCTATCTGCACCGTATTCCAACACAAGCAAATCAGGATACTCGGATTTTCTTTTGAAAATCAGGTGTAAAAAAGCTAAGACAAGAATCTTCGCCCAACCAAACACAGAGTCCCCTGCGCTTTTTGATCCAAAAATCGTAAGCGGAACTCCGACTTCGTTGTTGTAGTTAGCAAAACTGGATCTGACTTTGAATTTTGAAGCCAAAACAGCTTGCATTGCAAACTTTGCGGATGTTTTACCAACAGAACCGGTTACAGCAACAATCTTTGGCTTGTGCGCTTTGATAAATCCGTGTGCAAGAACGCCAATCAGAAATATAACCATTTTTTTCATATAATTTTCTATCTTTCTTTAGGAATACGATAATACTGTATCAGATATTTTGCTAAATCGCCAAAAAGCGGAGCTGCAGTGCTTTCCGCCCAAATCGTTGTTCTTGGCCTGTCAATTCGCACAACCATTGCGAATTTTGGATCACTAGCAGGCCCGAACCCTGCAAAAGTCCCGATTGCCGCGTTCTCCTCATAACCGCGGCCGTCTTTTCGCGGAATCTGCGCAGTTCCTGTTTTGCCTGCAATGTAGTAGCCCGAAACACCTGCTTTTGTTCCATGCCCGCGTTCAACAACCGATACTAACATTGCTCCAAGCGTTCTCGCGGCTTTTTCAGAAATTACTTGCCGTACTGTTTGCGGAGATCTTTTTTCTACTGTTCCGTCAGAATAACGGATTTCATCTACAATCATCGGCTTCATAAGCTTTCCGCTGTTTGCAATTGCCGCGTAAGCCATTGCAAGCTGGAGAGGAGTAACGGTAATCCCCTGCCCGTAAGAAGCAGTCGCAGAATAAACTTCGCTTGGCTCGTTAAGAGTTGAGACATTCCCATTTGATTCTGTGTCAAGTTCAATACCTGTCAGTTTGCCAAAGCCATAATCGCTGACATACTTTTGAAAAATATCGCGCCCGACTTTGCGCATAGAATAAATCGCGCCTGTGTTAAGCGACTGCTCAAGAACCTGCGTCATTGTCTGTGTTCCGTGCGCTGCCTCGTCTGAATTTTTTATCTCGTGCCCATCAATGACAATAAGGCCGGTATCTTCGTATGTGTCGTATGGTGACAAAACCCCTCGGTCAAGCGCCATTGACATTGTTATCGGTTTAAAAACAGACCCAGGCTCATAGTCAAGAAAAATCGCCGGATTGTTGTATACGCTCACTGAATTTTGTTTTGCATATTCGTTTGGATCAAAATCAGGCGAACCGCACATTGCAAGAATCCTCCCGGTGCTTGGTTCAATAATAATTACCGAACCCCCATCAGCGCCGTGCTTTCGCACTGCATCGCGCAATTTTGTGCATACGACATATTGCAGAGTCCTGTCAATTGTAAGCACTATATCTGCGCCGTCTTTTGCAGGAGTAAAATCATTTTTTGCAAAAGCTATTATGCGGCCAGCTGCGTCTCGCACTGACTCGGCAAAACCCGCTTCGCCTGAAAGCAAACTGTCAAAATAACCCTCGACACCGTACTTGCCTGCAAAACTTCCGTCAGTGTCACTCCCTACAAACCCAAGAATATGCCCGCCCAGTCCTCCCTCCGGATACACTCGCGATTGTTCACGCACATAATAAATGCCGGGCAAATCAAGCTCGTCTAATTGGTTCAGCTTATCGTCCTCTACCCGCTTCATTATCGGCTCATACGGATCGTCTTTTTTTGATAAACGGTTTTTAAGATCCTCAACCCATGCCGCGTCATCTTCGTTTTCTATTTTTTTGTCAAACACTTGCGCAAGAGTGTTGGCTGTTGCTTCTGCGTCAGTTATCTTTCTTGGATCAGCATACGCAAAACCAAACTGCTTATTGCCCGCAAACACAACAGGAGCGCCGGCTCCCTGGTCATACGCAAGTATTTCTCCCCGTTCCGGAAAAAGTTCGCTGAAAATTTCGTGCTGTCCGCTTGCAAGCGCGCGATAAAACTGCGCGCGGAATATTTGAAGAAAAAATAAACGCGCAAAAATAATTACAGCGAAAACAGAAACAACAATTATAAAAACATCAAGACGAGGATGTTCTCGTCCAAACGAAACAGAACTTAACAACCCCTTTTTGCCAACTATCATAATAATTTAAAACAACCCTGTCTTTTCAACCTCTATCCATTCTCCGTTTTCGTCTTTGTACGCTTTCATTGAATATTTTATGTCGTCCAGATCATAAGTGTATTCTGTGTCGCCGGCAGACCCCTGCAATTTTGAATAAATGGTTTTACTATCAACAACCGACGGGGTTCTGCTGAATTCAAGCTTCATTTTTCCGACTGGCGTAACAAAAATTATTCCTGATAATTTTCCTTCAGGAATATCTTCAATTTCTTCTTCAAATTCGCTTTCAACGCCAAAACGATCTTTTATTTCACCAACGATTTCATTGAATCGTTCCGGTGTCATAAGTTAGTCGCTGATTATGTCGTCTTCTGTCAATGTCATTCCCTCGTAATAACTGACATCGCCGCTGTCCTCGTTTGTTAAAACGCGGATTCGTTCGCTTTTGTCGCTCTCGTAATCTTTAAAAGAAATTGGCACCGGATCTTCTTTTGATTCAATACCGCTATCCTCGTAACTGAATTCATAGTCATCTCCGCCGTACGAAACCTGTTCATCATCTATTTCTAATTCTTCCTCAATGCGGGTATATAAAGAAATTTCTTCTGTTTCAGGAACAACTACCAGCAAAAAATCAGAATCGCAATAAAGCCAGTGCTGAACTTCTCCGCCCTTAAGTTCAACTTGTACATTATCAACGACCCTTAAAATTCGGCTTTGTATTGAAATTGTTTGCCCATGGCCGGCAAGAGTTAGCTTTTCTATATTCATATTAAAAAAATTGTACCACATGCACGGACAATGTCTATACACAGGCAGCCAACGCCGCGCTTTGAAAGATTGACAGATGGCCGGCTTTGAGCTATTTTTAGCTTGCGAAAGGAGGTCTGTTGTGAGCAGAAGACAAGGAACACAAATGGCGTATCCAGGTCTTCTACTGGAGCGCTTCAAAGTACAACAAAAAGGAAGCCCCTTGAGGACCGGCGAGGTCTTCAGCAGATTCGTGTTCAGTTTTGCAAACACGCCGACTTCTCTCTACGCAGTGAATGGCGCGATGCAAGGCGAACCGCCAAAACCGACTGTAGCCGCAACGCACAAGCTTGAGACGCTTGATAATGTCAGCGCTTCAAGCATGCCGAACGAGATCATTGTCCACCACAAAATGGCGTTGACCAGAGTATGGAGAACAAACAATATTTTCCATGGCAATGTGCTGAACATGATGTTTGAGCGCGGACCAGAAGGCAGCGCTGTGGTACAAGATCCAAGCACTTACATGAGAACCATCTACCAGTTTGTCGCGCTGTTTGACAGAATATACCGCAAAGCGCGAACTCGGCTTGTGCTGAATCAGTGTGCAGACGGCTTCTATGAAAACGAAGCGCAAATCACTCTTGTTGGAGGAACCGGCTCTGAACCGTACTACGAGATGCATTTGTACAGAGAATCGGGAAAGGACTGTCTGGTATCTCTCCCTGTCTAGCACGCAACACGCACGAAAAGCCGCCCCTCAAGGACGGCTTTCAAATTTTGAAAAAATAGATAGTAGAAAGGGCGAGGTGCGCCAATAGGGCGGGGTTTTATACCCCGCCCATGTGAACATAAATTCTCAAAATATATAATTCGTGATAAAGTCACATGACATCGGGCTGTAGCGCAGTTGGTAGCGCGCTTCGTTCGGGACGAAGAGGCCGCGAGTTCAAGTCTCGCCAGCCCGAAAAATTTAACTTTTAGAAATCGGTAAAAGGACAAAGAAAGATGTGCCTTCGCCTTCTTTTGATTCAAACCAAATCTTGCCTTTAAGCAACTTTGTGCATTCTCTGGCTATGTATAGGCCTAAGCCGGCGCCAACCGAGTCAACAGGAATATTACTGCCTCGAAAAAATTTAGTGAATAACAATGGCTTTTGAGATTCTGGAATACCGATTCCCACATCTATGATCTCAATAAGTATATCAACACCGCGAGATTCAACATTTATTTTTACTTCTCTTTTCGCAGGGCTATAAAGAACAGCATTGTCTAACAATTCATGCATTATTTTCTTAAATAATCGAGGATCTGTTTTTATTCCAATCACAGAAGAAATAGGATTAATATTTATTGAGATTCCGCGATTTTTAGCTATATTCTCTTCATAATGTATTACTTCTGAAAAGAGATCGGACAGCTTCACGCTTTCTATCTTAGGGATCAATCTGCCTTGATCAATCTCGGAAACAATAACTAATTGATCCATTAGTTTTTGGACATTTGTCACGGCCTGATAGGCCACTTCAATCATTTCTTCTTTAATTCCTCCGTCCTTGCTTTCCAAAGCCGTTTCTAATCCCCACATGGCTTTGTTGACCGGAGTGCGCAATTGATGCGAAGCATAAGCAAAATCAGAATGCAATGCCTGTGCATCCTTTTCTTTGGATACATCCCTAAAAATAATAATCGCCCCAACAACTTTTTTGTCTTGATCAAAAATCGGCGAAGCGCTATCGCTAATCGAAATTTCCCTATTATCTTTGGTTATCAAAACAGTATCATTCTCTAATTGCTTGGTCTCGCCGCGCACCAAAGCATTCTCAATAAAAGCAAGATTTTCTTGGCGATCGCGCACTCTAATAAATTTCAAAATCTCCCGCAGAGGTTTGCCGATCGCCTCTTCTACTTTCCAGCCGGATATTATAGTTGATGCGATATTAAAATGTGTAATATTCCAACTACGGTCAATTGCAACAACACCGTCTCCGATGCAGCCAAATAACACCTCGAACTTCCCTTGTTCCCTTCTGCGCTCTGTATCTATTTTGTTAATCATTCTGACAGTTGTCAATATCAAAAAAACAAAAACTATTATTATGGAAAGAACTAAAAGAGAAATCCCGAATTCGTTATTAAATAAATTCATTCGTTGGCCGATAAAATAAAGATAACCAAAACCAAATGGCACAACAAAAGCCACAGGAAGCAAACGGCGGGCCAAACTTCCGCCAGCGCCCTCATTTTTAATGATAGACGCGATTCCGCGTTTCGGTCTTAGAAATAATATTCCCAGACAAAGTAAAAAGAAACTGACTGCTGTATTTACCGCCATGGGAATATAAATTGAAATTCTATAAAGAGAAAGCACATTATAAGAATAACCCATAATCGCGAGCAGAGAAATAAACAGCGCACAAAGAATATATACTTGATAAACCAAGTTTGCGAATTTGTTCTTAACATCAGCCAGTATGATTGAAAGGCCGATCAAACAAAAACCAAGTCCTGCATTTGGAGCTATCCGATTCACGCCAAGCTTTGACTGAAAGAAAATTTGATCCAAGCCAAGATTTCTATCAAAAAGATAGTATCCCAAAATTGTTACAATTCCTATCATCAAAACAATGCAGGCGCATGTAATAGCTATAAAATCAGTCCATTTTTGCCTCTTCTTGATTTGAAGCAAAAACAAAGAAATGCTGCCTAATATAAACGCCATAGCCGTCATAGGATTCATCGGTGTAAGGCTCGGGACAACACCTTTCAAAAAACTAATATCAAAAAACCAGCCAATCAAAACAAGAGTGCTGATGAGTGCGACTAACGAGGAAATATATACAATCATATTTCTAAATAATACATCTTTTGACCGTTTCATACAAAGGGACTTTAAAAATCAATCCCTTTCCTTGCAACAACCCCGTTTGTGTAATAGTGCTTGCGATTGACGACCTCGCTAACAAGATCGGCAATTTCAATAAATGCCGCTGGCGCGTTTCGGCCGGTTAAAACAACTTCCGTATGTGGTTGTTTTTTTGATATTGCTTCAAGAACTTCAGCTTCTTTGAGCATACCCAGATTAACTGTTGAATTTATCTCGTCCAGAATCACAAGATCATACTTTCCGCCTGATAGCGCGTTTCGCGCGATTGACAATCCGCGTTCTGCCTCTTCCCTGTCAAGATCAATTATTGAAAAATCAAATTGGCTTGTTACCGGATCAATTCTGTCGCGACCTGTAACAAACAGGTCAACAGAATCAGAAAAACGCTCGCGAAGCGCTTTGCGTTCGCTGTAATGCCCTTCCCCGCCTTTATCAAAAAGAACAATCGCGATCTTAAATCCTGCGCCGACAGCGCGCAAAACAAGGCCTAGGGCAGAAGTTGTCTTGCCTTTGCCATCGCCGGTTATAACCTGAATCAATCCTAGGTTTTGTTCAGATGAATTATTCATAAAAAAATAATATCAGAATTGACATGCTTGCGCCAATTTGATTAAAGGAACAGTTTTCAACGAATCCACGAATCTACGAATTTATTAATTCTTATTCGTGAATTCGCGGCAAATTCGTGAATTCGTTGCGGCAGTATAATATAACACCAAGACCTCTCCTCCTCACACCTCTTCTACTCAAACCTCTTTCACAATTGACAATGGGTTTGTTGTTTGATGATATATTGTTGCGCCAAAAACACAACAACTGCAGCTTAAGGCGCGTGTTCATTAAAGCTGCCAAGCTAGCCGAGGTGTAAAATGAGCCGCACGATTGAGCTCTTGATCAACGGCGAGCCAAGGACGCTGACTGTTTTGCCTCACCAAACACTGCTTGAGGCTCTACGCAATGCTGGCCTTACAGGCACAAAGCGCGGCTGTGACAAGGGCGACTGCGGAGCTTGCAGCGTGCTTGTTGACAACAAGCCAACGCTCTCCTGCTCAACACTGGTCATGAGCGTGCAAGGCAAGCGCATTGAAACTGTTGAGGGCGCTCTGAGCGACCCGCACGGACGCGCGCTTCACAATGCGCTCGGACGAACAG
>DNKR01000003.1:12464-12592 GCA_003497135.1 Candidatus Uhrbacteria bacterium | reverse complement strand
ATGAGCGGTATTGCGCTGTTGCGCCGCAACCAAGACCCGAGCTTGAATGTTATCAAGCGTGCGCTCTCTGGCAACCTGTGCCGTTGCACTGGATACAGCGCAATCTACGATGGCGTGCGAGAGGCCTG
>DNKR01000003.1:10729-12372 GCA_003497135.1 Candidatus Uhrbacteria bacterium | reverse complement strand
GCGGAAACAACACCGCCCGTGTCTGTTGCACAGACAACGCCGGAACATCTGTTGGGCAACCGCATGTCAAGCTGGATCACACAGCAATAGCAAGCGGCCGAGCTCTGTACACAGACGACATCAGCCTGCCGAATATGCTCCACGGAGCAATTCTGCGCTCGCCGCACGCGCACGCGCGCATTTTGGCAATTGACGCATCTGCGGCTCTGGCCATAAACGGCGTGCGAGCTGTGCTCACAGGCGATGACTTTGAACGCACTTACGGCATATTCCCATACTTGCGGGACGAAACCGTTCTGGCGCGTGACAAGGTTCGCTATGTTGGCGAAGCTGTGGCAGTTGTTGCTGCTGAAAGCGCCGAAATAGCAATTGCGGCTTGTCGTGCAATCAAGGTTGAATACGAACCATTGCCGTTCGTGCTAGACGCTTTTGAAGCGCTTCGCGAAAACGCTCCGCTAATCCACGAAACCGACTACAAGGATCGGCAAAGCGCGGACAATGTCGCGAACGAAGCAATTCTTCCTGAATTCGGCGACCTTGAAACCGGATTTCAGAATGCCGCAGTTACTGTGCAAGGTCATTGGCACTATGGCGGCAGCAACCATTCTGCGATTGAACCGCATTGCGCTATTGGCGAGTGGCGGAACGATCATCTTCGCGTGTGGAGTTCAACACAGGTCAGCAACTCACTAAAGCGCGAGCTTGCGCATGTTCTTTGTCTGCGAGAAGAACAAGTTCGCGTAACGCAACCCAAGGTTGGCGGCGGTTTTGGCGGAAAGTCCGATCTGTTTGACATTGAGTTTTGTGCGGCCGAACTGTCTCGCTTAACCGGTCAACCGGTCAAAATTCTTGCAAGCCGAGAAGAGGTCTACGCGCTTCATCGCGGACGCCATCCGATTGACTATGATCTCGAACTTGCTTGCAACAACAGCGGACAGATTACCGCGCTCAAACTTGACGCGGTTCTAAACGGCGGCGCGTTTTTCTCCTACGGGTTTGTAACGCGCTACTACGCCCTCCAGCTCCTTGCACCGCTAAGGATTAGCGCCTTCACAGGCCGATCCAGGCGCGTATACACAAACACTGCACCGTGCGGACCCAAACGCGGACACGGCGGACCTCAACTCAACTTTGCTGTAAGCACAGCGGTTGACGAAGCTGCCGAGAAGCTTGGTATCAATCCAATGAACATGCTGCGCCGCAATATTCTGGGTGCTGGCGAACAAACAGTGAACGGATTCGTGTTTCCAAGCTCTGGAATTCGCGAGTGCATGGACGCGGTTGAAAAAGCCAGTAAATGGCAAGATCGCTACAATGCCATGCCTTCCGGGCGCGGACTTGGAGCGGCTGTGAGCTACTACATCAGCGGGACTGCCTACCCTATAAATCCGGAGAACAAGGTCCAAACCACTGTGGCTCTGGATGTGGAAAGCAACGGGTCTTTAAAAGTCCGCGTTGGATCCAATGACATTGGCCAAGGATCAGACACAATGCTTGCTATTGCCGTTTCTGAAATAATCGGTTTTCCGGTTTCCCAGATAACGGTCGCAAGCGGAGATACTGATTTGCCGGTTGATATTGGTGCATACTCATCGCGTCTGACATATATGTCCGGCAAAGCAGCTTTTCGCGCAGCGCTCGCG
>DNKR01000003.1:3670-10634 GCA_003497135.1 Candidatus Uhrbacteria bacterium | reverse complement strand
CGCGAAAAGCTCGTTGCAAAGATCGCTTGCAGATGGGGTGTTGCAGAAGAAAAAATCTCATGCAGTGCCGGATTCTACACAGACAGCGACAATCCAGCACACAGCATTAAAGTGCGTGAAGCGCTCATGCTCATAGCAAACAGTACATACCACGGCAGATATGAAACAGAAAATGTGATAGCTGGCGAATATCGCGGCGCTACTATTGGCGCTTCTCCAACATACAGCATGACTGCATACATTGCCGAGGTCTTTGTTGATGAGCAAACCGGACGCGTAACAGTTACTGACATCTGGTGCGCACATGATTGCGGCAGAGCGATAAGTCCGATTGCCGTTAAGGGCCAAATTGAGGGCTCTGTGTACATGGCTGCTTCAGAGGCGATTATGGAGCGAATGGAATACAACCCGGAAACAGGATTGAATGTTGGTCCGAATCTGCTTGACTCCCCTATTCCAACAACATTGGACACTCCAAATATCCACGCCATTATTGTTGAATCAAACGATCCAAACGGACCGTTTGGAGCAAAGGAGGCCGGAGAAGGTCCGGCGCTTGGCGTTGTTGGTGCGATTGCAAATGCAGTTGCCCATGCAACAGGCGTGCGATTGCGCTCTGTCCCGTTCACACCGGAAAAGGTACTTAATGCGCTCAAGGAGCGCAGAGCCGGAAAAAAGGAGGTGGAGTGATGCTCCCTTTGCCGAATTTCCAAGTCCACAGAGCAACAACTGTTTCAGGAGCGCTTGAGCTCAAAGCAAGATTGGGTGATTCCAAGTTCGTTGCCGGAGGAACCGATCTTTTACCCAACCTCAAGAACGGACTTTACAATACCGCTCATGTGATTGACCTTGGCGGGTGCCGCGATCTTGAAGGCATTGAACATCAAGCAGACGGAACGATTATCATCGGATCCATGACAACGCTCGCTGACATAGAAGCAAGTCCTGCTATTCGCCAACATGCGTCAGCACTAGCAGTAGCATCCGAACTAGTGGCAAGCCCGCAAATTCGCTCGCGTGCAACGCTGGGCGGAAACATCATGCTTGACACACGATGCCGATACTATAACCAGTCCAGGTTCTGGCGAGAATCTCTTGGCGGATGCCTGAAACTGGACGGCAACACATGCCGTGTTACCGGCAGTAAAACCGCTTGCATGGCCGCAAGATCAAGCGATACAGTTCCGATACTTATTGCATTGGGCGCCCAACTCGTGATTGAACTGCCTGAAATGGTCAATTGGATTCCTGTTTGCGACCTTTTTGGAAAAGACGGGCGTTTTGAAGCTTGCTTCAATATTGATCAAAACGCGCTCGTAAGCAGTGTAAAGATTCCTGCGCCAAAACCAGGACAACGAAGCGTTTACCGCAAAGTGCGAACACGCAACGCGATTGACTTTCCGCAACTTGGCCTTGCTATCGCTGGTGTGTTCGAGGACTGTATCTGCACTGGCCTAGTTGCTGTGGTAGGGGCTGTGAACCCCAGACCAAAGATTCTGCAAGGCATGGACATTGCTGTTGGCACTCGGCTTGAAGATTGCATTGTTGAAAAACTTGCAGAGTCTGCCTTCAAACAGATAAACCCGCTTGCAAACATTGCAGGCGATCCTGCTTGGCGGCGCGAAATGGTGCGCGTTGAAATGCGCCGAGGACTTAAAGAGCTTAGAGACCAGCAGGGCTAATACGGAGGATCGCGTGCTGCGCCACACAACGAGAGTGTGGCGCAGTAATTTTTTTACAAACACGACAAAATATTACAAGATTGACTTTTAAAGCCAGAATTGTTAAATTCAAATCCGCGTTACACAAGACAGCTAACGCAAACGGAGGACGACATGGACGAAGATGTTCTGGGCGCATTTACCGAAGTGCTCACAAACGAGCTGGGCGTACAAGTGAACGAGAACACGCTGACCAAGTCAACAACTCTTGGCGAGCTCGGACTCGGGAGAGAAGAGCTGGAGATTCTCACAAATCACATGAACGGCTTGTTCGCAGTACGGATCAGGTCCATTCCTGACGCAGACTGCACACTAAAGGAATTCATAACCATGGTCATGGAGGCGGCAAATGAATAGGAACTCTGACCACAACCCCGTGCTCTTGAAACTCCACTGTTTTCTTTCAAATTCCCTTCTGGTTGTAAGCGGAGGGATTGAGTCAGGGATGAGTATTCTCACTGATCTCGGACTCACAGACGAACAACTCCACAAGCTCTGGGACTTCGTGTTTGCAGAGTGGAGTGTGGATGTTCCGCTTGACAGGGTAGCGAACCCGCGAGAATGGAGTATGATGGACATACCAAGGATCAAGGAGCGAGTACAACTGTTCCTTGACGACATGCACATGCAAGCAGACCCAGCTAGCATTCCGGGCGTCTCGCCGCTCAACCGAGCGGTTCTGGACCATGCCGTACGACAGCTTGCGACAGTGGGCTGGCTTGCGCGCTACATCATCGATTCTGCCAAGGCCGTACAAAGCGCCCAGGCAAAACTCAAGGAGGCCAGACCATGAACACGCACCTGGACAGATACGAAATCGCTGAACTGCTAGACAAGATTCTGTTTGAAACCTGCGGCATAGGACCGGAAAGCGAGATGCTTAGCATTGCGCTTACGATAGACCAAGGAGTCCGCGGTGCAGATATCAGAGAACTTGGACAGCGAATTGAGGCCGAGATCGGGCTCAGGAATGCCCACATGGCGCTTCTCGGCCTTATTTCACAAAGAGGGCAAGGATTCACGAGAGACGACCTCGTGGATTACATCTGCAGAAACATGGCCATTGAATGCTTGAACCCGCGGCTCTGAAACCGCAACAGGAGGAGAACACGAACTGGCTGCACGCCAAACGCCAAACCGGCCAAGGAACGAATTCCTGGCCGGTGATTTTATTTCAGAAGCTGAATGTGTTTGCGCTAAAACCGTTTGTTTAACTGCACCCGCTTGTGCATCCGCAATTTAAACACTTGTAACAAGCACCGTTCCGCACCATTATTGATCCGCATGTGTCACATGCTGGCGCGTCTGACTGGTTGTCAAAAGTGGCTGTTAGTGATGCTGTTGCGTTTTTTGATGAATCAAACAATTTTGCTTGAACTGTTTCGTCGGTTTTTTCGGATTTTTGGTCTTTTTGCGCAACATCATCCAGCTCGGCTTCGGTTTTTGGAACTTGTATTCCAAGCGATGTCTGATCCTCAATCGGCAAAAACTTCATTGCCATCCAGCGGAAAATGTAATCAATGATTGATTTTGCAATGCGAATTTGCGGATTGTTAGTGTATCCTGACGGCTCAAAACGCACATGAACAAACTTGTTGACCAGCACGCGCAAAGGAACGCCGTATTGGAGCCCAAGTGAAACAGAAGTCGCAAAGCTGTTCATAAGGCCTGCCATAACGCTCCCTTCTTTGCTCATTGTAATGAATATTTCTCCGGGAGTGCCATCATCATACAATCCGACTGTAATATATCCCTCGTGACTGCCAATAGAAAACTTGTGCGTTAAACTGCGCCTTTCGTCTGTTAAGCGCCTTCGCCTTGGCGCATACTGTTCGCTTGCCGGAGCGCTTTCTTTTGCTGATTTTGAGTCCTTTTGCGTTGTTGTGGTTATTGCTTGCTGGCGCTTTGATCCGTCGCGATATATGGCAAGCGCTTTAATGCCCATTTTCCAGCCCTCCATATACACATTGTAGATCTCTTGCGGAGACGCTTCGGTTGGCATGTTAACTGTTTTGGAAATCGCTCCAGACAAAAACGGCTGAACAGCTGACATCATTCGTATGTGTCCCATGTAGTGAATATACCTTTTGCCTTTTGCAGGGCGAAAAGCGCAATCAAACACAGATAAATGGTCATTGGAAATATGCGGAGCGCCTTCTATTGTGTCGTTTTGTTCAATGTATTGCAGAATATCGCGTATTTGCGCGTCTGAATATCCAAGGCGGGTCAGCGCTTCTGGAACAGTGTTGTTTACTATTTTGATCATTCCTCCGCCAACAAGCCATTTGTATTTGACCAGCGCGATGTCCGGTTCAATGCCTGTTGTGTCGCAGTCCATGAAAAACGCGATTGTGCCTGTTGGAGCAAGAACGCTTATTTGCGAATTTCGCAAGCCGTACTTTTGCGTGTTTTCTACAACGCTATTCCACGCCTCGGATGCTGATGACAAAATATCGGCTGGAACTCCGGCGTCTATTGTTTTTAGAGCATCGCGATGCATGCGCATAACCTCAAGAGATGATTCGCGGTTTTTTTCGAATTCTGAAAAGGCGCCGAGTTTTTCAGCGATAAGCGATGATTGCAAGTAGCACTGCCCTGTTTGCAATGCTGTAATTGCAGCAGCCAAACTGCGGCCGCGGTCAGAATCGTACGCAAGCCCGCGACTCATAAGAAGCGCGCCAAGGTTTGCGTACCCTATGCCAAGAGAGCGAAATACATGCGTGTTCTTTTCGATTGCAGGCGTTGGGTAAGACGAATTGCCAATAATAATTTCCATTGCTGTGATTATTATTTCGTTCGCATGCTTAAACGCTTCAACATCAAAAACCATTTCGTTTGTTGTTTTGTCCAGCTTGCGGAATTTCATTAGGTTTAAGGAGGCAAGATTGCACGCTGTGTCGTCTAAAAACATATACTCGCTGCAAGGGTTTGACGCATTGATTCTTCCGCTTGATTTGCAAGTGTTCCATCTGTTGATGGTTGTGTCGTACTGCACGCCGGGATCCCCGCACTGCCAAGCGCATTGCGCTATTTTGTTCATAAGCTCGCGCGCCGGGTAGGCAATATTCGGCTTTCCTGTTGTAACCTCGGTTGTTGTCCAAACAGCGCTGTCTTCTACTGCATTCATGAACGCGTCAGTAACGCGGACGGAATTGTTTGCGTTTTGGAAAAATATTGAAGAATACGCTGAACCGTCCATAGAACTGTCATAACCAGCGTCTATTAGAGCCCATGCCTTTTTTTCTTCGTTTGCTTTACATGTAATGAATTCTTCTATGTCTGGATGGTCAATGTTTAAAATTACCATTTTTGCCGCTCTGCGGGTCTTTCCGCCGGATTTAACAACACCGGCAAAAGCATCAAGGCCTTTCATGAATGAAACAGGGCCAGATGACTTATTGTTTGAGCGTGATAAATACTCTCTGCTTGATCGCAATGTTGAAAGATTTGTGCCAGTGCCTGATCCGCCCTTAAAAAGCATTGTTTCTGTAACGGCAAGGTGCATTATTGAGCGCATGTCATCGCTCACGGAATTTATAAAGCAAGCAGAGCACTGCGGCCGCGGAGAAACTCCGACATTAAACCAAACTGGCGAATTAAATGCAGCCATTTGATTTGCAAGTATATGAGTAAGTTCTGATTCAAATGTATCTGCGTCGTCTTTTGTGACAAAATAGCCGTCTTTGCGGCCCCAACCGGTTATTGTAATCGCTACTCGATCAATAAGCTGTTTAACTGATTGTTCGCGTTCCGGCGTACCGACCTTTCCCTGAAAATACTTTTGAACAACAATATTTGTGGCTGTTTGCGACCAGCACGCAGGAACCTCGACTTCTTTTTGTTCAAAAACTATTTCGTTTTTTTCGTTTGTGATGCGCGCGTCTCTTTTTTCCCATGCGATTTCATCGTACGGATGAACGCCTTGGCGAGTAAAATATCTTTTTATATCTATCCCGTGCCCATAAATCTCGTTTTCCTCTTTTACGGCCTGATTTTGCATGTTCCTGAACGCGATATAGGCCTTTGCAGCATGGATAAGGTTATTATCAATTAATGTTGCTGTAATTATTTCGCGGATGTCTGAACTTGTAAGCTCAAGCGGTTGAGATGATTTTATTAATCTTGAGTAAACCTGCTCGCATACTGACTCTGTGGTTTTTCGATCTTTTGATCCGCAAGAAAGCAAGGTTTTTTCTATTGAACCAGACAATTTTTGATATTCAAAATCCTGCGCTTTGCCTGAACGCTTCAGAATGCTTGTAATTGCCATTTCTGTGTTAATATGGGCGGGTTTTGCTGTTTTTACTGTTTGTTTTTGTTGTTGTGTCGGATTCATATTTGGCTTTCTTGGCGCGTGCGCAAGATTAAATTTTGAATAAAACAGGCAGAAAAAAGAACCATTCCGGTTTTGGAATTTTGAGGTTTCAGCCCTCTTTATGACTCCGGAGCGGTTCCCACACAGAACACAACATATTGTGTCTGCTTGTATAATTGTACCACTATATCTTGTGTGTGTCGCACGCAACCCTGTGGATAATTCGCGGCAAGAATTGCGACACAAATTTCCGCTGTATTTACTCCGTTTTCTGTTAAAAAGGAATTGTCAGATTTACTGTACTTTGCTTGTTGGATTTGAAAGAAAAATCAACTGGCACTTCGCGCATACCGGAAAACCTGTCATTAAACAAAAGCTTCCCGTATGCCAGCCCCCTCTCGTATAAAAGCCTTGTAACTTCTACATCGCGCATGCAGTAATCTTTTAATTCTTTTATTTTTCCCTGCTTGTAAAGTTCTACTGCCAAAAGCCCTGTTCCTGTTTTGCCTGAACCAAGATTTGCTTGCGCAAGATCATCAAGCTTAACACGGAATCCAAGCCCTTTTTCCACTTCTACAAGCAGATCAAGGGCGTTGAACTTTAAGAAGTCACCTGCATAGTAATTGTTCATGACAGGAAAGTCAAAGTGAAGGATATTGTACCCTATTATCCTGTCCATTTCTTCTAATCTTTTCCATAATTTAGGCAGTTCATGCTCCTCAAACGATTCGTATGTGTTTGTATCGCTAAAATAAGCGCAAACAACAGAAATTCGCAGACCTTTTACGCCCTGCGAGCCCTCAACATCAGAAAAAGTGTTTTTTGTTTCTATGTCTATTACTGCCTCGTTTTGCATACTTTGTACAGATGAATAAAATTACCGCAAAACACGGATATCAGGTTTCCCGTCATCTCGAACCCCTCTTCA
>DNKR01000003.1:0-3508 GCA_003497135.1 Candidatus Uhrbacteria bacterium | reverse complement strand
GATGAGATTTCTCACCCCAAGATGCAGTGATGGGGGTTCGAAATGACGAACAAACTATTGATCCGCAAAACTGATACCCAAAACCCTCTCAGCTAACATAAACATACAGGTTCGTATTTCCATACCTCTCTCTTGCTATTTCTTTAAACCCGGGCAGGGCGAACGCGCGCGAAACAATTCTGACGCCCGGTCCAAGCTGTTGTTTTAATGACTCTGCCAGACGCTTATTGGCAGTATCAAGCAAAAACAAAACAATAACATCGCATGTTGGAAATTGCGTTTTAAAAATATTGCCTTGGCGAACGCTGACCAAATGCGCTACACCCGAGAGCTTTACGCGAAGCTGGGCGTACAGGCGAATAAAAGGATTGATTTCATAGCCAACACCGCACGCGCCAAACTCTTTGGCTGCAAGAATCAAAAGACCGGCGTCCCCGCAGCCCAAGTCCATTACCATCTCCCCGCTTTTGACCCCTGCAAGCTCCATCATGCGCCTTCCTGCGCGAGACCCGCACGGCATATACGGAACATCAACAATGGCAATTACAGCTGTTGTTAATAAAAAAACCAGCAACAAGGCCATAACAGTTAAAAACAAGACGGCCAAAAACATTGTCATATTGTTTTATTTTATAAGTTCAGCTGCGGAATTCCACAATTCAGGATATCCGGAAGTTTTCAAATAATACCACCATTCAACTCCCCACACAAAAACCGTTCCAATACCTGACTTTTTTGCAAAAATAATATTTTCTTTTAAATCGTTTTTATCAAACATGCGCGACTGCACATTTGCAGGAATACTAGAAACTGATTTTATAAACCACGGCTCTGCTTGAAGTTCAGAAATAATTACTTCTGATCCGGCAAGGCCGGCAAATAGCTTTTGCGCGCTATAAAACAATGGCGGAAGCGGATAGCGCATGTATCCGAAAAAATTGTTATAGGTGGTCCTGTACATAGAGGCGCTGACAATATCAGCAAAAGGCGCGAGCTTAAACCATGGTTCAAGCTCCCCGCTCGCGCTAATAATAATCTTGTGTTCCGGGTCAAGCTTTCGTACAAGGTTGGTTTCTTTGCCAAGCAGATCAGGGTTCCTGCCAGAACACTCACCAAACCTCAAAAACGGCTCATTTTCCACTTGCCAAGCCAAAAGAGCAGTGTTTGACCTATACCGCAAAACAACCGCCTCAATCATGCTTAAAACGCGTTTATCTCGTTCCAAACCCGAATACTGTGCAAACCAACCGGGCCAAAAGCACTCTGGCCAGCGCGGGACTTTTTGACCAATAGCCAAAACTATTTTTTTGTTGCTCAAAGACGCTTTGTTCATTATCCAATCCAATTCTGAAAAATCAAAATTACCTTCAGTCGACTCAATTTCGTTCCAAGGCACAGGTACTCTGAATACTTCAAAATTCTGTTCGTTAAGCAGTGCTAAAAAAACATTTTGCGGGTCAAGTCCAAGCTCGCGCGCGTGAAATGGGCTGAATGTTGCGCCAAAACTTACGCGCTCTGCTTGCCTGCTGCGAATGGACGCAAACAAAAAAAGCACAGCAGTGCAAAACGCAATCAAAATTACTAATCTAATGGCTTGCCTGGACATAACTAGACCTCTTCTTTTTTCTCGCGAACATAAGCAAGCCAGCCCTCAATAACTTCTATTCCTGCTTTAAACGGCGCCTCTATAATAAAATCAAAGAAAAACAAAATAATATTTACACGCGGCGCATGGAGCGCAATCCATCGCCCTGCTCTAATTATGGGCAGGAAAAATACATCTATTACACTGCCAATAAAACCTGCTTTTGTTTTATATAGGACAAGATCCTGTTTTGTACTGCGGATTTTAAGCCCCAAAAACGCGACAAGTGAGAGAAAGAATTCAAAAAATATAATTGAAAGCAAGTTAAAATTAAGCCCGTGCAAAACAAACGCAATAAGCCCGTAAGAAAATACAAAAGATGCGAAATAAACCAAGTCAATCACACGCCCTAAAAATCCTTTTGACCATGGCTTACGGATTTTGAACCTTATGTTAAGCTCGCCCTTCCCAAGAACCATTGCTTCAAGATTTTTTTGAATAAGGTCGTTGTTGGGCCGTTCTGGGATTCGAATTGTGAACCCGACAACCGCAAGCAAAATAGGGTGAAAAAATATGTTTACAATAAGCGGGGCGTATTTGCTGTCGTCCAAAATGAAATATTCGTACGGAAGCTCAATAACCAACGCGAGTATGGTTTTTGTAAGCAGTAGAAACCCAACCGCGCGAATTATTGTTTTGCGCAATCTTGTGTGGAATTTACGATATCTGTTTTCTACAACTTTGCGAATTTTGCGCTTGAACATGTCTGGATCAGAAAGCACATTAACAAAAGTTTTCGGATCGTCTTTTATCATGTCTTCTATGGTCCAAAACAAAATAGAATATTTGCGCACGAATCGCATAACCCTTTCCTGCGCTGGATGCAAAATTTGGCCTTGTACAGTGTCGTAAATAAGCGCGAGGTTGTTTGCGATCTCGTGAACCAGTTCTGGCGTTGGCTTGGTTGTCCAATCAGGATAGTAAAGTGAAAAAACCTTAAAGCGCAAAGTTGAAATATTTGCTTTTGCAATTGAACGAAATACAGCAATATAAAGCTGGACATCGCGGTCGCGCTCTTCAACTATTTTTGTTTCCCAAACCAAATGCTTTTTAAAAACTCCGTACGCATAGCTAATTAAAGCCTCTTCTTTTGACGGATCAGACAAAGCATATTCTACTTCTGTGCTCATCAGGTCCATTATCCATGCTGATAGTTCTTCTTTGCGAGACGATCCATCGGCTTGCAAAAACAGTTCGCCGTATTTGTTCAAAATCGCCTCAACATCAATTGTGCGCGATTCCGGAACAGCATTGTTTGGCAAATACCTTGCCCAAATCAGTTCTTGGATAAGCCCTGTTGCGATTTTTTTATTGTCCTTTTCCTCGCCTGCCTGACGGCGCAAGAACCTACGAATAGCGTTTCTTCGCAGTAAATGATCGTCTTCGTATTCCAATGTATTTCGCAATTTTTCGTATACAGTAGCGGCTTTTGACACTGTTTCATTAACAGAAATAACATCCTTGCCATCTTCGGGTTTGGTGTCTTTTTTGGCTAAAATTGACCACAATCGCTCTAAATTGCTGTCCATAGATTGCAGCTATTATAGCCCATTTGCGTAATTAACACAAATACCAACCGTTTGACAAAATCGCTTATTTCTGATATTATTTTTAGTCAACTGGAGGTGCAAGATGAGAAACCGAGTAGTGGCTGGGAACAGCGCTACAGGGTCTCTGAAGCGCCGTTTTCCAGGAGTTCTTTTTCTTCTGCGACAAATCTACGCGCACTCGTTGTGCGTGTGGCTGCCTTACGAGCGCGAGCTTGTGGAGGAAATCGCAGAAGGACTTCCGCTCGTCCGAGAGTTTGACCCTGCGGCCAGCACGGCCGCGTTCATCTCATACGGTCAGGCACAGATGCAGGGG
>DNKR01000055.1:930-4666 GCA_003497135.1 Candidatus Uhrbacteria bacterium | reverse complement strand
CCCCCGCCCCGCCCTATAAGGTTCCCGCCTCGCCCACATCAAGCCCCCCACTCCTCGTTGGAGGATGGGACTGGATGGGAGATTCTTCCAAGCCCTCCCCTCCTCGTTAGAGGAGTGGACACGAGGGGAGCTCATGCGTTGCAAAATTCTTCTATTTCTTCTTTTAAATCCGCAAGCGGAACATTACGCGCGTCTTTTTCTTGGCGCAATTTCCATTCAGCTGAATTATCTGCAAGCGTGCGCTCTGACAAAACAATCCTAAGAGGAATTCCAATAAGATCAGCATCAGCGAATTTTTCCCCGGCAGAAGCGCCTTCCCTGTCGTCCCAAAGCGTCTCAATACCGGACGCTTCAAGATCATTGTGCATAGATTCTGCTTCGCTCATGATTCTGTTTTGCATTTCCGCATCTTTGCTTGAAAGCGAAACAAGATGCACTTGATACGGCGCAACTGACTTTGGCCAAATTATTCCGCGCTCATCGTTAAAAACCTCAACCACAGAACCCATTACGCGCGACGGACCTATTCCATACGAGCCCATTATGACTTTTTGTTCGTTCCCGCTCTCGCCAGATACCGCGAACCTTGTCGCGTCGGAAAAACGCGTTTCAAGCGGGAATATATTCCCAACTTCTATTGTTTTTTTGATGTCATACTTATCAGTATTGTCCCAATCAGTTTCCGCAACAAGCTCGCGATTCATTGCCTCGCCTGTCGCACGATCAATATATACGCGATCCTCGCCGGCTTCTGTTTCCACCTGAAACTCGTGCGAATTGCGCTTTGTAAAATCCCCTCCGCTTGCAAGAACGATCATGGCATCAAGCCCGCATCTGCGGTAAACATTCAGATAAGCTTGCTTTGACTTTTCGTAAAAATTTTCAAAATCCTCCTGCGTCAAATGAAAGCTATACATATCTTTCATTGAAAACTCGCGCCCTCGCAAAAGTCCTGATTTCGCGCGCGGCTCGTTGCGGAACTTGTCTTGAATCTGATAAAGAGTGATTGGAAAATCTTTGTAGGACTTAACATATTGTTTCACAAGCGGAGTTATTACATCTTCGGCAGTTGCGGCAAGCGCATATTCTTTTTTGCCCGCACCCTCAAGCTTAAACAAAACATCAATGCTGTCCCATCTGCCGGTGTCTTCCCAAACGCTTTTCGGCGTAAGCATGGGAATTGATAATTCTTGCGCGCCAAGCGCGTTCATTTCTTCGCGGACGATTTTTTTGATTTTCTCAAGCACGCGGAGCCCTAACGGAAGATAGGTATAAATACCGGCCGCGAGCTGATTAATAAATCCGGCTTGCGTAAGCAGGCGGGCGTTGGCTGAATCCGCGTCATGCGGAGCGTTTTTTGAGGTTTTGCCGAAAAGGAGTGAATAGCGCATACATTTGGGTTTCAATATATTAGCCCCTATCGTACCAAAAACCGCTAACTGACGCAACACATTTCTTGACGATTTGGCTACTGGTAGGTAACATCAGCTATAGTTCTTTCTGCTCAACAATCCGCCACCAAGGAGGTAACCAATGTGGCATCTGATCCAAGGATACTTCTTCCAACCAACATTGACGCTGAGTACTGCTCATTGCTCTGAAACCAAGGGTGGTGTGCGTGCTGTGGTCGACAGGAAGTTAGTCCATGCAATGTTCGCCGGCGTTATCTTCCCAGATCCTGATGGAAGTGGATTGGTCGGCCAGATGAGTGACTCCTTCGGGATCTCAATACTCTCCAATATTGTCATTGGACCAGACATCTTGAGCTTCACCAAGCAATACGACAACCGTCCAAGCATCCATTACAAGTTCCGGAAGGATGGTCTGCTCTGGGTTGGCACATATGATGGTTCGGACACTGGTAAGGGGTGGGCGAAGTGCAGCCTCACGGAAGTTCCTGCCGAGATCTTCGAGCCACCAGCCATACCACTCGAACAACTCCAAGCGCTGCAGAATCCTTGCAAACACCTCAACTAGCAGAGGAGACGAGCCATGGAATACAACAAGGACGATATAGAGAAAGCTGTACGCAAAATCTTGCGGGATGCCAGGGACGCGGTAAGCGCGCGAATGGCTATACGGATCATGCACAGCCAAGAGCTCCCGCACGACATCAGCATTGTTGTGGAACCGCGGGTCAATTTCCGGAGAAAAATCCGCACTGCACATTTCGTGCTCGCTCACAAAAGCGACAAACTCGCGCCAATACACATCAGTATAACAATTGAAGTGTGACACTGCCTGACCTGCGCCGACAGCACCACCGGCGCAGGGACTTTTTTAAATTAAATCGGAATAATCCGAAAAATATGTTATAATCTTTCCATACTATGACGCTAATCTATATCATAATCTCCGCCCTGATTATTTCATTATTTTCCCTTTCAGGAATTGTTCTTTTGTTTTTTAAGGAAAAGATATTGCACAAATTCCTTCTTGCGCTTGTTTCGCTTTCAGCAGGCGCAATGCTTGGAACATCGTTCTTCCATTTATTGCCCGAGGCGCTTTCAAAAAACAATAATTATTTCCAAGTGTTCATGATTACGCTTTCCGGCTTTGTTCTATTTTTCATCCTGGAACAATTTCTACGCTGGCACCACTGCCATAGCGCCAGCCACCACGGGCACGAAGCAGGGTATCATTGCCATGTAAAACCGGCGGCTCGGCTTGTTCTATTAAGCGACACAGTGCACAATTTTATTGACGGCCTTATTCTTTCCGCTTCGTTTATAGTTTCGCCGGTTCTTGGAGCGACAACAGCAATCGCGATTGCACTGCACGAAGTCCCGCAAGAAATCGGCGACTTTGGCGTAATGCTTTACAGCGGAGTAAAAAAGAAACGCGCACTTTTGCTGAATTTCTTTTCCGCTCTTTCCATTGTCGCAGGAGGAGTCGTCGGATACTTGCTTTCGCAATCTATCGCTCTTGCGGTTGAATTCCTGATTCCGTTTGCCGCTGGCAGCTTTTTGTACATATCAGCAACAGACCTTTTGCCAGAACTCAAACACGATGAAAAAATAAACGAAACAGCGCTTCATTTTTTTGCTTTTATCGCTGGAATTGCGATTGTCACATCGCTGGTTTTTATAGAATAAAAAATCACCCGCAGTTGCGTACTGGCGGGCGCTTTCGTTGCTAGCCGGTGGATTTTGTTGTTGACCGCTTTATAGACCATGAACTTCGTCCCTTTGAATCAAATTTTCGTTCTCGGGCAGGTAGAGTATGGCGGTTGAAGCGCGTCTGGGATTGCTGAACACAATCTGTTTACTGTCTTGAAGCTCAACAGGTGTGAAGCTTGCCAAGCTAAGAACACACGACTGGATAGACTCTTCAACCTCCCAACCTTCCTCTGTCCGCTGCGCAACCCACTCAAACTCGAATGTGACTTCAAATCCCTTTCTTTTCGCTAATCTGACTTGCCCGAGGTACAGCATGCCTTTTTCTTGAACTTGAACTTGCCCTCCGGCAAACCACGGGATTTCGAAGCCGCTTGACCCGCCGATGTCTTGCGTATCCATCGCTTGAGAATCTTGTGCCATGTTCGTCTCCTTTGCAGTGCACAAATGAAAATGTTATCACTTTTATTTTTAATAGTAAAGTGCCGAGATGCATTTTTGAAAACAATAACAAAACCAAAACCCGCCTTGCAATAAGACGGGGTTTGGTGTGCCCCCACCGGGCCTCGAACCTGGAACCTTCTCCTTAAGAGGGAGCTGCTCTGCCAATTGAGCTATGG
>DNKR01000055.1:503-803 GCA_003497135.1 Candidatus Uhrbacteria bacterium | reverse complement strand
TTAATAAATTTATTTCGTTTATGCGCACTGTTTTTTAATTGGTGCTCTGTCCATCTCGCCTTTGACTCTGTTTCATATTGTTCGTAGCCGATTAATTCAAACGGCCTTCTTGACCGAGTGGATGTGACTAGGCCAGCGTTATGTTCCTTTAATCTTTTATTCATCGACGAAGTATAACCGATGTAATATTTATTATCCCTACTACTTAATAAAAGATAAACGAAATATGTCATAATAATTATAAGTTGTCCATTCAAATAGATCGAAATAGCTTGAGCTGCTCCATCCGGGCCTACGGCC
>DNKR01000055.1:262-405 GCA_003497135.1 Candidatus Uhrbacteria bacterium | reverse complement strand
GGAGGCTGCCAATTGAGCTATGGAGGCGCAATTAATACAATATGCTCGGGATTATAATAAAATGATTGACTAGTGTCAATTATTTATCTATACTTCGCATAATGGAATTGAATAATGCGGTCGTAGCTCAACTGGATAGAGCG
>DNKR01000055.1:0-166 GCA_003497135.1 Candidatus Uhrbacteria bacterium | reverse complement strand
TCGGACCACGAGGTTGAGGGTTCGATCCCTTCCGACCGCACCAGAAATATTCTTAATAAATAATCAAACAGCAATAGCTGTTTTTTATTTTCTAAATGGATCGCATGAAACAGGGCGAATCGCGTGGTGCGCATGGGCGGGGTACCCGTCCGAACCTGCCCGAATG
>DNKR01000032.1:3714-3839 GCA_003497135.1 Candidatus Uhrbacteria bacterium | reverse complement strand
CCCCATCTGCCCGCCTGATCCGCTGGATGTCGACGACGACTCCGACGGATACACCGAGAACCAGGGCGACTGCAACGATGCGGACACGCTCGTGCACCCTGGCGCCACGGAGCGTTGCAACGGTC
>DNKR01000032.1:3290-3650 GCA_003497135.1 Candidatus Uhrbacteria bacterium | reverse complement strand
GCCACGGAGCGTTGCAACGGTCAAGACGACGATTGCAACGGTCTGGTTCCTGCCGCGGAACTGGATAGCGATTTCGATGGCGTGTCATCGTGCGAAGGCGACTGTGCCCCGCTCGATCCCTCGGTGAACCCCAGCGCTACCGAGGTGTGTGACAACGGTCAAGACGACGACTGCGACGGAGCAGATGTGTCGTGTCTGTGCGCTGGACTCGACGGCGGTACCGAGTTGCTCCGCAACTGGAGCTTCGAGAGCGGGATCCGTACGCCCTGGACGTACGAACAGAATTCCGAGTCAGAGTTTGACGGGTCCCTCGCGGACATCGTCTGCCCTGGCGACGCGGACCACCTCGGCGATGGCGCA
>DNKR01000032.1:2798-3215 GCA_003497135.1 Candidatus Uhrbacteria bacterium | reverse complement strand
AGGCGATGGCGCAGGGTGCTACGCGGTTCTCGAAAACCCGACAGTGGCCTCACTGGAGCGCTACTGGACGGAGCAGATGAAGCAGATTGTTGCGGTGACTCCAGGCATGTATGTCATCGTGATCGTCCATCGGGTGGTGTCCGATGGGCCCGAAGTCGTGAGGCTTCAGGTGATCAAGGACTCGTCCCCGTGGGCCACCCGGCTCGATACAGGGGATGTGTCGGTCACCTCGGTGCCCGACTTCTGGATCAAGGACTGCTTCCCAGTCCAAGTGATTCAGAGCGACTCCTCGGCCCGATTCACGGTTCATTTCGGTGCCGTGAGCGGGGATCTGCTCATCGATGAGCTCAGCTTCCGTCAGCTGGGCTCGCCATAGTCCGAACACCGACGAATTGGGGAAGCGGTTCGCTACAGCAA
>DNKR01000032.1:2534-2691 GCA_003497135.1 Candidatus Uhrbacteria bacterium | reverse complement strand
GACCCCGATGTCAATGCAATCACTACGAATGATTGGTTGACGCAACGAAACGGAGATCGCTAATGCTTTGGAGGAAAGCTTGGCGGTCTTTTTGGTTTGCAAAAAATTAGTGCCATTAATTATTTCCGTAATCTCGAACCCCTTTTCATTGTGGGTA
>DNKR01000032.1:1557-2436 GCA_003497135.1 Candidatus Uhrbacteria bacterium | reverse complement strand
ACAGCTGTGCGTCCCTACCCAGTGATGGTTCGAAATGACGACCTGTCTGTTATTCGTTGAATATTCGTTATTAGTAATCATGCGGTTTCTTGATTCGTAATACTTCTGCTATACTAATTCATATGCAATCAAAATTCTCGTGGATCGTCGGGGTTGTTGTTTTAGTTTTTGCTTTCGCGATTCTGTTTATGCAAGAGCCGGAGCGTGTTCGCGCAATCAGCGACGACGGCAATACCTGGATTGACGCGAAGGTTTCTTCAAACGCAAAATTATCAATTAAAAAATATTCAGAAGCAAGTCCGGAATCGTTTACAGCTTTGCTTGGTTCTGTTTACGAAGCAACTCCAGATGGTTTGGTTTTGCCAACAACTGCAACAGTAACAATGAAGTTTGATTCAAAACAAACGCAGGATATTCCAAAAGGAAATGTTCGCATTGGCGCGTATGACAAGGAAACGGGATTTTGGCGTTTGCTAAAAAGCGATGTTGATAATGTAAATGGCCGTGTTATCGCGAAAATAAATAAGCTATCGCTATTTGCTTTAATGTTTGACGAAAACATAGATGTTTCTTTTGATGATTTTGAAAAACAAGTAACAGCTCTTGCGTCTTCGCCGCCGCCCGGAGCTGTCGGCCATGTTGCAGAGCTTGCGTATTCTGCAATAGACGGGGATTTTGTAAAAGTTGATTCAATGGAATCAACCGGAGGGTGCTATGGAAAATTCCAAAGAGGGAACTCAACAACAATCACAACATCCGAATACGAATCAGGCGGATTGAATTATAGAATCGTTATGATTTGGCAGATTGACGGCGGCTGCGGAGAATAGGTTTATTTTCGTCATCTAGAACCCATCTTCATGGTGGGTAGGGACGCAC
>DNKR01000032.1:0-1465 GCA_003497135.1 Candidatus Uhrbacteria bacterium | reverse complement strand
CGTGCGTCCCTACCAAGTGTTGGTTCGAGATTACGGAGCTGATATGTTTCACATTTCTAAATTCTCTGCTATACTATTCCTACTATGCCAACAACAAAACAAAAACCGCGTGCGCCTGTTAAGCGAATTTCAAAGGCAACAAAAGTCAGTGCGGCTGTTTCAAAAAAACGATCCAAGCCAAAAGCTTCGGCATTGATTAAAGAAATAAAGCATGATGAAAAAGAAATATATTCGTCTTGCAAATCATGTTCATCGCTGCCGATTGAACCGCGCCAACTTGTTGCCATTTTGGTTCTTACAGTATTTTCTCTTATTTCCGTGCTTTTAACAGCTTCCCATACAATTAATCAAAAAGACATTTATATTAAACAAATGCAAAACTATGCTCTGCAAAAGTAAATTATTATTAATTCTTTTAATAGCGCCTGTTGTTCTTTTTGGAGCCGGCTGCACAAAACCAACCGATACAAATATGGAAAAATCAGTCAGAATCAAAACAGAAAAAGGCGACATTGTTTTTGAATTGTTTGAAGATACTGCGCCTATTGCAACAGGAAACTTTGTCAGATTAACAGAAAAAAGTTTTTATAATGGCCTTACATTCCACAGGCGCCAAGAGGGTTTTGTTATTCAAGGCGGAGACCCGAACGGCGATGGCACTGGCGGGCCGGGATATAAATTCGTTGATGAGCTGAACGATTCATATTCGTACGATCGCGGAATGGTCGCAATGGCAAACAGCGGTCCTGACACAAACGGAAGCCAGTTTTTTATTATGCTCTCTGATTATCCGCTTCCAAAAAATTACACGATTTTCGGCAGGGTAACAGAAGGCATGGAAGCAGTTGACGCAATCAAAGTCGGGGACAAAATGCTTGAGGTTACAGTTGAATAAATATTTTAATTTTTATATGTTTGTAAAAAGCAGGAAATTGTTGATAGCTGTTCCTGCTTTTTTGGTTGTTGCCGGCACTTTTGCGCTTGTGCGTGTGAACACGGAAAAAGAAACATCAGAAAACGAAAATCCGGATGTTGTTGAAGAACAGGTAAAAGTTCCTGTACGCGTAGCGCTTCCAGAAGAAATCAGAGGGCTGTATTGGACAGCGAACACCGCATCGCTTCCTGTCAGGCGCGGACAGTTGCTTGAATTTATGAAAGACGCCGGATTTAATTCTGTTGTGATTGATGTAAAATTTGACAATGGCGAACTGGGATTTACGCCGATTGATCCGGCGCTTGCCATGCACGCGTCTGATTCGCAAGGAATAAAAGACCTTGATGCTTTACTGGAACAGCTTGGAAACGAAGGTGTTTACAGAATCGCGCGCGTTGCAGTGTTTCGCGACTCGTATTTTGCGCAAGCGAATCCAAGCATTGCAATAGCGCGCGCCGGCGGAGGGCTTTGGCGCGACAAAACCGGCGCAGCGTGGATTGATCCTTCTGCACGCGAGGCGTGGGAGTACAA
>DNKR01000008.1 GCA_003497135.1 Candidatus Uhrbacteria bacterium | reverse complement strand
GGCGGGGATTCATTCCCCGCCCAAATGGAAATTTGATCTAATACTTCTTAATCTGCTTTGGAAGCTCAAATATAAATACGCTGCCCTTGCCCTTGCCATCGCTTATAGCATACACCCTTCCGCCCAGCATTTCAGAAAATCTCTTGCAAATATACAGCCCTATGCCTAATCCTCCAATAGCGCGGCTTTTTGCTGAACTTGCGACTGTAAACTTATCAAACACTTTTTTAATATTTTCTTTTTCAATTCCACGCCCTGTGTCTTTTACAAGCACTCTTATATTATTTTGATCTTTTTCAATTGAAACTATAATTCCACCGCGGTCTGTATATTTGACTGAATTGTCCAAAAAATTCATTACGATTTCGTGTACCTTGTGTTCATCAGAATTTATTCTGACGCCTTTAGCAAGCGGGTTAAACGCTATTTTCAGGCCTTTTTCTTTTGCGCGCGGACGAATAAATTCAACGCATCCGCGCACAAGATCGTTTATATCAAATATTTTTGCATTAACTTCAATGCGCCCTTGTTCAATGCGCGACACATCAAGAAGGTGGCTTACTATGACAATCAGTTCTTGATTTGATTTTGCTATTCTTTTTAGTACATCTGAAAGATTGTCTTTTAACTTTCCGTATACACCTTCTTCCGCCATGGAAAGATACCCCTTTATTACAGCAAGCGGTGTGCGCAACTGATGGCTGGCCATTGAAATAAATTCGCTTTTTGAACGATCAAGCGCTTTAAGCTGTTTATTTGCAATTGTCAGGCGGGCGGCCAATGATTCAATTTCTTCGCGCTGTGCAACCTCTTTGCGCACAGACCGCACCAAGCTTATTCCAAAGAAAACCGTTGCTGCAAAAATGCCTGTGCTTAACAAAATTTTTGAAAATTGAAGATTAGAAAAAATATTAAAGAAATAAAATAGGACAAGGGCTGAAACAAAAAGCTCGGTTGCCAAAATCTTTATTTCCATCAGCTTGTACCTCATTATGGCAACAGATGTAAACACAATGAAAAAAACAGGCGAAACAGGGCCAAACTTAATGTATTCTGAAACGCCGTAAAGCGGGAATACAAGATCGCATATAAAACCCAAAGTTACTGTCAGAAAAAAACCGACAATATAAAAAGCAACCTGCCTGCGGCCAATAAGATCAAGAGTTTTATACTGCAAAAGCATTGTTGTGATTCCAACAATAAGATATATCCCCAAGAAAATTGTATAAACCGGAAAAAGCGGGCCAAGCACAAGCGGCTGATAGCTTATGTCTATTAAATCTGTAAAAGAAACTGCAAAAAAAACAAGCGCAACCGCGCTTACAATACATTTTGTCCATAACGATATATTTATCCTTTTTGGAAAATACCATGCAAGAAGCAGAGAAAAATATCCTATTCCCGTACCAGCGGCAAAAGTGAATTTTGCTGCAAAAGCCGATTTTGTCATTGACATTACGGCGACCGCTATTCCCCATGCAACAAAACTTAGACACACTCCCAAAAACAATTGATGCACTCTGTTGCGAGGAATTTTTGTAAACACTAAAAATCCAATTCCAAGATTCAATAATGAAATTGTTAAAAGAAGTACAAAAGTGTAAAAAAGATCCATACTCACAAATATTATACCAAAAAAATCTTTCCAATAATAGAACGGACCTGCTCTTGGCAAAGCAGGTCGCGTTAACAGGCCGTAGCGCCTGTTTAGTATGTGAGGTAAACAATTCCCTCGGTGTATCCTGCGCCGTAGACCCAGAACAGCACTCGCATGCCGCGCGTGAGCGTGCCATCGCGCACAGCATCGTCCAAGGTCATGGGCAGTTCTGCCGAGATCGTGTTCCCGTATTTCTTGAAGTTCTGCACGAACTGCGAGAGCGGGATGCCGGAAAGCTCAACGCCCTTGGCGAACAACGGGCCGCTTGGCTGGTGGCCGATGACGAGCTCTGGCATATTGATGAAGTTGCCGCTTTCGTCCGTGATGCCGACCGCGCGCATGAAACTGCGGACATGCGGCATGAGCTCGGACTCCATGTGCGCGAAGAATGTCTCCTGCCTCTCGCCCATAAGAAAGCCGTGTTCAACATCGCTTGAAAACGGCGGCTTGACAATGCTCCCGGACGGATTGGGCATGCAAATGGTGTGGTAGTATTGCGGAGTATCCACACGCGTAATACTCCACGGCTCGGATGTGTCATCATGACCGAGCAACATGGCGCCGGCTCCGTCGCCAAAAATCGCAGGATCGTGCTTCCTTGCCCAGCGCACGCGCCTCTGGCTAGGGTGCCCGAAGCAGTTGACTCCGGCAACAAGCACAAGCTTGGCATGGCCTTCCGCGAGCATGTACGCTGCCTGCTGGATGTTGTGCACAACACCGGTGCAGGCAACATTCGTTTCTCCGCCTTCGATCTGGTTGCGCATGCCCAGCATATTCGCAACAATGGTGTGTGGCGGCGGCGTGATGTAGTCCTGCGGGGTGGTGCTGGTGAACAGTGCGTCCAGATCCTTTGGATCCACGCACGCCATGTCAAGCGCTCTTTTGCACGCAACTGCGAGCATATCCACTGCGCGCTCGTCATGCGCTGCAAAATGGCGCGAGCCGGTTCCGAGCCGCTCACTCATCTCGCTGGCTGTGAGCGTAAGACCCATGCAATCCCGAAGAACATCTGCGAGCGTCTCATCGCTCACCGGACTGCCGGGCTTGTACGAACCGGTTCCCAGTATTCTGATATTTTCGAACCTTTTGACCAAAGCGGGCATTGTCTATTCCTTTCTGTGATGGTTTGTTGGACAAGACAGAATTATACAGATTATTTTGTGTTTTTTCAATGGATCGCTGTGCACAATCATGATATTATACATCTGTATCAACTTAATCGAGCGTGTATTAAAAATTATATGAAAAAACAAATCACAGTGTTTTTAGTTGAAGACGATAAGGACCTTGCAGATATTTATTGTACAAAATTCAAGCAAGCTGGATTTATTTGCCAGCACATGCAAACCGGCTCCGGGGCAACCGAAATGATTCAAAAAAACATTCCTGATGTTGCTATTCTTGATGTAATGCTTCCTCAAAAAAACGGTTTTGAAATTCTGCAAGAAATCAGAGCAAATATAAAGACAAAGCACATGCCTGTTATTATGCTGACAAGCTTGGGAAACGGCTTTGATGTGCGGCAAGGCATTAAAAACGGCGCAGATAAATACCTTGTAAAAACAGAAGTAACGCCGACGCAAATAGTTGAAGAAATAAATAACTTGTTGAAATAAAATCCCTGGCGTCGTATAATAGTGTGGCTATGGCGCAGGTACAGATTAAAAACTGCATAACAAATTTTCTTGAATATTTAGAATTGGAAAAAGGCCGATCGCAAAAAACGATCCGAAATTATTCTTTTTATTTAAACAGGTTTTGCGACTGGGCCAAAAATCCAAAACCGGAAAACATTACAAAAGACACAATCAAACGCTATCGCCTTTGGCTCAATAAAGCAATTCCTGGCCGAACGAACGAAACGCTTAAAAAAAATACTCAAAACTATCATCTTATTGCGCTTCGCACACTATTCAAATATCTGTCAAAAAACGACATAGCGTGCCTTCAACCGGAAAAAATAGAACTTTCCAAACAAGGAACCCGCAATGTTTCGTTTTTGGAAAACGAAGAGCTTGACCGCATGTTCAGCGCATCATCAAACTCGCGCTCGCCTGATATTGTCTGTTTGCGAGACCGCGCCATATTGGAACTTTTGTTTTCAACAGGGCTTCGCGTAAGCGAACTTGAGAGTTTGCATATAGATGGCGTAAATCTTAAAAACGACGAGTTTACTGTGCGCGGAAAAGGCGACAAAACCCGCGTTGTTTTTCTTTCAGACGAAGCAAAAAAAGCAATACATGCATACTTGCAAAAAAGAATGGATACATCTCCGTTCATGTTCGTGTCCCATGATCGCGCAAAAAACAAAAGGGGAACGCCAGGGCCGCTCACAGCGCGTTCAATTCAGCGCATGGTAGAGCGATGCGCAAAAGAAGGCGGAGTTTCAAAACACATAACTCCGCACACAATGCGCCACACATTCGCAACCGATTTATTGCGAAACGGCGCTGACATCCGCTCGGTTCAAGCAATGCTTGGACACTCATCAATAACAACAACTCAAATTTATACGCATGTTACAGACCAACAGCTCCGCAAAGTCCACAAAGAACACCATGGCAAAAAACAAAAAAGGGATTAAAACCAATCTTGCTCGCCCCTTGATTAATATCGCGTTTTCTATTATCCTTACATCGGACAATTATTTCGCACACCTTAAAAGTTTTTAACTTGTAACTTAAAACTTAAAAACTTTTAAACTTATAAACTTTCGCAATACGCGCTCGTAGCTCAACGGATACCCGCCCGACCGAACGACATACACTTCGGTCGTTC
>DNKR01000040.1:15152-15307 GCA_003497135.1 Candidatus Uhrbacteria bacterium | reverse complement strand
CCGGCCGCGGCGGCTGTCTGTGCCTGGGCTTGTGGAGCGGTAGGCCGGAGCTCCGCTGGTACTGGGCTGGTTTTGCCTATTCCTACTGCGGCTCGGCTTCCCGCGGGAGTGTCGCGTCTTGATCCTCTGACTCTGACACTTGGCTCTCTTTGGCT
>DNKR01000040.1:5199-15044 GCA_003497135.1 Candidatus Uhrbacteria bacterium | reverse complement strand
GGCCCTCTTTTTTCTTTAAGCTTTTTGTTGTAAAATTATTTTTGAGAGTAGGGTAATGAATCCCTCACTTTGTGAAGAGAGTGATCCCCGAAATCCTCGAAAGAGCCATCGTCAGAGTCCGTTGTTTTATGGAACAGCGGAGCGTACGATTCGGACGAGACACTCCTTGCCGGTTTCTGGTGAGGACCGCCTCCAAATAAAATTCAATCCAGACCTCGCTTTTGGCGCGGAATGGATGGTGATTAAAGACGGGAATCGGCAATAAATAGGGTCGGTCAACGCTGACAACCGCGACAACTGTATGTGCCTGAACTTGTGGAACGATAGGCCGAAGCTCAACTGGAACTGGGATGATAATGCCAATTCCAACTACGGCTCGGCTTCCCGCGGGAGTTTCATGTTCCGGAAAACGCCCAATTGGGCGTTTTCAAATAGAATTACGCCAAGCGCCAAGCATTCTACCGATTTTTTGAAGTTGTTCTATTGAGGTTTCATATTGCTTATCAGAGACGACCCGAATTTCAAATGCGAGTCGAAATAGCACCTGCGCCTTGTCTTTTTGCGAAAGCGCCCTTTCAATCGGCGGCAGTTTCATTTCTTTTTTTGATCTGCCGGCTTCAATAATCGCTATGATAATTGCCAAAAGTGATTCCTCTATTTTTTCTCCGAGCGAGTATTTTTCTGTTTTTGGGAATTTATTGCGTATAATATGAAATTCTTTCAATAAATCAAATGTTGCCTGAAAAACAGGCGCGTCATGAATGTCGTACATATATATGTTTAATCAAATTATTTCATTAGAGAACTTATTTGTTGCTTGGCGGGAATTTCGTTGTGGCAAGCGAAGCCGGCGCGATGTGCTGGAATTTGAACGAAATCTTGAGGATAATATTTTTGCCTTGCGCGATGTTCTTGCGTCTGGATGTTACCATCATGGCCCATATCATCGTTTTCATATTTTTGATCCCAAACACCGTATCATTCACAAAGCCACAGTTCGCGATCGTCTTGTCCACCATGCGGTTTGTCGTGTTATACAGCCGGTTTTTGAACGCTCGTTTATTTATGATAGTTATTCCTGCCGTGTCGGCAAGGGAACTCATGCGGCAGTTAATCGGTTGGAAAAATTTGTTCGCAAGGAAAGCCGCAATTACACCCGTTCTTGTTTTTCCTTGAAGTTTGACATCAAAAAGTTTTTTGATTCTGTTGATCACGCGATACTCCTCAAAATTCTTGCTTCAAAAATTTCCTGCATTAAAACAAACAATCTGTTGGCGGAGATCGTGGAGAGTTTTTCAAATTCAAAACCCGTCGGGGGGGGGGCGATTACAGGAAAGTGGCTGCTCTCGCGGCATCCCAATAGGCAATTTAACTTCACAACTTTTTGCAAATGTTTATATGGATGCATTTGATCATTTTATCAAAGAAACGCTGCGCGAACCTTTTTACATACGATACACTGACGATGCTTTGGTTGTTCGTTCAGACAATAATCATTTGGCATTGATTTTGCCGTCGATTCGTGAATGGCTCTCTAATGAGAGGCGGCTTGAACTGCATCCTTGCAAGCTGGAAATACGCAAACTGCGACAAGGAATTGATTTTCTTGGGTTTGTCACACTACCGCATTACCGCGCACTAAGAACAAAGACAAAGAGACGGATGCTTGCGCGCGTGGATGCGGCAAATATCCAGTCATATCTCGGTCTGCTTAAGCATTGCAAGGCGAATGGATTAAAAAAACGGATCCAATATATATGCAGGTTAATGATCATCATGCTTTCAAAATCAGCACCGCCCATTGACTAAAATCCGCTTATTGGTTATGCTTATCGCACTTAATTCATAAAAAAAGAGTCCATGTCCGTTTGGCTAATAGCTAAGCGGATCCCCGCCTAGGCGGGGCGAAAATACTATGTACGAACTTCTATACATTATTCCGTCTCGTTATACTGACGAGGAACTCGCTGGCGTGCGAGGGTCGGTAAATGCCATTCTTGAAAAAGAAGGCGCAGAGTTAGTCAAAGAGCAGGATTTGGGAAAGCTCAAACTTGCTTATCCTATTTCAGGCGTAAGATACGGCACTTATGTGCTTGTATATTTTAATGCGCCAAAAGAATCAATTGAAAAATTAAACAAAACTCTTTTGCTTGCGGATCAAGTTTTAAGGCACATGATCGTGATCGCCGCAAAAGACGCTCTAGAGCGCAAGCTCGAAATAAACGCGTACGAGCATCCGCTTTCGGACAAAGAAGACGAAGCAGAACGAAAACCGCGCCCGCACCGCACAAGGCCGATGCAGCCGGCGCCGATTCAAGCCCCTGTTATTCAAGAAGCATTAAGTGCGCCTGCAATGACGCTTGAAGAGCTTGATCGCAAACTTGATCAAATGCTTGAAACAGATGATCTGTTGAAATAAAAGCAATCAAACATATATGTCAAATTCATTGAACAAAGCAATGATAATCGGGAACCTTACGCGCGACCCTGAATTGCGCCAAACCCCAAAAGGGCAGTCGGTTTGCACTGTGGGCGTTGCAACAAACAGGGCTTGGACTGATGCAAGCGGACAAAAGCAAGAGCAGACAGAGTTTCATAATGTTGTTGTCTGGGGCAAGCTCGCGGAAATTTGCGCGCAATATCTAATAAAGGGACGAAGAGTATATTTTGACGGCCGGTTGCAAACGCGCGATTGGGAAGGGCAAGATGGCATAAAAAGATACAGAACAGAAATTGTCGCAGAAAATATGATCATGCTTGATAAACCGACGGGCGCACAAGGCGCGGCGCAGACAGTTGCTCAAACTTCAAAAGTTGAGCCGTCTGCTGCAGGAGAAGAAATAAGATTAGAAGACATACCTTTTTAATATATGACAAAAGAAAAAAGATCACCACAAAAACCAGCGAGCCACAAAAAATATTGTCTTTTTTGCGTAAAGAATGTCAATAATATTGACTATAAAGATACAGGCGTCATTAAGCGGTATGTTTCGTCTTATGGAAAAATAGTTTCCAAAAAGCGAAGCGGAGTTTGCGCCAAGCATCAGCGCGCTCTTGCAAACGCGATAAAGCGCGCGCGAATCGTGGCCCTGCTCCCTTTTACAACCCGTTAATGTTAAAGCGCGGCATTGGCAAAAGCTCTTGCCGCGTTTTGATTTATGAATGACATTGAAAAATTGCAAGAAAATATTGAAAATAGAAACAAGCTCAACAGCACAGTGCGCGAATTTTTTGCGCATCGCGGATTTTTAGAAGTTGAAACTCCTATTTTGGTGCGGTCTCCCGGTATGGAACCGAACTTATCTGTGTTTGAAGCAGGCGACGGAGGTCTTCGTACATCGCCTGAATATCAGTTAAAAAAATTGCTCGGGCTTGGGATGAAAAAGATTTTTGAAATAGCACGCGTGTTTCGTTCCGGCGAACCGATCGGCGGTCTGCACAATCCGGAATTTACAATGATTGAATGGTACGGGCAGGGCGCTAGTATGGAAGACGGTATGAAACAAACCGAAGAATTGGTTGATTATTGCGCGAAAGCTTTTTCGTATAATGGCAAAATTGATTTATCTCTGCCATGGCCGAGGATTTCTCTGCGCGATTTGTTTTTAGAACATGTTGGAATTGATCTGGCAGAAGCGTCCAGCGAGCTGTACAGGCAAGCGTGCGAAAAGCATGGGATCGGTGTAAGCGCGGATGATTCTGAATCAGATTTGTTTTTTAGATTGCATCTTTCGCTTATAGAACCAAAGTTGCCGAAAGACCGCGCGTATTTTATTTATGATTATCCAAAGAGCGAAGCGGCTTTGTCGCGATTAACGCCAGACGGCAAGTTCGCGCGCAGATTTGAAGCGTGTTTGGGTGAAATAGAATTGTGCAACGCATTTGAAGAGCTGACTGATAAAGAAGAGCAAAGAGCCAGATTTGAAACAGAAGCAAAAGAACGCGAACGGATGGGCAAACATGTTTTTCCCATTGACGAAGAACTGTTGAATTTGTTAGTATCTATCAGCAATCCGACATTTGGAAACGCGCTTGGGCTTGATCGCCTGCTTATGGCGCTGACCGGCGCAAGCTCGATTGATGATGTTCTTGCGTTTCCGGCAAGCAGATTTTTTAAATAACAAAACAAGTAATTATGGGTTCACCAAATGACATAAAAAAAGGCGTCGTTCTAAATTACAAAGATGGTTTATATGCTGTTGTTGATTTTCAGCATGTTAATCCGGGCAAGGGCAGCGCGTTTGTGCGCACGCGCCTTAAAAATCTTTCAACAGGCAAGGTCGTAGAAAATACTTTTAAGTCAGCGGAAACAATTGATTTTGAACAAGTTACTTACAGAAAAATGCAATATTTGTTCACTGACGGCAATCAGTACACATTTATGGATAATGTCAGCTATGAGCAGGTTGAGGTTCCCGCTGATCAGCTTGGTGATGACGCGAAGTATTTAAAAGAAGGTATTGAAGCAACGGTTATATTACACAATGATCGAGCGATTGCAATTGAACTTCCAAAGAAAATTCAATACACTGTTGCGTCTTCTCCGCCTGCTGTAAAAGGCGATACAGCTTCTGGTAATGTAACAAAAGAAGTCGTGCTTGATAACGGCATGACAGCAAGAGTTCCTATTTTTATAAAAGAAGGAGACAAGATTATTATAAAAACCGAAACAGGCGAGTATAGCGAGCGAGTGTCGTAGAAAATTTAAGGGTAGAGAGTATTAAATTGTTGCGTCAGTCCGAACCCGTTACCATACCTGTCATTTCGAACCCCTCTTCAGTTATTGGGGGTGAGAAATCCCACTGCCGGGTATTTATCTTGTCAACCAAGAAGCCTGCAGATGAGATTTCTCACCCCAAGATACAGTGGTGGGGGTTCGAAATGACGAAAAAACGAATGGTTCGAGATGGCGGAGTCCCTACCCACATGGATTCGAAATGACGGTTACTTCTTTTCCTGCGCTTCTTTTTCTATTATTTGTTTTCTAAGTTCTTTCATGAGATCCGGATTGCTTCTTAGTGTGTACTTTGCGTTCTCGCGGCCAATACCGAGTTTTTCCTCGCCGAATTTGTATGAGTTTCCTGATTTGTCTATTACCCCGTGCAAAATTCCAAGATCAACAAGATCGCCTGAAACAGAAATCCCTTCGTTATACATTATGTCAAACTCCGCTGTTCTAAACGGAGGAGCGACTTTGTTTTTTACTATTTTTGCTTTAACTCTGTTTCCAACAATAGTTTCTGCTGTTTTTATTTGCGCGGCGCGCCTGACTTCTATGCGGATTGATGAATAAAATTTCAACGCATTTCCACCCGGGGTTGTTTCAGGGTTTCCAAACATTACACCGATTTTGTGTCTAATCTGATTTATAAAAATAACTGTTGTTTTTCCTTTTGCTGTTATGCCGGCAAGTTTGCGAAGGGCCTGGGACATAAGCCGCGCCTGAAGACCAATATGCATATCGCCCATACTGCCTTCTATTTCCGCGCGCGGAGTAAGAGCCGCGACAGAATCAATTATTATCACATCAACAGAATTTGATCTGACAAGCGTGTCAACGATTTCCAATGCTTGCTCGCCATTGTCCGGCTGGCTTATGTAAAGCTCATCTATATCAACGCCTATTTTTGAAGCGTATTCAGGATCAAGCGCGTGTTCCGCGTCTACATAAGACGCTATTCCGCCTGCTTTTTGCACTTCTGCGACAATATGAAGAGCGAGAGTTGTTTTGCCTGATGATTCCGGCCCATAAATCTCTATTATGCGCCCTCTTGGCACACCGCCAACCCCAAGCGCCATGTCCAGCGATAAACATCCTGTGGATATTGATTCTACTTGGAGAGTTTGCGCATCGCCAAGCTTCATAATCGCGTTTTCACCGAATTTTTCTTTAATTTGCGATATTGCTTCAAGGGCCGCTTTTGGCTCTTTTTGGTCTTTTTTTGTCATAAGTTTTTTATTGTCCCCCAAGTTTATATCGTATTTAAAATCTTTACAAATTTTCTGTTATTTTTTGCTGACAGTTTTATGATTAAAGCGGATTTTCCGGCTCCAAAACAACTCGTCTGTAAATAGTTTTTGGCTTAGAATAGCGTTTTCTTGCTTCTATTTCAATCACATTTGTACCGCGCTCAAGATCAACTTCCGCTTCAAATGTTCCATCAGGCATAAGGGCGATTGCACGGTTGTTTATTTTAACTGTTGCTTGTTTTGCAACAGAGCCGCGAATGTTTATAACCGCTTTGTTTGTTATTGTTTCATCGGCCGGCTCAAAAATTTCTATTTCAGGAGGCCGAAGCATTGCTGTTATTTCGTATCCGATATAGCCAAGAACAGCAAAAATAGCCAAAAGCACTGCCGCTCCTGCCAATATGCGGTGCGGAGCCAGCAGTTTTGTTTTTTGCATGCGTTGTTTTGGAAGCAGCATTGGAGAAGTAAGCTCGCACGCCCCGCATTCGTTTTTATACATTTCCAAAAAATATTTTGGCTCGCCGCCAAGATATTCAACAAATGTCTTTAAAAAATATTTTGCGACCGACGGCTCCGGCAAAGACGAAAAGTTTGATGATTCGAGCGCTTGCAAATGCTTGAGTTGGATATTTGTGTCTTGCGCTGCTTGTTGGAGCGAAATTCCAGAGTGCACGCGCAGCGAGCGAAGCTTTTCTCCAAAAGTTTTTCCGTTTGCATCAACTCTGCGAACAATAAAAGCCATAAACTTTATTTTGTTTCGTCAAGATACTCGCCATCCTGCTGTTTAAGATATTCATCTTCATCAAATTCTTCTTCGTCTTCTTCCGCTTCGTTTTCTTCTTCTTGATCTATTGAGTCATTGATTTCTTCTGTTTCTTCTTCTTCGTCTTCTGCGGTTTCGTCCTCTGCTTCTTTTTCCTCCTCCTCTTCGCCTGTTTCATCTGATTCTGTTTCAGATTCGTCCTCATAATCTGATTCGTCTTCCTCTGAATCAGAAAAATTATTTTCAGCTCCTTCTTTAAACGGGTTTTCTTTTATAAGAATATCGCGCGGCCTTGCTCCATCAGCAGGACCGACAATTCCTTGTTCTTCTAAAATATCTATTATGCGAGCGGCCCTGGCATAACCAAGTTTAAGCCGTCTTTGCAAAAGAGATGTTGATGCTTTGCCTGCTTCTAGTATTGCGTCAAGCGCATCGTTTAAAAGCGGTTCGTCTGTATCAGCATTGCCAAAAATTGTTTTTGAGTCCTGCGGCATTTGAACAACATCATAGTTGTAGTCAGGGGTGTTTGAAGCAGAAAGGAATTCAACAATTCTGCGCGTTTCTTTTTCTGAAACAAATGCGCCCTGCAAGCGCTTAGGTTTTGAAAGCTCTGCGCAAGTGTATAGCATGTCTCCGCGGCCAAGCAGTTTTTCCGCTCCTCCGCAATCCAAAATCGTACGCGAGTCAGTTTGCGATGCGACAGCAAACGCAATGCGAGCTGGAATGTTTGCTTTGATAAGGCCGGTGATAACATCAACAGACGGCCGTTGCGTTGCCAGCACAAGATGTATTCCAACAGCGCGCGCCATTTGCGCGATGCGTATAATAAGCGTTTCTACATCTTTTCCTGCGACTGTCATAAGATCAGCGAGCTCGTCAATTATCACTATAATCCGCGGCATTCGATCTTTTGCGCTTGCGTTGTACGAGGCGATATCGCGCGCCCGGAATCGCGAAAGGAATTCAAGGCGGCGTTCCATTTCGCGCACTGTCCATTTGAGCGCGTTAATTGTTTCGTCTGCTCCTGTAATCGGCGGGACAAGAAGATGCGGGATGCCTTCGTACGCTGTTAGTTCAACTCGTTTTGGGTCAACCATTATAAACTTAAGTTCATCAGGCCCGTTTTGATACATGAGCGACACTATAAGCGAATTTAAGAAAACGCTTTTGCCGCTCCCTGTTGCGCCCGCAACAAGCAAGTGAGGCATTTTTTCTATTGGAGCGACCCAAGCGGATCCGCTTACATCAATTCCAATAGGAACAGTAAAAGTTGATTTTCGTTCTTTGAATGGCTTGCTTTCAAGCATTTCACGCAAAGTTACTGTTGCGCTTCGCTGGTTCGGGACTTCTATTCCAACAAGCGACTTTCCCGGAATAGGCGCCTCAATACGGATTGGGTGGGCCGCAAGCGCTAGCGCTAGATCGTTTTGTAAGTTTACGATTCTTGCGAGCTTGACTCCTTGCGCAGGGCGCAGGGTGTATTGCGCAACTGTTGGCCCGACTTCTACCTCGCCCATTTCAACCAGAATTCCAAACTGTTCGTATGTTTTGTGGATTATTTCTTTGTTGCGGACTATATCGCCTGAATTCGCTTTTGTTGATGACTTGTCCAAAAGGTTGAGCGGTATTTCGACTTTACGATGCAGTGTAGTTGTTAAAACGCGTTCGCCTGTTTTTGATTTTGTTTCAATTGGCAATTGTTGTGCTGCTTTTATTTCTGTTTTTTGATCCGGTGTTTGGTTTGGATTTTGTTCGCCCAGCGATTCGTCTTGCGGCATGACTTCAAATTCGCTTATTTCAGACGCTTGGAATGTTTCCTCGCCATTACCACTATGCCTTTTTGGCAAAAGATTGTGAAAGAATATTCCAATACGGCCTGTTATGTGCGTGTGCAATGAGCCGAATGACCTAAGCGATGTGTTAAAAATCAAAAGTATTGCAACAATTAAAATCGCGCCATCAATAACAATGGCGCCCCAGAATCCAAATAAGTTTCCAAGAATTGTTTGAAGCAAAAGACCGATGTATCCGCCGTTTCGCGCGATCAGTTCTGTTGACGGCTCTGCAGATCGAAGCACTACAATATTGATAATTCCATTGAATGACAAAAAGAAAAGAATTATTCCAATGTAGTTATAAATAGAAAGGCGCTGGCGTTCTGGAATAATCATGCTTGCTCCTATAATAAGAAGCAAGAGAGGAACAAGTGGCCTGTCAATGCCGAAAATTTCCGCCATTATGCCATCAACCCATTCGCCGGCAGAGCCGGCAAGCCCAAAAAGCCCAAGAAGCATTGTTCCGCTTATGGCAAAAAGAATAACAACAAAAATCCCTCGTTTTGTCTCGGGGTTTAAAGAACGGTTCTTTTTCTTTTCTTGCCGTTCTGCTTTGTTCTTTTCTTTGCGGAGTTTTTTTAAAGCCATTTGTTCAAATAATACTGCTATTTTAGCACGGAGCCCGCGTATTGGGAAGTGGAGTAACAGCTTATCCAAAGATTGAATTTTGCCTGTTTTTATAGTAATATTGAAAAATTCAAAGCATGCTATGAACAAAGAAAAAATTAAAAGTTCATTATTGATTGTTCCGGCCAATGACGCCGAGGCCTTGCAGATTTTGGATATTGCTGAAAAGATCGGTCTCGCGACCCACGCCTCGTACCAGCTTCATGGCGGGCGTTTGGATGCAGAGCCGGACATTCGTAAAATTATTGAGCGATCGAATAAACCCGCAATCGCGGTTGTGGAATTGCCTGGGCCGGAAACCGAAGCGTTTATTCGTTCGCTTGGCAAAGAGTTCGTTTGTATTGACCATCATGGCTACGATGGCCTGGATCGCTCGCGCGACGAGCAAGGGAACTTTCAGCCGAGTTCGCTTGAACAGTTTTTGAATTATTTTGAAATTTCAGATGCGGATTTGTCCGCGCTTGGATTTGATCCACGGCTGGTGCGTTCAATCGGGATTATGGACCAAGGTTATGTTTGGGAGTTATCCAAGAATGGATATTCGCCGGACGAAGTGCGCACTGCTGTTGCTTACAAGCAAAAGTTTCATGAACGACTTTCGCCAAAAGAAGAAATAGAACGGGTTATGGCTGTTGCCCGCCGCGCTTGGG
>DNKR01000040.1:0-5120 GCA_003497135.1 Candidatus Uhrbacteria bacterium | reverse complement strand
ACCGCGCTTGGGAGCGCCGGAGCGAGTGGAACGGGTTTGTGGTCGTGGATTCTTCGGATTCGCCAGAAAATATTCGCGGTTACATATCGTTTATCGCAGCCGAAGAGTTTGGCCGGCCGCAGGCCTTGATTCTTTTGGATCGGGGCGGGAAAAACATTACCGTGCAAGAATCGGACTGGGCGCAAAAATTGTTTGACCGCTTTGGCGGGTACACATTTGGCACTGGACGGAATTGGGGGTATTTGAATGAAGAGGGGAAGGATAAGGTTGGGGTGGAAGGGGTAGAGAAATTTTTATCCCACCATGTAGGGGCGCACAGCCGCGCGCCCATTGCTAGTGGGAATTAGGATTTTGAAAATTTGAAATATGAGAGAAGGACAAAATAGAAACATGGCCGAATTTGGAGAAAAACGCGAAAACGCTGAAGAAGCCCTGCGTTTGAATTTGCGCAGTTTGTTTGAAAGCGGATGGGTTCCGAGTGATGGTTTTGAGAGTACTGATCAAATATTTGAAAAGCTTGGAATAAATAAGGATCTTGAAAGAGGATATATAAGTGATGAACAAACTGAAAAAGCCAGGATTTTTTTTGAAGAATTACTGAATTTTATAAAACGAGAACGAAAAGATCCAGAGAAACGCGATCAGTTGCAAAATTATTTAGCTTCTTTGCATGATGCCGCGTTTTCTGTTTCGCCTAATATTTCAAATTTTTTACATTTAGATGACAGGATTTTATTTTCTGTAAGTTTTGCGGCAATTCCTGAAACGCAAGGAACAATTTCTCCAAGCATCGGAGGCGGGCTGGTATTAGATCTGCAGTATATGACCGGCAGCCGTGAGGAAATATTTGATCAAGCAATAAAACGCGCGTCATTTGAGGATCAGATTAATATTATTGATTATTCAGGCACTATTGGCGCAGATGCTCTTGCGCAAGGTTGGGCGGACGAGACCTATGAAAGCATTCTGAATTATTTGTCAGCAATAAAAAGCGACAGGAGCAAGTCGCCTTTTGTACACTATGCGGCAAAAAGTGCGATTGAATCGTTGTTGCGCGAACAAACCGAGCCGTCAATGGGCGTTGTTGTTTATAGCGGAGACAGAGGAGTCGGAAGAAAAGCAGTGGAATATACAAAAGAAGACAATGAAGAAAATGAGCGAATCGCGCAAAATATTGCGCCGGATGAAGGGTCGTACGCTGAATATAGAATGGGGCAAATAGCAAAAGACGCGGTTGGGACTTATGATCACAGCGGAACCCTTCAAAGCATTGCTTTTATTGACGCTTCCGGATTCACGCGCGAGCCAGGACAAGCCACACGGGTTGATATAGATCGCGTTCTGGATGCGGTTCGGTCAATAAGAAATTGGGACAACCGTACAACTTGGCGTATTATGGATTTTGTGGAAAGCAAGTTTATAGATAAAAACACAGTAAAAGAAACTGTTGATGAATGGAGAAAAATAGCGCCTAATGTTCCAAAAGAAGTTTGGAATTTATATGAAGGCGCAAGAATAGAAGCAGAAGAAGTTTTGGTGGAATCTAATAAAATATTGCAGCACGCATACAACGAGGCAGAAGCAAAAGGCGTTTCTTGGGATGAAGTTATTTTGCACTTGCAAGATACGCAAGGAGAATTATTAATGCCGGATGCTCAATTGGTGGAAATTGTGGAATATTTGAGCGATATGCAAGAAGAAATGGACGAAAGACTCGTTGCTCCGAACCAAAGACTCAATCGGGCTTATGTATTGTTGTCTGAAACGCCTGAATTTTTTAAGGATATTAGCGAGTATATTAATAATTTATCAAAAGAAATCAAAGCGGATAAAGTTCATTTTGATCCGCTGGAATACATTGAAGGCGATAAAAAAATTATTCCCAAGGGCGCAACCGATGGCGTTGATGTCACGGTGCTTATGCAAGCCATACACCGGCCGGATTTTCGTAGGCAATTGGAAGCGGATATTGGTGTGCAATTAAAAGAGCTTACCATGCGCGAGCAAGCCCAGCTTGTCGCATTTTTGGCAAAGAACGATTATGCTTCCATTGAAGCGTTTGCGACTATTCGCGAATTCGGCGTTGATGGCGCGCGCGCTTTTCTTTCTTGCGAATACGGCAGAGAGTACGGCGAAGCAATTGTTAAAATCGCAAAGTCGCTTGATCCCGAGTCCGCGAAAGCGATTTTTGCAAGGTACGCGCAAATAGTTGATCTGGCGGAAAAATCTGCTGAAGAACTATTAAAAGATTTTTATATAGAAGATAGAGGCAAGCAAGTTGACCAAGGCCATTTAGCTGATGAGCTGTTAAAACGCGCCAAAAATATTATTGGCAATTTTGCCAAACGTATTGACGAAAAAGGCCCGGAAAATGTTCGTTTCCAACAAGTGCTTGATGAACTTGATAAGTTCAAAAAAGATACAGTTCTATTTGCTTCAATATTTAAAACCGCTCATAAGGGGGAAGGTGATGTAGATTTTGAGAGTTTGCGAGGGGTAGAATTGAGCACCCAAAAAGCATCAATGATTTCACCGGAAAAAAGAGAGCAAATGATTAATATTGCTAAAGAAAATTATCAAAATGAGAATGAAGTTGAGGCCTATTTTGCAGTTGAGAGTTTAGAGAAAAAGTTGCAGCCAAACAATACAGAAGCCGATTTTATTCTGCTGACTAAAGGAGAAGATATTATTACTTTTTTAAGAATTGAAAAAAGAAAAGAAGATAATCAAGATGTACTCTATATTGGTTCAGTAAATACAGCGTCTAAATATCGCGGATCTGCTCTGGGCGGAGCTACAATGGAAAAGATTTTTGACGAAAAGGCAAAAAATAACATTTTGACCCTTGAGTTTTCAACTGACACAGACATTGGCTCGTATTATGTTGAAAACGGTTTTGTCATTACTGGTGTTGCAATAATTGAAAAGGATGGCCAGAAAAGAGAAGTCATAAAAGGCAAGAGGGACGATACAAAAAATTCTAACTATCTTGCCCGAGCCGAAGGAATTTCACACGATGATCTTAAGGCTTGGGTAGATTGGGTAAGAATTGAGAGTTTTCAATTTCCCAAACAACGCGCTGATTTTATTTCGGCGATTAATGGCGCAAGAGAGAATAATGAAGTAGCGTCGCGCTATTGGATTGAAGGTAATTCCCGCTATTTAGCATTTGAATCAGTAAAATCTGTTGAAGTTGGACTGGCGGCTTGATATTCTTTTTTCCAAATATATTCAAATTGATTTCGTTGCATGGCAACAATATCTTCGTCTTCAATGATAACGGAGATAATTTTTTCTTCCCTTAAAGTTAGAAAGGCGACCTTGTTATCATATATTTCAACAATCGTATTGAAACCGGGTGAAAAACCATGCGCAATCACTACATTTGTTAGTTCGTCAGCGATTTCATTTTTTAATTTTCGCGCCGATTCATTATCAGGGAAAATAATCCGTTTAGGTATATTAAGGTTATGTCGCTTTTTTACATAGCGCGCGTTTATTTTACCGAATTCTCCTTTCATGATGGTTACCGGGTCAGAATAAGTCAGAATCTCATTTTTTGTATTTAGTGAGTCAAAAATAGCCTGCTCAAATCCTTCCAGCCCTTCAAAAATTTGTATTGTCGGCCTGCCGGTTGAAAGATTAAAAGTAGAGGACATTTGGGACAGGGCTTCTTGAAATTCGGCGTCAAGCTGTTTTGCTTCTTTTATTTTCTGTTCAGACAAAGTTCTAAGTTTTGACGGATCAACTGCCTGAAACAATGTTTGCTTGCCTTCAATAAGCAAAACAAACCCTTTTTGTTGCAGGGAAGTCAGAATATTGTAGACATTTCCGCGCCCTAGGCCGGATTCAGTTACTAAATCGCGAGCCATGCTCTTGCCGCGTTCCAAGAGAAGCTCATATATAAGGGCTTCGTTTTCAGCTAGGCCGAGTTTGTTTAGTATAGGGAAGTGTATTGAGTGGGGCATATGGATTGGGTAGATGGTTGAAGGTAGATGGTAGATGGGGTCAGGATTGTGATTTTCGAAGACCGCAGAGCATTTTCCAAATGCGTTCTATTTGTTTGTTTAGATCTTCTCTGCTTTCTTCAGACAGATATTTGCGTTTGAGAGCAATTGTGAATCCTGCGTGTGTTTCTATAAGTGAACTAAGCGAAATTGTTATAAAACGTGCAAAATCAGGGCCGCTTTTTCTAACGCTTCCTTCGGCTAGATTTAAATAAACAGATGTTATTGCACGGCGAATCTGAGATGTTAAGCCGAATTTTTCGTGTGATGGAAAAGCTTCTGTTATTTCGTATATTTCATCAATAATTTCTAAAACTAGCTTACCAACCTCTAAATTTTCGTATCTAAATGTCATATTTATTCTGGTTATCTACTATCTACCATTTCCCATCTACTCAATTATCTCACCTTCTCGTCACTCTGTCAATGGCAAAATGTGGATAAGTTTTGGAGCTAAAATAAGCTAAAATATAGATATAGTGCCACGCAACCCTTGACAATATTTGTTAATTATGATACAATGCTGTTAACGAAAAATGAAACAGCAAGAGAAGCGGTAATAAGCAGTTCTTTAAAAGAGTAGATAGTAGATGGTAGACGGGCTGTCAGAAGCCATCTACCAATCCCCATCTACCACAAATGAGCGAGAGAGCCCAAGACCCGGGGTTATAGGGTTATCAAGCTGTTTTAGCTTGGAAAGACAGGTATGTGAGTCTCTCTACGAGGTACATATACCTGTCTTTTTATAAAGACACGCTTTGGAACATTGGCTGTGAATCGCGACGAAACGCGAGTCCACCCTAAAAACAACGAAAGTTTCTAGGGTAAGGGAGAGAGATCCCGGCCAATGAAACAAAGCGCCTACGGACCATAAGATACGAAACCTTGTGGTAATGAGTGCGCTTCGATCAGATTTCCCTTTATTGGTTGAGATCAGATCGAATGCAGTCCTTATCACCGGACAAGCGTAAAGAGAGAGACGCTTGAGGAGGTTATACAGGAAGTTCATTACAATTTAAAATTCTTGCGGGGTCTAAAACCTCGCTTCTGCGTGCAACCGCGGACGGTAAACCGCCCTTGGCGTCTTCTAAGAGGAGAGAGACCAAGGATCCG
>DNKR01000013.1:3705-7791 GCA_003497135.1 Candidatus Uhrbacteria bacterium | reverse complement strand
TTCTTTTGTCATTTCGAACCCCTCTTTCAGTATTGTGGGGTGAGAAATCTCACTGCTAAGAATAAAACAAATCCTCATACAAATCTTTGCGTGCTGGATTGATTTCATCTATCAGCTTGTCTTTTTTATCACGCCCGTATTTCTTTATTTGTTTTTCCCTGTGTATTGCAGAGTTAATACATTCAAATTCTTCAAAATATACAAGCTTTGTAATGTTGTACTTTTTTGTAAAGCTGTCATTTGTTTTATTTTTGTGTTCCCGGGTTCTTCTTATCAGGTTGTTTGTCACCCCAACATAAAGCACTGTGTTAAAATCGTTTGACATGATGTATACAAAATATTGTCTGGTTCTCATATGATAATGCTATGCACGCAGTGAGATTTCTCCCCCGCCAGCAACGCCTTTGGCGGTGCGTAGCGGGGTCGAAATGACGGAGGGGATGAGGCGGTTCGAGATGACAGATTGGACGCGTTGGTTCGAGATGGCGGAGGCGATGTTTGTGTTCGAGATGACACAATCCCTAATACTGAACCTGCACAACATTTCCGCAATAAGTCGGGGCTTCGGATTCAAGAGAACAGATTCGGTAGTAATATGATTTTCCGCGTTCGGCTGAGTCGTCTGTATAACCTGTTGCGTTGATGTCGTCAGGAAGCCACTTGATATAACCATTTTTCGGATAATACAAATTAGCATCTGTTTCTGATCGCACGACTTTATAACCCTGAAATCCCGGCGCTGTAATTTTATTCCAAGACAAGTTCACTCCTGACTCGCTGGTAGTTGCGCCAAGCACAAGCTCACTCGCGACATATTCAAATCCTGAAATATTTATAGATGCCTGTTTTGTTGTAACCTGAACATCGTTTGAATGAACAACGCACGCGCTCTCGCTTGTCTTGCCGCCGTTCCATGTGCAGATTCTAAAATGATAAGTTTTGCCGTCTGTTATTTTCCAAGTGTATTCCCTTGCTTCAACAGAAGAAATGTAAACAAAATCGTTTTTTGGATAATACGGATTCGGTTCTGTTCCGCGCGAAATCTTAAATCCATACGGCGCTTCTGTTTGATTCAGCACCCATGTAAAACGAACGCCATCGTCTTGAGCAGATGCTTTCAAAAAAATTCCACTGTTTGATTCCGCCGGCGCACTCTGCGATAAATCTAAAACCTGATCTTCTTTTGCTTCTTCATTGTTTGCGTCTTCCGCAACATCTGCGCCTTCGGCATTTTCAACATCTTCCGAACCATCCTCGCCTTCTGCGTCTTCAATGCCTTCCGCGTCTTCAACCGCTTCCAAAACTCCAAGCGGATCGCCGATTTTTATATCCTCTTCTTTGTTCCACGAATAAAACGAATCGCTCTTAACAATTTCTAAATCAACCGCGCTTGTTTTGACTGCTTCTGTAATCGGTTTTGAAAGATCAAGATCTAATTTGCTTCCGCTTTCTATTTTTGATTCAACGGCATCGCTGTTTCTTTCAACACGCACTTTTGCAGAACCTTCAACCATTAATACAGCAACGGTTTTTTTCGTTTGATCGCAAGCAACCGTAAACGCAGTGCCTTGCGCGCTAACAGACGCTTCTTGCGCGAGAATTTGATATTGCGCGCTTGTGCCGTCTTTTACGCGCAAGTACACTCGTCCTTGCTTGTTTGAAAATACAGCGCTTTTGCCAGAGAGGCGCACGACTTCAACTTCTGTTAATGCGTCAAGACGAAGCGCGCTGCCGTCTTCAAAAGACAAAACCGCTTTTCCTAATCCTGTGCGAATTGAATCGCCTTCGTTAAGAACAATGCCGTCTGATGCCTGCTTCCAGCCAAGCGAATCATTCAAAACATCAACTTGTCCTTCTAAAAAAGAAACGCTTGCAGCGCTAGCGCCAGGACCTGATTCTTTTTCTCCGTAATAATAAAAAGCGGCAAGAACCGCAAACACAATAGCAAACCATATTATTGTACCGAACAACCCGGAACCGTTTTTGTTTGACATAAATAAAACTTTACTTAACTTTCTTTTATTTTACAGCATTTTGATAATAAATTCAAAAACAGCCCCGCCGTAGGCGGGGCCAATGGCGGAACTGTTTTTGGTCTTCGAGTTCAAATTACAAATCTTCACTGTCGTCATCATCGCTATCATCGGCATCATCCCCAGCTTCGACTTCCTCAACATCTTCACTAACATTGAGGTCATCGCTAGCATCCTCATCTTGGCAGAATAGGGATAGCATGTCGTATGCCATAACTTGAAATGGTTAAGAATAATATGCCCTAAATTGGGCGCTCTAAATAATACACGCGCAAAAACTATTTGGCAATATCTTGTCAAGAGGGCTTGATTTATCGTCCAGCAAATTTCTTTTCCTTTAGCTTTATCGCCTCAAGAATCGCCTTAACATAGCCGCGCCTCCCAAAATGCAACCATCGCTCAACACGCGATATTGTATTCGGGCTAGCACGCAGTTCGTTTTGAATTTCATCGTATGTGGCTCCGCTAAAAAGCATGTTGGCGATCATTAGCCTGCGTGCAAGCATTATTCTTTCCTGCCTGTTTAACAAATCTTTTATAAAATCCTTCACATCAGCGTTGGATTTTAATCCGAACAATACCTCACAAAAACTGTTCAAAATATCTTCTTGAATTTGATACGGCACTTTGTTTGGATTGTATTTTGCCATAATTTTATTTTTGTGAAATTTGTAAAGTTGAAAGTTTACAACGCTATCATACTAGCTAGTATGATAGCACGAAATTATCAATAACCATAGCCAATTTGACCCGACTTTTCGTTTCTGATAATGTGCAAAAGCGCGAAACAAAAAAGGAGAACGCCGTGAACCATGCCGAAATAGCCAGACACATACCTACCAAGTTCGTTGGCCGAAGTGGAGAAAGACGACTTTTCAAGTTCTCTGTTGTGGAGTTGATTCCAAACACCATTCTCATCACCACCGGTGACAGGAATGTGCACACCAGGAACGAAACCGAATACACTCCTTTCCGAATCCCAAGAGGATCAGTGTTCGTGCGAAATCAGAGGCTTTTGCTTTTCGCATTCTACACAGACATCTTCTCTGCGATTCGCAGCCGCATGCACATCTTCAAGAATGCTGGCGGCAGGCGCACAGACCAGAAGCAGGGCGAACTTCCAGAGCTCCGCTTGTCCCTTTCAAGCTTACACCTCTTGATCGAGATGATCGTGGACTACTGCGCTTTGAGCAAAGAAGAACTGCGCGAAGCCATGTCCATTCTCGATGATCTCGCAGCCGAGATGGTTGGTAAAGTGGACGATGACAAGGTTATGGCTGGCGAAGTGCTTGACCGCGTGCACAAGCTCGAGGATTCGCGCGGACGCAAGAATCCGCTCATCACGCGCGACGCAATAGAGAGAGCGTACGCGCACATTGAAAAGCGAATCGCAAACATCGGCTGGATCACGCGCCACATTGACAGCCATCTGCTCGCGCTTGTTGAAGAAACTGACAGGTGCTTCGAGGTCTTTGAAAAGGTGCGCGCGTTCGCAGAACTCTGCCTCAAGAGCCGCCTGTTCAACACCGGCAACACGGCAGGATGGAGCGTGTTCATGGAAGAAAAGAAAAAGCTCGAAGCAGAACTGAAGTCAGTGCACGCGCTCCCTTTCCGGCACGCGGCCGCGCACGCGCTCATTGATCTGCAAGTGGCTGTTGTACGGCTGGAGCCATTGCGATCAACGCAGACATTGCTGTCCAAGCAGGCGCTGCTGAAAGCCGCTCGCGATGCAATGGAGCGCATCCTGATCTCTGTGCGGATCCTTGACGCAATGCGCAAGTGGGAACGCTTGCACTTCAGGTACAAGATGGAAGCCGCATCAAAGAAGCCGCACAAGCGCGAACGCGTCCGCGGAATTACCAGCGACATGCGCGAATTCGAGCGCGACCTGGGCGAGATCCACGACGAACATCTATCGCGACCCGCGGTCCCAGAAATTCGCGCGCGCATCAAGCTTGGACTCGCTGCGATCACCAAGCACGACTGGAAAACGGCCGGTGACTGGTTTGACCAGGTATCGGCAGCATTCTAAAGAAAGGAGAAACCCAACGCG
>DNKR01000013.1:1838-3592 GCA_003497135.1 Candidatus Uhrbacteria bacterium | reverse complement strand
TTGCGGTGAACTTTTTTAAACACAAAAAACTCCTCCAGTGCATACAGCCGGTTTTCCACAGGTGTTTACAAATATATCAATTTAGGATATACTAACAACACAAATACTTGACAAACTCTGGTAAATATATCATACTGTGATATATCTATAATCAAAATTCCATGTTTGTCACTTATGAAACTCCTGTTCCCAAAATCAGAATCAGGTCGATCACAAATCATTGATGAAATGAACGACTACCACATAGTTCCAACAGATCAGTATAAACGCAAGATTCGTAAAGAAATGATACTTCTTGAAGAGAAACCATTAGCTGAATCCATAAGAAACAAAAGGGTGATAAAACTTAAAGGTACGGGTAAAGTGGACATTTATGAGTTGCGCATCAAAGCATCTACAAACATGGCCTATCGCCTTTTTTTCGCTATCCGGTCCGCCGGATATATCGCCTTGCATTTTTTCCTCAAGAAATCCAACAACTACAAGACCTCTATCCTTATAGCAACTCAAAGAATCCAAAAATATGACCAAAACCAACACGACAATAAATAATGGCTTCCTAACGCTCGACGATTACACAAAAGATATCCACGGAGATGACATGGCGAAAAAACAAGACATCTATGAAGATGATTATGATATCAATTTAAGTGTCAATATTTTCAATGCGCGTCGTGCTCGTGGTTTCACACAATCAGCCCTAGCAGAAGCTCTTGGAACAAAGCAGCCAAATGTCGCACGCTTTGAATCCGGGGCCATACAACCGAGCCATGATATGTTCAAGAAAATAGCAAGAATACTTGGTTTCCGTCCTGTCGCCCCAGATTTTGTAGAGGATCAACCGACATGTGGAGTGACAACTGTTAAATTTTCACTTAAACAAGTCACAACATCAATGGACATAAAAAATCCAAGCATAATAACACCACAATATGCCTTCTCAAACTAAACAACTCACCCACTACTGGACTATCTTGACGAAAAATGTCGCCGTTGATCAGATGACAAACAACATGATTCTTGGAGAAGTACTAGAAGAAATAAGATACCAGATTCCACAAATGGAGAAAGAAAAAATCGAAAGAGCTATAAAAAAAGATGGTATAATTGCACTACCTCTCAACGCCTATCTTGCAAGCTACTTGGAGAGCGACCAACCAAATTCACAGCGTACGATTACAATCGAATATGTTCTTCCGAATGGGAAGACAGAGAAGGCAATAGAACAAACAATCAACTTTGGTTCAAACAAAAGAGGCCGTAACATCACAAACATTCAGTTATTCAAGGTTTGCGGGTCTGGAAAGTACATATTTCGTCTACTTACAAAGGTAAATGGAAAACAGGAATCTTTGGCCGAAATCCCTCTTTTCCTGACACTTCAATACATCTAACCTTGCCGGTCAACAGAACCACCATTCACTTGGTGTTTTTGTTTGTCAGTATGTTTACGAAATAACTGTCCACTGATAAAACTATTTAACGGTCTCGGCAGTGATATTTTATAAATTTGCTGTAAATTGACTTTATTTCTTGCCATGTTAAGATTCCCAAACAACGGAATAACCCGTTAGTTTGGAGGATACATGACCACCGTTCCCGCTTCTGTTTCCGAAAACTGCCGAGTCCATGGCCTGCAGCTCCTGCGACAAGGCAAGGTCCGAGACACCTACAGCCTACCCGACCACCCAGGGCACTTGCTCGTGGTCGCAACAGACCGCGTGAGCATTTTCGACCATGTGCTCGCGGCCGAG
>DNKR01000013.1:1618-1743 GCA_003497135.1 Candidatus Uhrbacteria bacterium | reverse complement strand
GTGCCGGGCAAAGGCGAAGTGCTCACGGCTCTGAATGTCTTCTGGCGCAAACATGTGTTCGGGATTCTGTTCCCGAGCGATCTTGTGGCCTGCGGCGATGCAGTGGACGAATTCCTGCCCGAGGC
>DNKR01000013.1:635-1531 GCA_003497135.1 Candidatus Uhrbacteria bacterium | reverse complement strand
GGCCCTTCAGGGCCAAACCGAAACCCTTGCCAGAGCCACAGTGGTACGAAAGCTCAACATGCATCCATACGAGGCGATCGTGCGCGGTTACCTCACAGGCAGCGGCCTTGCCGCCTACGACACCATGCTCGAGGTGTGCGGTCACCGTCTGCCTCCAGGGCTCCGGGACGGCGACGCCCTCCCGTTCCCAATTTTCACGCCCACGACCAAGGCCGAGGTTGGGCACGACGAGCACATGACTGCAGACGAACTCGCCGGCAAATTCGGCCACGCGCCCGAACGGCTCGCACTGCAGATCTACTGCATGGCGCAACAGTACGCACGGGAGCGCGGCATCATCATCGCGGACACCAAGTTCGAGTTCGGTCTGGATGCTGCCGGTTGCCTCACGGTCGGCGACGAAGTGCTCACCCCGGATTCCTCCCGTTACTGGGATGTCAAGGAATGGCGCACGGCCAACAATCTGGGCAAAAGCCCGACCCCGCACGACAAGCAGTTGGTGCGGGAATGGGGCAAAACACTCGGCATCAACAAGCGCAATCCCGAAAAGCGGAGAGATGTCGCTTGGGTGCACGCGCAAGAAGTGCCGGCAGAGGTGATCCGAACGACTACGCTGATGTATCGCTACATCTTCTGGCGCCTTACCGGCCGGAAGCTCGAAGTCTTCCAGAACGACGAACTCAATCTCTGTGTGGAAGAACCTGCAGGGCGAGTCGAGGTGGTACTCGGAAGCCGCAGCGACCTCGAGCAGGCCGGTCCAGCGTTCAAAGGGTTCTATCGTAAAGAGCCGCTGAATGTCCATGTGATCAGCTGTCACCGCAACCCGGATGAACTGCGCAAGTACGCCGAGGACTTACCGGACGATGTGATTGTGGTCGCGGGCGCTGGTATGGCTG
>DNKR01000013.1:0-563 GCA_003497135.1 Candidatus Uhrbacteria bacterium | reverse complement strand
GCGGGCGCTGGTATGGCTGCCGCGCTCCCCGGAGTGCTCAAAGCGCACCTCGTTGCAGCTGGCAAGGGGCACATTCCTGTGCTCGGTGTCGCTTTCGAAGGAAAGAACCTGGAACAGACGCTCGCAGCCGCTCTCTCGATTGAACAACTTCCGGGTCAGTCGGTTGTACTCGACCATAATGGCCGTGCCTATGTCGGTCCCGGGGGATTCTGGCAAGCGCTCAACGACGCGTTCGAAAACGAATTCTCGCCAGTGAGTGTGAAGAGCACAAAGCCGGCAGAGTTCAACATCGATCTGAAAAAAACCAACTAGCTACGCTCCACCACTAACGACCTTTGGTGGAAATGCCCGTCGTGCGAAAGTACGACGGGCATTTGATTTGCTTTTTTTATCTATTTTGTTAAGCTCCAACAAAGCGCAATCAATTTCGGTTGCCTTTAAAGGAGGTGTTCCTTGAAGACCGCTCTCATTTCTGTGTTCAACAAGACCGGTATTGTCGAGTTCGCCCAAGCTCTGGCCGCTGCTGGTGTGGAGATTATTTCCTCCGGGGGCACGTTTAAGAA
>DNKR01000053.1:34163-42919 GCA_003497135.1 Candidatus Uhrbacteria bacterium | reverse complement strand
TGGTCTAACCGCCAAACAAGTAGAGGCAAACAGCAGTTCGCCTCTACAAGTCATTTGGCGGTCCGGCCCCATGAATTTTAGCGAAAAATTGGCCCTTGGTAGGTTGCTACATCTCGTTCCGATTTGAAATCGCGCTTCCAAGAGTTATTTCGTCCGCGAATTCAATGTCAGCTCCGAGAGGGAGCCCGCGAGCGAGTCGGGTAATTTTGCGCGACAGCGGTTTTAGAAAATTTGATAAATACATCATTGTTGTTTCGCCTTGAATGTCAGGATTAAAAGCAAGTATTACCTCGCTGATTTCAGGTCGTGATTCCAAATGAAATTTCAGTTTATTTGTATGCAGAAGATCAGGCGTCATGCCTTCTATTGGATTGATAACTCCGCCAAGTACAAAGAACTTGCCATTGTACGCGCCCGCTGATTCAATTGTCGCAATGTCTCTTGATTCAGAAACGACGCACAAAATAGACGGATTTCTTTTTGAATCAGAGCATATTGAACAAACATTTTCGCCATGCGTGTATGTGTTGCATGTTTCGCAATTTTTAATTTCTTTTGCCAGCGCGTCAATATTGCGCTTCAGCGTTTCCAGCTCTGCCTTTGACTGGTGTAAAAGAAAAAAAACATAGCGAAGGGCTGTTTTTGGCCCAACGCCGGGCAACCGCGACAGCGATGCCATGAGGTTTGCAATTGGTTCAGGGAAATTGCGCATAATTAGGCAGTCGTCATTGCGAACCAGTATTTATTGTGGGAATGACAGAGCGGTTACAGCCCAAGGCCCTTAAACGCGTCCATTCCGCCAAGATCTTTCATTTTCATTACTGCTTTTCGCTGGACATTTTTAATTGCGTCGTTTACAGCGTCTTTTACCGCGTCTTCCAGTTTTGATTTGTCAGCGTGCAAAGCACGATCGTCTATTAGAACAGCCAGCACTCGCTGATTTCCATCAATAGTTATTCTTACAGCTCCGCCGCTTCCGCCAGAACCTTCTGCTGTTACATCGCTTAATGCGTTTTGTAGGCCTTTTGCCTGTTTTCTTGCGTCCTTGATTGTTTTTATTTTGTTAAACATATATTTTTTTGGATTATTTTTAAAATGGAGCGTTTTGATTTTGTTGTGTGTTGCTTGCCGGAACTTGCGCATTCGGCTTTGCCGGCTTTTGCTCAAGATTTTTAAACGATGCTCTTTGCTGGTCAAAGAACAGTTTTACCATTCCTGTTGGGCCATTGCGATGTTTTGCAATATGAATTTCTGCAATGCTGCGTTCTTCTATAGGTATGTCTTCATAAGCATAGCTTCTGTCTGCTGTTTTTCTGTAGATGAACAAAACCACATCAGCATCTTGCTCAATTGATCCTGATTCGCGCAAATGCGACAGTTTTGGAATAGCAGGCTTGCTCATTTCAACTGCGCGCGACAGCTGGGAGAGCGCAAGCACAGGAACATCGAGCTCGCGGGCGACTTGTTTTAGCGCGCGCGTCATTTCCGCGACTTCTTGCACGCGGTTATCAATGCTTTTTCTGGATTCCATAAGCTGAAGATAGTCGATTATAATCAGCCCAAGCCCGTGTTCTGAATGAAGCCGCCGCGCTTTTGTTCTGATCTGAAGAACAGTGTTTCCGGGTGTGTCGTCTATGTATATAGGCGCCTCTGACAGCACGCCGAGAGCGTGGCCAATGCGAGGGAAGTCGTCTTCGCGGTCAGATAAATTTCCTGTGCGCAATTTCCACAAGTCAACATTTGCTTCCGCGCTGATCATACGGTCAACAAGCTGTTCCTTGCTCATTTCAAGCGAGAAAAGCGCAATAGGAATTTTTGCTTTCACTCCGACATTGCGCGCAATATCCAGAGCAAGCGAAGTTTTTCCAACAGATGGGCGGGCGGCCAACACAACAAGATCTGATTTTTGCAATCCGCCGAGCAGATTATCAAGTTCAACATAACCTGTTGGAATTCCGCGAAGTTTTCCGCGTTCTCTATGCAGTTCGTCAATGCGCTCGAACGCTTCTTGAAGAACATTTTTGATTAGTACAAAAGTTCGCTTTAGATATGATTGTGAGATTCCAAAAAGGTGCTGTTCTGCTTCATCGAGAAGTTTGTCAACATCATCGTCCTCGTGCCCTGCGAGTTCGCCGATTTCGCCCGCAGCGTTCATAAGCCGGCGCAGAGTCGCTTTTTTGCGCACGATTTCCGCATGAGAGCTTATGTTTGCGGCTGTTGTTACTGCGTTGGTCAAATCAGCAAGATAAGATCTGCCCCCCGCCTCTTTAAGCGATCCCTTTTCTTCAAGCTTGTTGCTTACAGAGATCATGTCAATCGGCTGGTTTTTTTCTGATAGTTCTAGAATTGTATCGTAAATTTGCTTGTGCTTTTCCAAATAAAAATCATCCGGATGGATAATGTCAGAAACCTTGATTATTGATTCAGGATCAATCAAAATCGCTCCAAGCACTGATTGTTCCGCTTCTAAATTTTGCGGGGGAACCCGCTCTGCTTTGTTTGTCATAGCGTTGTTATATTACATAAACCAGCCAAAGAAAACAAGTTGGTTCTGTGAAGTTTTTGTCCTGTGAACTTTAATCGTTGCAGGATCCCGCCAAACATGAAGATGGCGGGGTGCATTATTTTCGCGCTAATTTTTCGCGATAAAACTGCAAATTATGATATAATGCTAGACAAAGCAAAATAATTGTGAATAAAACATCAAATAATGCAAAAAGCGCGAATTTTATTCGAAGCGTGTTCGCTCTCGTTGGAACAATAATCGGAGTTGGCATATATGGAATTCCATATGCAAGCGCGCAATCCGGTTTTTTTGTCGGACTTGCTTATCTGATTATACTCGGTCTTGTTACTCTGATTATTTTGCGTGCATACGGCGAGGTGGTTGTGCACACACCCGGCCACGGGCGTTTAATCAGTTTTTTGCGCAAGTACACAAACCCGCTTGTTTCGCACATGGGCGCGGTTGCGCTTGTTGGTTCTTGGTGGGGCGCGCTTGTTGCTTATATTATAATCGGCGGAACTTTTCTTAATCAGATCTTCTCTAATTTTGATTTTGGAAGTCAGTTCTTTTATCAAATAGTGTTTTTTGCAATTGCATCAGCGCTTGTACTTGGCGGTTTGGGTTTTGTTTCAAAAATTGAATCTGTTTTTGTTTGCGCTCTTCTGGCTGTTTTTATTTTGATTTTTATAAAGGCAACGCCGCAAATCGCATCAGAAAATCTGTTTACTGCTGATTATTCAAACATGCTTTTGCCCTACGGCGTGATTTTGTTTGCTTTCGGCGGTCTTGGTGCAATCCCAGAGATGAGAGACATTTTGGGCCAGAACAAAAAATTATTATTGCGTGCAATAATGGCAGGGGTAGCTATTAGCGCCGTCGTGTACATTTTTTTCAGCGCTGTTGTTGTGGGCATTGCAGGAGATTCAACAAGTAAAGACGCGCTTTCTTCTTTGATCCCGTCTCTTGGGCAGCTTCTTTCTGTTGCAGCTCCGATTTTAGGTTTTTTTACTGTGATAACAAGTTTTCTGATGCTTTCAATCAATGCGGTTGATACTTTTGTTTATGATTATAAAATCCGTTTTTTGCCAGCATGGCTTTTAACAATCGGGGTGCCGTTTCTAGCGTTTCTTTTAGGCGCGCGGGACTTTATCAGCGTAATCGGATTTACAGGATCAATTCTTGGCGGAGCTCTTGGCATGATTGTTCTTTACATGCACGAACGCGCTCGCAAGATTCTTTCGCGGCTTCATCTTGGCCGTTTATCAACACCTCGTTTTGCAGTATCAATTGCCGCAATAGTATTGGTGTTTGGAGTTATTGGGGAAGTGGTGTATTATTTTATTAGTTTGTAAGTTTATAAGTTGTTAAGTTTATAAGTTGTTAAGTTTGCGGATTGGTTATTAAAATATGCAAATAAAAAGATTTCTTGTGTTTTTCTTTGTTTCTTATATTATTGGTTCTGTCGTGGCTTTTTCCATTGATCTTATAAATGACATTTTTTTACAAAGCGGTTTTGTTGTATTGATTTTATACATTTACTTGCCTCTGCATATTTTGTTTTTTGGCTGGCTGTATTTTAGAAAAGCAAATCATAACTTTGTAAGGCCGCAATGGAACGCGATTTTTGTATGGATGATTTTGATGATAATTCTTGACGCAATTGAATTGCGTTATTTGTATGGATACAAATTAAGCGCATTTTTGATACCTTCGGTTTACAGCCAGTATGTTTTGAATTTTGGAGCGCTTGTTCTTGCTGCAAGAATCAGCAAACAGAATATCCAAATTGTTCCAGATGGGATGGTTAAGTAAAAGTTTATAAGTTGTTAAGTTAAAAGTTTTTAAGTTTACTGCTATATGGCTACAGGGCTTGAGAATTTAAAGATTTATCAAATGGCTAGCGATCTTGAAGTTAGAGTGTATAAATTATGTAAACAATTTCCAGAAGATGAAAAATATATCAGTGTAAGTCAGCTTAAACTGTCAGCTAATTCTGTAACAAATAACATAGCAGAGGCCTATAATAAGTGATATTTAAAAGAGAAAATAAGAATTTTAAATGATATTGTTAAAAGCGAGGATGAAGAAACCAGAAGCAATCTTAAGCAGTGTATAAAAAAAGAATTATGCGAAACAGAATATACCTCTGTTATCATTGATGATTACACGGCTTTATTAAAAGCTGTTTCCGGATATATTCGTTTTTTAAAAAACCAAAATAAAAAAATGTTTTAAGTTCCAGTAAACTTACCAACTTCAAAACTTACCAACTTACCAACTTATTCTGTTTCTCATACGATCTTAAAACATTCGCCATCAGCATCGCAACAGTCATTGGTCCGACTCCTCCAGGAACAGGTGTCAGCCAGCCAGCGACTTTTTCTACTGATTCGCGTTCAACATCGCCAACGATTTTGTCGCCAACGCGCGTTGTGCCAACATCAATTACAATCGCGCCCTGTTGGATCATTTCCGCTTTTATGAAATTCGGTCTTCCTATAGCGACAATCACAATGTCTGCTTTTTTTGTTTTTGCGGCAAGTTCAGGATCATCAGCTCGAATTGATTCAGAAGCAACGCCGTTATCAGCAAGCAAGATTTTAATTGGAGCTGCAAAAATTTCAGACGCGATTATTACGGCTTTAAGTCCTGTTATCGGCCTTCCGCTTGCTTCAATCAGGCGCATGATTCCAAGCGCTGTCGGAGGCAGAAGTAATTGAGTTCCATTTTTCAGAGATTCAATATTTGTCGGATGAAACCCGTCTACATCTTTACTTGGATCAATCGCTGAAATAATTTTGTTTTCGTCTTGAGATGGGAGCGGAAGCTGAACCAAAATTCCATTAATATCATAGCGCCCGTTCAGTTCCTCAATTTTATTCAGTATTTCTATTTCATCAACAGTTGCAAAATACAAATATCTTTCAGAATTTATTCCGACTTCTTTACATGCCTTTTCTTTTAGACCTACATAAACATGGCTTGCGGGATCAGAGCCGACCAAAATAACAGCCAGTCCCGGCTTGCTTGGGAGTTGTTCTATTTTTTCTTTTACTTCATCGCGAATCTGTTTTGCGATTGCTGATCCGTCAATAATCTGGCATGGCATAGCTAATAAGATTTTTCCGATATATTTATGTTATTTATTTGTGGCTGTTGCGGCGACGGTTCAATAGACTAGACTATAGAACCGTTCGTTGAAATTAAATTTTGCCTGCGTTGAATTTACTAATTGCTTTTTTGTAACCGCCACGTCCAAAATATAGCCATCTGCTGACTTTTGCAATAGTTCCTTTTCCAACTTTAAGTTTATTTTGAATTTCGTCATATGTGTACCCGTCTAAAAGCATTTTTGCGACCAGCAGACGTCTAATCAACATTATTCGCTCCTGCCTGTTAAGAAGATCTTTTAGAAAGTATTTGATTGCGGACTTTTCGCCAAGTTCTGCAAGCATTGTACAGAATCTGTCTATCAATAATTCTTGGTGGTTGTACGGAATTTTATTTGCGTTGTATTTTGGCATAAATAGGCACAATAATGGTGATTGGCGGTTCAATAGACTAGACTATGGAACCTCTAACAATAAAAAATTACAATTCCATATTTGGATAAAGCGGGAATCGTTTAGTCAATTGTTTTATTTCTGCGCGTATATTTTCAAGCTCTTGATTGTTGTTTTTATTTGTTATCGCCATATCAATCCATTCCGCAATTAAAATCATTTCTTTTTCTTTCATACCGCGCGTTGTAATGGCCGGAGTGCCAAGACGAATTCCAGACGGATCCATTGGGCTTCGCGGGTCGTCTGGGATCATGTTTTTGTTGACTGTGATGCCTGCGGCGTCAAGGGCTTTTTCCGCTTCCGCTCCTGTTGCGCCTCGCGATGTAACATCGATCAAAAGCATGTGATTGTCAGTTCCGCCGAACATTAATTTGTAATCGCGCTTTAAGAATTCTTGTTCAAGCGATTTAGCGTTTAATTTTATTTGCTTGGCATATTGCTTAAATTCCGGCGCAAGAGCTTCTTTGAACGCAACCGCTTTTGCGGCTATGTTGTTTTCGTGCGGTCCGCCTTGAAGTCCTGGGAACACGGCTTTATCAACCGCTTTTGCGAATTTTTCTTTGCACATGATCATTCCTCCGCGCGGTCCGCGCAGAGTTTTGTGCGTTGTGGTTGTTACAATGTCAAAAATAGGAACCGGATTTTCCATTTCACCTGCTGCAATAAGTCCTGCAATGTGCGCGATGTCTGCCATTGTTATGGCTCCGACCTCGTCAGCGATTTTTTTAACAGCAACAAAGTCAATTGCGCGAGTGTAAGCGGAATAACCGACAAGAATCAGTTTTGGCTTGTGCTCTTGCGCCATTTGGAGAAGATTGTCAAGATCAAGCCGTCCTGTAGCCGCATCTGTTTTGTATCTGATAAAATTGTAAATGCCCGCTGATTGCGTTACAGGATGTCCGTGCGTCAAATGCCCGCCATGCGACAGATCCATTCCAAGCACTGTGTCGCCCGGTTTTAAAACCGCGTGATAGGCCGCAATGTTCGCGGGCGCGCCTGAAAGCGGCTGAACATTAACATGCTCTGCGCCAAAAATCTGTTTTGCGCGATCAATCGCGAGTTGTTCTATAATATCTATATTATGACAACCGCCATAATAGCGCTTGCCGGGGTATCCTTCCGCGTATTTATTTGTCGCAATGCTTCCAAGCGCTTCCAAAACCGCTTCTGAAACAAAATTTTCAGATGGGATCATTTCCAGTGTCTCGCGCTGGCGAATCAGCTCATTTTGCAATGCGTCTGCAATTTCTTTGTCTATTGTTCTTGTAAAAGACATAATTTTGCGTTAAATTAATTCACGGTATACAATCATAGCATGTTTTCCAATATTCAAAAAATTCATCTAATTGGCGCCGGCGGAGTTGGCATGTCTGCTGTTGGCAAGCTTTTATTGCTAAAAGGCAAGCGAGTTTCAGGATCAGATCTTCATCTTAATGAATTTACAAGTTCGCTTCAAGCAATGGGAGCCATCGTTCATGCCGGCCATGCGTCAGAGCAAGTGCCTGCTGACGCTGATGTTGCGGTTTATACAAACGCTGCAACAGAAGACAATATTGAGCGCGTACGCGCGCGCGAGCTTGGAATACGCGAGATGTCTTATCCGGAGCTTCTTGGAGAGATTACAAAAGAATACGACACAATCGCGATTTCCGGCACGCATGGAAAAAGCACAACAACAGCAATGATCGGCACTATTCTGGAGCAAGCGGGATTTGATCCGACTGTCATAGTCGGCTCAAAAGCATCGTCTTTTGAACACGGAAATTTGCGCTTAGGAAAAAGCAACTGGCTTGTGCTTGAAGCTTGCGAGCACATGGAGAGCATGAACAAAATTTTTCCGCATTCTGTTATTGTTACATCGGTTGAGGCTGATCATCTTGATTATTACAAAAATCTTGAAAATGTGATTTCCGCATTTCAAAAATTCGTGTCGCAAGAATTAAAGGGTCCGGCAATAATAAACGCTGATGATAAAAATTCGCAAGAATATAAGTCAGTCAAAAACGCGATTACTTTCGGTTCCGCGAGCGCTGATTATGTTTGGAGCAACAGATCGTATGGCGGCGGAATGCAAAAATTTGTTATCAGCGAAAAAGACGGCGCTCAAACGCAGATTGAATTAAAAGTCCCCGGAGCATTCAATGCGTCAAATGCAACTTCTGCATTCGCTCTATCTCGCGAGCTTGGCATTGAATCTGATATTGTTGCGCGCGCACTTCTAAATTACAATGGCCTGTGGCGCAGGTTTGAACATGTCAGCGAATTCAATGGCGCGCATATAATTTCCGACTATGGCCATCACCCAACAGCAATAACAGCAACGCTTCAAGCCGCGCGCGAAATGTATTCAGACAACAGAATCGTTCTTCTTTACGAGCCGCATCAGCATTCAAGAACAAAAGAATTATTTAGTGATTTTGTTTCTTGTTTTGACAAAGCTGATGTTTTGATTTTAAGCGAGATTTATCGCGTTTCCGGAAGAACAGAAGACGAAAATGTTTCCAGCCGCGAACTTGCGGATGCCATCGCAAAGCATAATCCGGATTTGGAAACGCATTATTCAGCCGATCTTGTTGAAGCGGAAAAAATCGCAAGAAAAATAATCAAGAAAAACGATGTTTTGATTGTAATGGGAGCAGGGGATGTTGATCAGGTGGCGAGGAATTTGTAATGCAATTGTGGGTAGC
>DNKR01000053.1:22366-34050 GCA_003497135.1 Candidatus Uhrbacteria bacterium | reverse complement strand
ATTACAGTGTTGGGTTCAAAATAACGAATAAAAAAATTAGCAGGGGTTCCTTTCGTAGCGAACCCCTGCGTGAATCGTCGTTGGTGTCGGTTGAAAGAACTCCTGCCTACGCGAGCTTCTTGAATTCATTCAGGAGATCATACCATTCCTTGTTGCTGAGCATGACAGTGGCGAGGGTTTGATCCGATGTTTCTGCAAATGGCCTGGCTGCCTTCTTCATGGCAATCGTACCGATCACAGCCAAGAAGTCGACCTGTTCCTTGCTGAAACTGAAATGGCCCGGCTTTTCTGGAATTTCGGTCTCGCTTCTCAGGCGATCCAAGAAGTCCTTGAATGTCCTCATTGCTTTCTCCGTGCGTGTGAACGATGTTGTTAGCGTGCGCCACTATGGTTTCGCGAACAGCATCAGTTTTTTGAACGACTGTTTCAGCCAGAAGCGCTGATGAACTGTTTCTGGAGCTGTTCAACCGCCTCAACAGAAAGTTCTCTGAAAACAGTGCCAATATTCCCGCGGAATTCTTTTGGCGATGGTTTTTCTATCCATGCCCACACATTCGCGCCCATTTTGCTGATATAGATCTTGGCATAGACCTCATTGATAATTCTTCCGCCCTTTTCATTGATACGAAAGTGTACGATAAGGGGGTAGCCAAAGCCTGCAATGTGAAGGTGCTTTGATTTGTCAGGGATCACTTGAACATGCAATTGGTCAAATTTCCCAATCCTTTGAATCGGTTCTGCAACAAGTTCAACTGCGACAGCGAGCTTTTCGCACGCTTGAAACAGTCCACGTTCAGAGGTCGTTGCCGGATCGTTGATTATGAGAATGGTCTTCATCTTAACCTCCTGTGGTTGTGATGATATTGCCAACCTACACCAGCTTTGGTTCTAATGCAATATCAGTGCAAAGTGCAAGAATCAGAGCGTATTGGGCTTGAAAATCAATACAAGTTTTGCTACTATCAACGCATGAACTCAATAATTGAACAATTAAATGCTTCAGGTGCGAGCGTGCTTGCGGGCGAGATGATGAACAAGCACACTAATTTTCGCATTGGCGGGCCGGCTGATTATTACGCGCGTGTAACAAACGTTGAACAATTAAAAGCGCTAATTGCAAAAGCAAACGAGCTTGGAATCAAATATACTGTTCTTGGCGGAGGATCAAATGTTCTTGTTTCAGATTCCGGCGTTCGCGGGCTTGTGATTCAGATTGCAATGCGTGATGTAAAAGTTGAAGGCAATAGATTAATCGCAGGCGCCGGCGCGCCAAACACTGCAGTTTCAAGGCAAGCATCATCAGCAGGTCTCTCTGGGCTTGAATGGGCTGTTACAGTTCCGGGAACAGTAGGTGGAATGGTTTATGGAAACGCGGGCTGTTATGGAAGCGAAACAAAAGATTTTGTTGAATCAGTAACAGCGCTTTGCGATGGGGAAATAAAAGAATTGAAAAAAGACGAACTAGATTTTAGTTACAGGCACAGCATTTTTAAAGAACATAAAGATTGGGTAATTTTTCAAGTTTCGTTTTTGCTGTCACATGGCGATAAAAAAGAGATAGAAGAAAAAATTAACGCGCTTTTGGCAAAAAGAATGGCCTCACAGCCATTTGACAGTTCGTCCGCAGGATGCATGTTTAAAAATTTTGAATTTTCAAACGAAAAAGATATTGCCCGCTTAAAAGAAAAATTCATAGTGCCAGAAGAATTTATTTCTAAAAAAAATATCCCTGCAGGATGGCTGATTGAGAATCTTGGACTAAAAGGCGAAACAATCGGCAGTGCGCAGATTTCGCAAAAGCACGGCAATTTTATTGTAAATCTTGGTAATGCAACAGCATTTGATGTTTTTTGGCTAGTAGAAAAAGTCAAAGATCGCGCAAAAGACGAATTTGGAATTTTGCTTCAAAATGAGGTACAATATATAGGGTTTTAAATCAATAAAACATAGTATGGAAATATCAAATATCAAGTGCACAAATATGGATCTTACAGACGCAATCCGCGCGTATGTGGAAGAAAAAATGCTTTCTCTTGCAAAATTTGCTCAACATTTTGAGCCGGCAGTAACCTTGGACATAGAAGTTGGTAAAACCACAGGCCATCATAATAAAGGCGAGGTATTCAAGGCAGAATGCAATTTGCAGATTCCGGGACATCTGTTGCGAGCTGAATCAGTCGGCGACGATCTGTATGCAGCGATTGACGCTTGTCAGAGCGATCTAAAAAGGCAATTGGAACAAGTCCGTGAAAAATTAATTGACAGAAAGCATCATCCAAGGCCGGGGAAGGAATAAAAGAAATTTTGGCCCGCCCCTCGGCCTAGCCAAGGCGAGGCCGGGGAATTACGATTTTGGATTGTTTTTTCCGTCATCTCGAACCCCTATTCAGTATTGGGGGTGAGAGATCTCAACTGCCAAGCAGTAGAAGCACGCAGATGGGATTTCTCACCCCAAAAACAGTAGTGGGGGTTCGAAATGACGGGTAACTTTAAATTTTCCATTTTTTTCTCTATTATTTTATGAACCCAATCCTACGAAAGATCTTCGGCGATCCGAACAAAAAAATAATATCTCGTCTTTGGAAAGATGTTGAAGCCATCAATTCTTTGGAACAAGACATGTCTTCTTTGTCAGACGAAGGGCTAAAAGCAAAGACAGCAGAGTTCAAGCAAAAAATCGCGGACGGTTTATCGCCCGATGATCTGACGCACGAAGCATTTGCTGTTGTTCGCGAATCCGCAAAGCGGAATCTTGGGCAAAGGCATTTTGATGTTCAACTTATGGGCGGACTGATTTTGCATAGCGGCACAATCGCAGAAATGCGGACAGGCGAAGGAAAGACGCTCACATCAACCGCGCCGATTTATTTAAACGCGCTTACAGGCAAGGGCGTGCATGTTGTTACTGTAAACGACTATCTTGCAAAGCGCGATGCTGTATGGATGGGACAGGTTTATTATTCGCTCGGGCTTTCTGTTGGATGCATTGCGCACGAAACCGGATTTCTTTATGATCCAAGCTTTAAACACCAAACAGAAGCGCAAGAAACAGAACACGACAAAGACCGCGACCAAACAGCGTCGTTTCATGTGCATCACGACTACTTGCGCCCATGTTCGCGCAAAGAAGCGTACGCTGCGGATATCACATATGGCACAAATAACGAATTCGGTTTTGATTATTTGCGCGACAATATGGCGTGGAGCTCCGAGCAAACAGTCCAGCGCGAACTGAATTTCGCGATTGTTGATGAAGTTGATTCTATTCTTATAGATGAAGCGCGCACTCCGCTTATCATAAGCGCTCCGGCAGAGGAGTCAGCTGACTTGTATTACAAATTCGCACAGCTTGTGGCGCGCTTGCGCGAAAACGAGGATTACAATGTTGATGAAAAAATGCGTTCAGCGGCGCTAACGGAATCCGGCATGAAAAAAATGGAAGAATTGCTCGGCGTTGAAAATATGTATGTTTCAGGCGGCTCGCGAACCGTGCATCACATTGAACAAGCTCTGCGCGCGCGCACACTTTTTCAAAACGATCGTGATTATGTTATACAAGACGGCGAAGTTTTAATCGTTGACCAGTTTACAGGCCGTATTATGGAAGGCCGAAGATATTCCGATGGTTTGCATCAGGCGATTGAGGCAAAAGAAAATGTTGAAATTAAGCGCGAGAGCCAGACGCTTGCGACTATTACTTTTCAAAATTATTTTCGCATGTACGGCAAGCTCGCCGGAATGACTGGTACAGCAGCTACAGAAGAAGAAGAATTCCAAAAAATTTACGGCCTTGATGTTGTCATACTTCCGACAAACAAACCGTCATCGCGCAATGATCTGCACGATAGAATTTACAAAAACGAAATAGGCAAATACACGGCGGTTGTTGCAGAAGTCAAAAAGCGCCACGAAAGCGGACAGCCGGTTTTAATCGGCACGGTTTCAATAGACAAAAACGAACTCGTAAGCGAGTTGCTTAAGCGGGAGGGGATTCCGCACCAGGTTCTAAACGCGAAACAGCATGAAAGCGAGGGAGAAACAATTGCGCAAGCAGGGCGTGAGGGTTCTGTTACTGTTGCAACAAACATGGCAGGACGCGGAGTTGATATTGTGCTTGGCGGAGTCCCGTACGATCAAGAAAAAGCCGAGCGCGTTAAAAATTTAGGCGGTTTGTTTGTGCTGGGCACTGAAAGGCACGAAGCAAGGCGCATTGACAATCAGCTTCGCGGACGCGCAGGACGCCAAGGCGATCCGGGTGAAACAGTATTTTGCGTTTCTATGGAAGACGATATCATGCGCATTTTCGGTTCTGATCGGGTCAAAGGCATAATGAACAAGCTGGGAATTCCAGATGACATGCCGATTGAAATGAAAATAGTCGGCAACGCTCTGGAGAAAGCTCAGCACAGAGTTGAAGGTCATCACTTTGACATGCGCAAGCACTTGCTTGAATACGATGATGTTTTAAACAAGCAACGCGATGCAATTTATCGTAGAAGGCGCGAGATTCTTTTGGCCTCGGAAAATTCAGATGTTCAAGCGCTTAAAGAGCATGTCTTGAAATTTATTGAAGAAGAAACAGAAGAAGTTGTTTTGTTCCATACTGGCGAGAAAGTAGAAATTCCAGGAGCTGTTAAAGCAGAGCCGGATCAAAACGCAAAAGAAATACTGGAAACATTTGAAACAATTTTACCCCTTGATGAGACAAGCAGAGCAGAAATAAGATCAATCCTTGATCAGTACAGGTCAAAAGACAAAATGAGCATTGCTGATTTGCGCGACAAGCTGATAAACAAAGCAATGGAGGTTGTAGAGCGCGAATATGAATCAGCTGAAAAGCAGATAACTGACAGAAACGATCTTTGCAAAGCGGAAAAATCTTTATTGCTTCGTACCAGCGACGCGCTTTGGATTGAGCATTTGGACGCGATGAATTATTTGCGCACAGCAATCAGTTTGCACGGATACGGCCAGCGCGATCCGCTTGTAGAGTATAAAAAAGAATCGTACACAATGTTCCAGCAATTATTATCAGCAATGCGCCAAGAAGTCGCGTATAACTTTTTCAAGTACATAAAACAGTATCTGGAAGCAAAGCGCGTCGCAGACACCGGTAAATCGCTTCTTGAACGAAGCGGAGTCCAGCTATCAGGCGCAGACAAGACAATGGGAGGAACAAATCAGCCCCAAACATCAAAAGCTGACAAAGTTGGACGAAACGATTTTTGCCCATGCGGAAGCGGAAAGAAGTATAAAAAGTGCCATGGGGCGTAATATTGGAGTCCGTCCTGATTCCCGATCGCAGAAGGTTCTCTGGTTTGCTTAAGTTCAAGCTTTTCCGACACTATTTGCGGTACATGAACGATCTTCGTGAAAGACTTTCTATAAAAGAAAGTGCCCCATAAGGACGGGACCTTATAGGGCTTGCTTTCCGTTGGTGATAATACAATCTTATCAGTAAGTTTGAACATTGTCAAATCGAACTACAGTTTATCTCATGCGCGGAAGCAGGTGTATTAATTATTCATAATTAATTATTAACTCCATTATTTATGCCAGAAGAACATGATTTTACGGCCCCTGGATACAAAGAACAAGTTACAAAAGTCGGAAAAGAGTTTGCCAGTACGCACGACGAATATCAAAGCGCTGTAATTGCAGTAGAAGAATTAAAAGTTGATAACGCAAAATTAGAAAGCGAATTAGGCGCTATTATTGAAGAAATAAAGAGCTTGCAAGATGAATCTACTGACACAGAGTCAAAAAGAGATGTTATTGAAACTTTTTTAAATAGAATAAGAACAATTAAAGAGGTGTTGTCAAATAACAATGAAAGATTGCTTCAATTAGATCAATTTATTAATAACATTGGCAACAAATTAGATCAAATTAGGTTGGAGCTAAAAAAACTTGGCGTTGACATGTCGGAGATTGAAGAATAAATTACAGTTTTGATTAATCCTAACTGTGATTAAAGTGGCATTGCATAAACAAATGTTACCTGTTAGAATATCGCTGATTTATGGGAAAGTATAAAAATTATAATCAAAAAAAGATCAAAACAGAGCGCGTATGGGCGCTCTGGCTCAAAGCAGCGCTTTTGCTGGTTTTGTTTATTTTAAGCGCGTCTTTGGCGTTTCCAAAGTATTGGAACATGGCAATGCCATGGGACTTTTTGTCATTGCCGTTTAGATTAGGCCTTGAATTGCAGGGCGGAGCACAGCTTGTTTATCAGGCGGATATGAATGGAATTTCTGATAACGACAGAGGCGATGCGCTTGAAGGCGTTCGTGATGTTGTGGAAAGGCGCGTTAACGCATTCGGCGTTTCTGAACCAAGAGTTCAGACAACTAAAACAGGCGGGGATTATCGGGTGATTGTTGAACTTGCCGGAGTTTTTGACATTGCAAAAGCAATCGCTGAAATAGGCGAAACACCTGTCCTTGAATTCAGAGAGCAAAATACAGAACCGCCGCGCGAACTGACGGATGAAGAACAAGATCAGCTTGAGGAAAAAAACAAAACAGAACGCGCAGAAGCAAACAAAATTATGCAAAGAGCTCTTGATGGAGAGGATTTTGCGCAACTTGCAAAAGATTTTTCTATTGAGCAAACAAGCGCGGCAAACGGCGGAGACATTGGTACTGTTACAGAAGGCGGTCCTTTTGACGCAATAATCAAAGATATTAAGAGCAAGAGAATCCGCAATGAACGCGTTTTGAACAAACTTTACGAACTTCCAAGCGGAATCGCTATTGTAAAGCTTGTTGAATCGCCGGCGCAGGACATGGAAATGAAATTGCGCCACATTTTGCGCTGTTTTGAAGGCAAAACAAACTGTACAAATAATCTTCCGGCCCTTGACGCGTCTTTAACTCTCAACGATATCAAAAGCAGAGCGACTTTGGAAAACTTTGCAGATTTGGCAATAGAAAATTCAGACGATCCGGGTTCTGCGGCTGATGGCGGAGATCTTGGATGGGTTAGGCCGGGACAAACGGTTCCTGCTTTTGAACTTGAAGCAAGACAAACACCGGTTGGAGAAATTTCAAATGTCGTTGAAACAGAATTCGGCTATCATATTATTTTGAAAGAAGACGAAAGGCCTGTAACAACTTATCATCTTGCGTTGATTTTAATGCCTTACTCATCAGAAACAGACATTGTTCCTCCTAGCGGGCAGTGGGCGCCAACAGGTTTGTCAGGCAAGCACCTGACAACCGCTCGCGTTGAATTTGATCCGCAAACAGGCGCTCCGTATGTGTCTTTGACTTTTAATTCAGAAGGCAAGGACTTGTTTCGTGATTTAACAAAAGAACACCTTGGAGAGCCGATTGCGATTTATTTGGACGGGGAAGCGATCTCAATTCCAACCGTTCAATCTGTTATTGCCGGCGGGCAAGCTGTCATTTCAGGCAGTTTTACAATCAACGAGGCAAAATTGCTCGCTCAACGCCTAAACGCAGGCGCGCTTCCGGTTCCTGTTAATCTGATTTCACAGCAAACAGTCGGCCCGTCTCTTGGCGAATCATCGCTTTCTATGAGCGTTAACGCGGCTTTGATCGGATTCGCGCTTGTTGCGCTATTCATGATTCTTTACTACCGCTTGCCGGGAGTTGTCGCAGTCGCAAGCTTGTTTATTTACGCGGCGATTAACTTAGCGCTTTATAAATTGCTCGGAGTTACAATCACATTAGCCGGTATCGCAGGATTTATTCTTTCTATCGGTATTGCCGTTGACGCGAATGTTTTGATTTTTGAAAGAATGAAAGAAGAATTAAGAAGCGGGCGGGAAGCAAAATCTGCAATTGAAGAAGGGTTCCGCCGCGCTTGGACATCTATTCGCGACGGCAATCTCACAACGCTCATTGCAGCCATATTGCTGTTTGCGTTTTCATCAAGTTTCCTTAAAGGATTCGCTCTTACGCTAAGTATTGGTATATTGGTTTCAATGTTCAGTGCGATTGTAGTTACAAGAATATTTTTAAGAGTTGCCGCAAAAACAGGAATCACAAAATATAAAAAACTATTAGGTCTATGAAACTGAATGTCGTAGGAACAAAAAATATTTGGTTCGCTTTTTCAAGCGCGTTAGTGCTTGCAAGCGTGCTTTGTATATCAATTTTCGGATTAAAATTTGGTATTGATTTTACCGGCGGGAGTTTGTTGGAAATTGATTTTGAAAATGATCCGCAGATTGCAGAAACAAGAACGGTTATTGAAGAGCTTGGATACAGTTCTGTTACAGTCCAGCAAAGCGGCGATAGCTCTACAATGGTAAGAATGCAAACGCTAACAGAACAAGAGCATCAAAGCTTGGTTGTATCGCTTAAAGAAAAATTCGGCAATGCTCAAGAGCTTCGTTTTGAAAGCATTGGGCCGGTAATCGGGAACGAATTGCGGCAAAAATCACTTATTGCAGTTGTGCTCATGGTTATTGCTATTATTTTGTACATTGCGTGGGCATTTAGAAAAGTTTCAAAACCTGTCTCATCGTGGAAGTACGGCTTTGTTACGGTTTTCGCGGCGATCCATGATGTAATTATTCCAATTGGCATTTTTTCCGTGTTAGGAAAGTTTTTCGGATTTGAAATAGGTACGGGTTTTATTGCGGCAGTGCTTACAATTCTCGGTTATTCAATCAATGACACAATCGTTGTATTTGACCGCATCCGCGAAAATCTTTCGCGCAGAAAAAGCGGAGAAACATTTGTCAGCTTGGTAAACTACAGCTTGAACCAGACGCTCGTAAGATCAATTAACACCTCGTTTACAACCTTGCTGGCGCTCGTTGCAGTATTCTTTTTTGGTGGCGACACAACAAAAGAATTTTCTCTTGCTTTGATACTTGGAATTATATTCGGGACTTATTCCTCAATTTTCCTTGCCTCGCCTTTGCTGGTCGTTCTTGGAAAATCGCAGGATCGTGGCTAAGTTGAGCTAAATATTGCATTTAGTAAAAAAATACAAACAAAACGCATGGATTTTCCGCCAAATGGCGGATCCGCCTATGGCGGAATTCCATATGCGTTTTGGCAATCGTTCGCAAAAAATGCTATAATATTATTGCGCACAGACCATTTGAAAAGCTGGCGCATTTACGCATTTTTTAAAAAGCCTTGTGAGAGACATATTAATCTGGCTCGTGCAATTCGCGAGCCAGCCATTTGATATTTTGTTTTCAAAACTGCTTGTTACAGTAGGTTGGTTTCCTATTTTAGCTGTTTTTATCTGGGGCGTGATGAACACATGGAAACATCATGCGCAAGATAAATATAATGAGCACATTAAATATGTTGTCCTTGCAATTGATGTTCCGCGCCAAACAGAGCAAAGCCCAAAGGCGGTGGAAAACTTTTTTACTGCCATGCACGGAGGCAAATCAACTATTACAAAAAAGGAACGGTGGTGGATTGGAAAGTTTCATCCAATTTACGAGTTTTCTCTTGCATCATTTGGCGGCAAAGTTCAATTTTTTATTCGAGTTGGAGACAAGTGGCGTGACCTTGTTGAGTCCGCGCTTTATGCGCAATATCCGGACGCGCAAATTTCTGTAGTTGAAGATTACGCAAAAGCAATGCCGCTCAAATGGCCGAATGACGATTATGGATTTTTTGGATCTGAATTCAAACTTGGCAAAGAAGAGTACAGGCCGATAAAATGCTGGAGCGCTTTTGAACATCTTGCCACAAAAGAACTAAAAGACCCGCTTGCTATTATCTTAGAACAGCTTTCTTATTTTAAGGAAGGCGAAAATTTTTTTATTCAGATTTTGGTTCAGCCAATGGATTCCCAGTCATGGCAAAAAGAGGGCGAGGAATACATAGAAAGCATGTTCGGCAGAGAGCACAAAAAAAAGAAAGGCATGCTTTCAGAAACATTAGGAGGGTTTATGGAGGAATTTGGAACTCAAACAGGTCTTACTATTTTTGGAGGCGGAGAACATGGCGAAAAAGAAGAAGACCCGTGGAAATTTTTCAAAGTTACTCCGCTTGATAAAGCAAGGTCAGAATCAATAATGCGAAAGACCGATCAAATCGGATTTTGGACAAAAATTCGCTGGTGCTATTGGGCAAAAAAAGAAGTATATGACCATGGTCCTCGCATTTCGCAAATAAAAGCTTGGTCGCGATTGTTTACAGGATCAAATGAGCTGTCAATGGTTGATACTGTTACGACTAAAGGCGATTACTGGTGGCAACGGCTCTGGTATCACACAAGAAGCAGAAAAATTTCAAGCGCGTATTTTAACAGATCTGTTGAATCAGGCGCTGAACACTATATTATGGTTCCAGAGGAACTGGCATCGCTTTGGCATTTTCCTGCCATTGGCGTTACCGCTCCTTTGCTTTCAAAAGCCAGTTCTCGCCGAACAGAGCCGCCGTCACAGCTTAAAACAACGCGTGATGAGGGTCTTTTGCCGTCCGGCGCTGTAATTCCGCGCCCAACAGCGCAAGAAGAGCTTGTTGCTCGGCCAAGAACAGCGCTTGAAGGAGGCGAGGGCATTGTTGGCGAACAAATTAACATTCCGCGCCCACAAGCTCCAACAACAGTATTGCGCCAAGAAGCGCCAAAACCGCAAGTAACAAGCAGGGAATCAGAGATTGAATCCAATGCCCAGATTGAAAATATTATCAAAGAAAAGCTAGAAGGATCGCAAGTTCCAAAACTGGACATTCCTTCTGCGCCAAAAGCAGGTGTTCCAGATCCAATAAGATTGCTTATTGAAAAAGATGTTGAAATGGAAGATTTGGGAATTAATCCGGCACCGCCAGAGGAATAATAAATACTATGGCCAACATTTACGACCATGATCACGAAGAAGATATAATATACTTCGCGCGCACAAACTACAGGAACATGATGCGCAAGTTTGGAATTAAAACAGACGACAGGCGAAGGCATACTTATATAGTCGGGAAAACAGGCATGGGAAAAACCGTTGTTTTGGAAAACATGGTTCTTGCTGATATATACATGAACCATGGTGTTGCTGTTGTTGATCCGCACGGAGATTTTGCAGAAAAAATCCTTAATTTTATTCCAGAACACAGAGTAAAAGATGTTGTTTATTTTAATCCTTCCGATACTGCTCATCCGATAGGTTTTAATATTTTAGAAACTGTTGACGAGTCGCACAAGCACTTGATCGCGTCAGGAATGATGGGCGTGTTTAAAAAAATATGGCCTGATGTTTGGTCAGCAAGAATGGAACACATAATGAACAACTGTGTTTTGACATTGCTTGAAATCCCGGGCAATACGATGCTTTCCATAAACCGCATACTTGTTGACAGGGATTTTAGAAGAAAAATAGTAAGCCAGCTCAAAGATCCTGTTGTAAAGGCATTTTGGATAACAGAGTTTGAACAGTGGCAGGACAAATTCAGGTCAGAGGCGATCGCGCCTATTCAAAACAAAGTCGGACAGTTTTTATCGACTTCTCTTATTCGCAACATTGTCGGGCAATTGAAATCAACCATTGATCCTCGCGAAATCATGGACAATGGAAAGATTTTGATTATGAACTTGTCAAAAGGCCGGATTGGCGAGGACTCAAGCAGATTGCTCGGCGGACTTGTTATCACAAAGCTCCAGCTTGCGGCAATGGAGCGCGTTGACTTGCCAGAGGAAGAAAGACGCGATTTTTATTTGTATATTGACGAGTTTCAAAATTTTGCAAC
>DNKR01000053.1:21274-22293 GCA_003497135.1 Candidatus Uhrbacteria bacterium | reverse complement strand
GAGTTTCAAAATTTTGCAACAGAATCATTCGCGAATGTTCTTTCTGAAGCCAGAAAGTACCACCTGAATTTAACAATTGCGCATCAATATATTGAACAATTGGACGAAATCGTAAGGCCGGCAGTGTTCGGCAACGTCGGCACAATGGTCGTGTTTCGTGTTGGCGCGGCTGACGCGGAATTTCTTGAGCCGGAATTTACTCCGCAATATACTGCAGAAGATATTGTAAATATCCCGAAATGGAACATTTATATTAAGCTGATGATTGACGGCATTGCATCAATCCCTTTTTCCGCGAGCACTTTGCCTCCTATAAATATTCCAACAGGAAACGAAGAAAAAGTTATTGAGTTTTCACGCAACAAATACACTCAAAAACAAAGTGAAATAGAAGAGTCGATACTTAGATGGTCAGAAAGCAAGTTTGAGGTTTCTGATTCTTCATTGCCTGAAATTCCTAAGGAAAAGCCGAAAACCGCATCTAAATCTTGGATGCACCATTACAACTGCACGAGATGTAATAAAGACGTAGAATTGCCTGTTGAGCTTGACAGGAACCGTCCGATATATTGCGATGATTGTGTAAAAATAGTGCGCCAAGAGCAAAAAAAGGGTAAAATTCAAAAACAAGAAAGGGAAGAGCGAAAAGCTCCCCCTCCGCCGGCAATAACACAAACAGAAGTGGCGGTAAAAGAAGCAGAGAGCGAAATCAAATTAGCGGATCTTTCGCAGGCTCCGTCTGATGCAAGCAAAGCAGTGGCCCCGAGCCAGAATAATGTTTCGCAGACAGCCGCTGGTTCTGATGGTCTTGAAAGAAAGCGAAAACGCAGAAGAAAAAGGAAAGACAGTTCTGCTAATGGTTATAATTCAGCGCCAACCCAAAGCATAGCTCCAGCCCCGCAGAAAGTATTCGTTCCAAAAGAAGAAGAAGGAATATTTCCGTGGTAGGGGGACAGGTTTGAAAAGGATGGGCTTGAGTGGTAATAGTTTATTCGTCATTTCGAACCCTGCATGGTAGC
>DNKR01000053.1:11127-21180 GCA_003497135.1 Candidatus Uhrbacteria bacterium | reverse complement strand
CACAGCTGTGCGTCGCTAACCACCATGAAGAGGGGTTCGAAATGACGAAGTGTAATAGCTGGTTCTAAATGACGGGTAATAATATGACCGACGAATCAACAAACATGTATTCAAATTCATCCTCATCCGATTATCCGGAAATGGAGACATATGTTGCCAGGCGCCATGAACCGCCTGATGTTCTTCCTGTTCATGACGAAGTCAAACCCGAGGATGTGTCAATTTTTGGAAAATCAAATTACAGCTCTGTCGGATACACATCAAAGCGTCTGATTTTTGGCATAAAGCGAAAAGACAGAAAAAGACATTTGTATATTATAGGAAAGTCGGGTGTTGGAAAAACAAAACTGCTCGAGCTTTTAATTCGTCCTGATATTCATTTTGACCATGGGGTTTGCGTAATCGATCCGCATGGTGATCTTATAAACACAATACTTGATTTTATTCCTGAAAACAGAATCAATGATGTTATTGTAATTGATCCGTCGGACAAGGAATTTCCAATCTCGTTTAATCCTATTGCAGGCGTCAGCGACGCGGATAAGCACATGGTAACCGACTCAATAATTGAGATTTTCAAAAAGCAGTTCGGCAATGACTGGACTCCTCGCGTAGAACATCTTTTGCGCTTCGCGACACTTGCAATGATTGATTATCCGCAGGGGAGCTTTAACGGAATGGTTGCTCTTCTTGCTTCCGGCCCGTTCAGGTCAAAGGTCATAGAACACATCAAAGACGATGTTGTGCGCAGGTTTTGGGCGATTGAGTTCCCTGAATGGTCGCAGAGATACGACGCGGAAGCAGTCAGTCCCTTGCTAAACAAATTCGGACAGCTTTTGTCTGACCCGCTTTTGCGTAACATTTTCGGACAAACTGAAAACAAGATTGATTTTTTTGACATCATGAAAGAAAAAAAGATCGTGCTTGTTAATTTGGCTAAAGGCAGGATAGGGGATGAGAAGTCCGCGTTTTTCGGCGCAACGCTTATCACAAAAATTTTTCAGGGTTCAATGAAACGCATCAACATGCCCGAATCAGAACGGCATTCTTTTTATTTGTATGTTGACGAGTTTCAAAACATTGCCACAAAGACCTTTGAAAATATTTTGGCAGAGGCGCGAAAATTTGGCATTGCGCTGACTGTAGCCAATCAAAATCTTTCTCAACTTTCAATGTCCCTGCGCAGCGCGCTTTTTGGCAATGTAGCTTCTATTGTCGTGTTTCAAATAAGCGCAGAGGATGCCGCAATTATGGAACAAGAAATGAAGCCGGTTTTTGAAGTTCAAGACATGATCAACCTTTCTGAACGCGAAATTTACGTAAAAATGACAATTGACGGGCGCAGATGGGATCCGTTTTCTGCTGATGTTCTTACATTAACTTCACCAAAGCACGAAAGTTATGGATCAAGAATAATCAAGCAATCAAGAGAAAAATACGCAAGTCCAAAGGGTATTGTTGAAGCGGAAATAGAAAAAATTCAGCGAGAAGCTCTTGGTATTCCTGCAAAAGGCGAAAAAGAAGAACAAAAAGTTGAAAGCGATGATATGGTTGTTTGAAAGTTGGTAAGTTATTAACTTTAGGTTGTTAAGCCCACTGTTTGCGAATTTGTTTGATTTTTTAGGCCAAATCAGCTATATTTTATCTGTTATGGATATTATATTGCGATGCAAAGACGAGGATATTAATTTTTTGAATATCCCTGAATTTTTTGGAAAATTAGAGGAAACCGAACCAGTGTCAAAAAACCAAGAAGGCCGAGTTGTTTTGTTTCCGGACCGTGTGATTAAATTCAATTAAACTAAAATATGTCGGAAAGAGTTATTTTAACAACGACTGACCATATCAAAATCATCGGCGACTATTACGAAACGCCGGGCGCTAATAAATTCGCGATTCTTTTGCACATGATGCCTGCCACAAAAGAGAGCTGGAAGGTATTTGCAGAAAAATTGTCAAAAGCAGGGTTTTCAGCTCTTGCAATTGACGAGCGCGGGCATGGAGAGAGCACAATGGACGGAACGCTTGATTATCGCAGGTTTGGCGATGAGGAGCAGCAGGCAAAAATCCATGATGTTGAAGCCGCATTTGAATTCTTAAAATCAAAAGGCGCGTCAGAAAGCGTTACAATACTTGTTGGAGCGTCAATTGGAGCGAATCTGACCATACAATTTTTGGCTGAACATTCCGGCGTCCTATCTGGCGTTGCTATGTCGCCCGGTCTGGATTATCGCGGGGTTAAAACCGATGGCTTTATTCGCCAGCTCGGTCCAAGCCAGCGCATTATGCTTGTAGCGAGCGATGATGACGACCGCGATTCAGCAGCCAGCACGCACGAACTGCATTCGCTGAATCTCGCGCAAACAGTTCTGGTTGAAAAAACAGGCGCTGGCCATGGCACAACAATGTTTGAACGCGATCCAGGACTTATGGACGAGGTGATTGAGTGGCTATTATGACAATAATCCAATCAATCATTTTGGGCCTGGTGCAGGGCATAACAGAATTTTTGCCGATTTCAAGTTCAGGCCATCTGTTGTTGCTCCCAAAATTATTTAATTGGCCGGAAAGCGGGCTTGTTTTTGATGTTGCGATGCATCTAGCGACTCTGCTGGCTGTTGTTTGGGTTTTCAGGAGCGATTTGCTTGAAATAATAAAAGGAAAAAATATTCGCCTTGCAAAGTTAATGGTTGTTGCGAGTGTCCCGATCGCGATTATTGGATTCTTTATAAAAGATCTTGTTGACATTGTAAGAAATTCGCAAACAGCAATAGCAATGCTTATTGTATTCGGACTTGTTTTAATGTTTGCTGATATGTATTCGCGAAAATCAAACGCGCAAACAGACAAAAATAATGTCTCTTATGCGCGCGCGTTAGTTATCGGCCTTGCGCAAGTAATTTCGCTGATCCCGGGCGTTTCCAGGTCAGGAGCGACAATTAGTGCTGGCTTGTTTGCCGGGCTAGATCGCGTTAATGCCGCTAAATTTTCGTTTTTAATTAGCATTCCGGCTATTTTTGGTGCAGGACTGGTTACTGTTTTTGATGTTTTTCAAAGCGGGGAATCCATTGAATGGGTTCCTATTTTTGCTGGTTTTGTTTCTGCGCTTGTTTTTGGATCTATTGCAATAAATTTGCTCCTTAAATTCGTGCAAAAGAATTCTTATTCAGTGTTTGTTTGGTACAGGATAGCGTTTGCGGTAATTTCCGCACTGATTATTTATGCATAAAAAACACGAATTGATTTTTGCAATCGTCAAAATATTTTTTGACGCGTTATCTGTTTTTTTGGCTTGCAGTGCGGTATTCTTTGGAATTGACGAATTAATCGCGAGCCAAGCAGGGCAGTATGGAGCTCTCTGGCATGTTTTGATTTCTTTGTTGTTTTCTTCATCAATAATTTTATTCTCTGCGCTGCTGGGCGCGTATAATTTTGAAAATATATGGAGAATAAATAAATTTATTCCGCGGTTTATTGCTTCTATTGCAGCTGTGTCAATTTTAGGCTTTCTTGCAATCAGATCGCTTGGCGCGCAGTTTTCAATAAACGGTTTCGCTTCTATCGCAATATTTTCAATCATTTTCGCTTTAACTGGATTTTACATAGTAAAAAAACTGTTTATTGTATTTTTTTCAAATCCAAAACGCGGAATTCATGTTTTATTTGTTGGTTATAGCGATATTGCAAACAAAGTGCAGGAAGCGTTTATGAGCGAAAAGCTTGGCAGGTTTAAGCCGGTTGGTTATGTGGCTCAAAACGAAGATCGGTCCTCGCCATTGCCTTATCTTGGACGCTTGCATTTGATAGAACAGATTGTAAGCGAATATAAGCCGGATATTATTATGCAAGTTGCAAACTCGGAACAGACAATCAACATTCGCAGAATTGCGGAAGAATATTTGCTTGAACACTACATTATTCCAACATTTACAAATGGCAATTTTGCAACGAAGACAATTATGGGTCATGAATTCGCAGTATCAAGCGCGTCAGGAGTTGTTGGCTGGGGGCACGCTTTTAAGAGATTGTTTGATCTGTTTGCAACTTCTTTTTCTTTTATTCTGTTGGCGCCAGTTTTTATGGTTGTCGCGATTGCTCTAAAAATTGAAAGCGTAAAAGATCCGGTTATTGCAAGCGAAGAGCGCGTTGATGGCAGAACAGGCAGGCGATTCAAATTATTCAGATTCAGAACTCTGAAAAGCGGAAAAAGCGAACTGCCGCTTATGCAGGACGAACTTAAACTGACAAGCGGATCAGCTCTTATAGACAAGTCGCTCGGAGACGCGACACGGCTTGGGCGATTTTTGCGAGCATCGGAAATAAACGAATTGCCGCAATTGTTCAATGTCATAAAAAATGAAATGAGTTTGGTCGGGCCAAGGCCTCCATATCCGCAAGAATATGAATTTTTCTCGCACGCGCACAAAAAAAAGCACAGGTTAAAACCTGGAATTACAGGCCTGTGGCAGATATGCAAAGATGAAACCGGCGGAACAATCGCAGATAGCGTAAAAATCGATTCTGACTATGTTTCAAACTGGACCTTTTTGCGAGATTTACAAATTTTGTTTTTTACGATACCTTATCTTGTACGAAAGATAATGAAAAGATAAGTATTATGCATGCTATTATTCTCGCAGGAGGTTTTGCAACGCGGCTCTGGCCGCTTACTTCAAACACGCCAAAGCCGCTTTTGCCTATTGCAGGAAAGCCGATTATTTCGCATATAATTGACAAGATTCCAAGAGAATTGCCTATTATTGTTGCAACAAGCGAAATATTCAAAACCGATTTTGAAAAATGGATCAGTGAAAATTCAGACAGAGACATAGAACTTAAAATTGAATCAACATCAAGTGATTCAAACAAAGCTGGGGCGCTGGCTTCTGTCGCGCAGACAATAAGCGATTACAAGCTGTCTGATACGCTTGTCATAGGCGGGGACAATTTGTTTGAGTTTAATCTTAGTGACTTTATAAACGATTACGAAAAAGGGGTGCCGCTTGTGGCAGTATATGATGTTGGCAGCGTTGAAGAAGCAAAAAAATACGGCACTGTTGTGTGCGAAGGCAAAAAAATAATTGCGTTTGAAGAAAAGCCGCAACAGCCGAAAACGACCCTTGTCAGCGCGGCTTGTTATATGTTTCCAGAGCGGCATCATGGCGAGTTATCATCTTTTGCATCAAAAAATCGCGATAACCTCGGGAGCATTTTTCCGCATTATTTGTCGAAGAGTATTAAATGCAAAGCGCATTGCTTTAGCGGTTTTTGGTCAGACATCGGATCGTTTGATTCATATTTAAACGCGCACATTATTATGGATTCTAATGATAAGTGCGATTATGCGGATAAATTCAGCGGACTGGGTAATGTATTTAATGGCAAGAATCATATTGACGCAGATTGCGCAATAAAAAATTCAAAAATAAACAACTGTATTATCCGTTCAGGCACAACGATTGTTGACTCGGATTTGTCAGATTGCGTAATAGGCGAGCGATGCTATTTTTTAAATGCGAATTTGCGCGAGCAAATGGTTCAAGACGAAACACATCTTATATGAAAAACATACTTATAACAGGCGGGGCCGGTTTTATCGGCAGCAACCTTGCGCGGCTGCAACTTTCATTGGGCAATTATGTTACTGTTTATGATAATTTCCAAACTGGGCACGAAGATAATATTCGCGGGCTTTCTGTTAATGTGATTAAAGACGCAATCAGCAATATTGATAAATACGATTTATCAAAGTATGACTCTATTATTCATCTTGGAATGCCAAGCACAATGATGCTTTACAGGAACGATTCCGTTGAAAGCGTAAAAGAATGCATTGTCGGATCGCATAAAATTCTTGAAGCGTGCAGGATAAACAACACCAAACTGATTTTTGCATCGTCGTCCAGCTTGTATAACGGCCTTATACCTCCGCTTACAGAGGATAGGGAAATATTTGTAAAAGATTTTTATACCGAGGGCCGTTTGTTTGTTGAGCGCCTTGCAAAATTATACGGCGATTTGTATGGAGTTAATTCCATTGGTTTTAGATTTTTTGCTGTTTACGGACCTCGCGAAGAACACAAACTTGGATATGCGAATATGGTTTCGCAATTCTTGTGGAGCATTTGGCACGATGAAAGCCCGTTAATTTTTGGCGATGGGTCGCAAACAAGGGATTTTACATATGTTGACGATGTAACTAGAATTTTATCAAGCGCGGCTGATAAGGATTTTGATAAGCCGGAAATATTTAATATCGGCACCAGCCATAATTTTACATTCAATGACATCGTCTCTGCCATAAACAAAAAACTTGGGAAAAATATACAGCCGACTTACAAGCCGAATCCAATTAAAAATTACATCCCAAAACTGCTGGCAGACATAACAAAGCTTTCTGAACATTTTGAACCGCCAAAAATACAGCTAGATGAGGGCTTGGATATCTTGATCAATTATTATAAAACCTCATCAGCTCCTCCAAAGCTTGGCAGCACTGAAGATTATTGGATTTCAAAAGTAAAGACCAAATAATTTTCAAATCAAATCATTATGTCTAGATATAATCCAAAAAAAGTTCCATATAAAAAACAAGATCAGATGCTTGAGGAATTTTGTGAATTGTTCGTAAAAATTGATGACAAAAAAATTCTTAAAGATTTTTTGAAGGATTTGTTGAATAGACAGGAGAGGTTGATGCTGATTAGGAGATTTCTCATTGCGAGCAGGCTTTTTAGCGGGTTGTCATATAAAGAGATAAAAGAGGAATTAAGGGTTGGTATGTCGACTATTTCACGAATTGAAAAAACATTGAATTTTGGCAGGCGAGGTTATATAAAAATTTTGTTAAAGAAGGATAGAAAATAAAATTTTTTTGTACTCTCATGCTACATAGCATGGGAGTGCTAGAAAAAGCTATTTTACATATTCAACATGTTCAAAAAGCGCAAAAAAATCTTAGTCGCAATGTCAGGCGGCGTTGACTCTTCTGTCAGCGCGGCTTTGCTTGTTAAAAAAGGATACGATGTCACCGGCGCATTTATGAAAAATTGGTCGGACTGCGCCTGGGAAGAGGATAGGCGCGATGCGCTTCGTGTTGCGGCAAAACTAGGCATTCAGCTTTTAACGCTTGATTTTGAAAAAGAATACAAGCGTCTTGTAGTGGAAGAAATGATAAAAGAATGCAAAGCGGGCCGCACGCCTAATCCTGATATTTTGTGTAACAAATATATAAAGTTTGATTTGTTTTTAAAATCCGCAGACGAACTTGGAATAGAAATAATTGCGACAGGCCACTATGCCAGAATAAAGCGCGGAAAGCTTTTGGCAGGAAAAGACAATAACAAAGATCAAACATATTTTTTGTGGGCAATGCCTCGCACAGCGCTTTCGCGCGTAATGTTTCCAATAGGAGATATGTACAAAACAGATGTTCGCGAAACAGCAAAAAAGCTCGGCTTATCCGTTGCAGACAAAAAGGATTCTGTTGGAATCTGTTTTATTGGCGAAGTTAATATGTACGATTTTCTTAAAAAGTATATTCCAGATAATCCTGGCGATATAGTTAATTCATCAGGCAATATTGTCGGCAAACACAAGGGTTTGCCGTTTTACACAATCGGCCAGCGTCACGGACTTTCAATCGGAGGCGGAGAGCCATATTATGTTGTGTCAAAAGATTTGCAAAAAAATCATCTGATTGTTTCAAGCAATTACGATCAAGGGCTTTATAAAAATGAACTCAAAGCTCACAGCTCGAATTGGCTGATAAAAGCTCCAAAAAAGAAATTCAAATGCATGGCAAGGATACGGTATAGACAGCCGCTCGAAAAATGCGTAGTGATTCCGCGCGAAGGAGGATTTGACGCTGTATTTGACAGGCCTCAACGCGCTGTAACGCCAGGCCAGTCCATAGTTCTGTATAAAGGCAATGTATGCCTTGGCGGAGGGATAATTATATAGATAATTTTATCAATCAGCGCAATTAACTCGTGATGTTGACACACAAGGTCTTTGTTTATATATTTGCACAGGGCTGTTTAGCAAACAATACCTGTTAGCTACAGATCCTTGCAAATCAACAACGGTCATTTCACGCCTACAGTGGCGAAAAAGGAGATTGACCATGAACCGCGAACTGCATTGGCGACTGCTTCTGTTGGGTTCTCTGATCTGTGTGATCACAGCCGCGGCAACTCCGTATGTTGTCCTTAAGCTCGGCATGAGCGTTGACCTTGCCTACGGAGGCATGTTCCTTGCCGCAGCGCTTCTTGGACGGCGTGCAAGCGGACACAAACTCGCTATTGAGCTCAACATCATCCAAACCATGATCAATGTGGTGGCTGGTGTTGGCTTCATGTGCGTAATCCTGGCTGCGTTCTTCTACATCCAGATCGTGTTTGGGCGCGACATAGGGTTCAACCCAAGCTGGTGGCAGGTGTCGCTATGGCTGCTTGTATCAGCGTATCTTGGCGTGTTCATGGGTGCGTTGCCTCGCCGCTTGATACTGGACGACACAACGCTTCCATGGCCAACTGCAAAGGCAGTGCAAAGTGTTGCAGAAACACTCACTGACCAAGAAGCAACCTCTACCACAAAGAGCCGCCGCGATGTGCTTGTCATGAGCACGGCTGTTGCCAGTTTCCTGACATTCATCAAGGATGGTCTCGGGGTCATTACGCCAATGGTCGGCAAAGCAACGGTTTCAATGATGTTCGGTCTTGAGCTGGCTGCGATTGGCACGGGCATGCTCGTCCCTCTTGCTGTCGGGCTCTCCGGACTTCTCGGGGTGTGGATCATCTATACATTCGGAGATTCTGTTGCCAAGCTGGTGGCTCTAAACGGAACAGCGCCACAGCACCTTTCGTGGTGCAAGGAGCTTGTCAAAAACGGCGAGGTAACAAGCTTCCTAACTGAAAACTGCGGCAAGGCCGCTGAGTATGTGACATCGCCGTCGCATTTCAAGATGGTCATCCAGTGGATGATGTGGCCTGCTACTGCGATGATGATCACTGCGGCGCTTACAAGCGTTCTTGTGCCGCTTGCAAAAAACGCTCTTGTACGAAGACGCGAGGATGACAAGCAAAATCAGCAGACCAGCAATGCTGATGAGCGCATTCCAACATGGTGGATCGTGGTTGGTATTACCGTTTGTGTGGTTCTGCTCATCTGCATTCAGGAAAGATGGTTCCAAATGCCGTGGTACCAGGTTCTGCTTGCAGTCGCGCTTCAGCCGATTCTCATCATTTCTGGATTGCGAGTGCTTGGTATCACTGGCCAAGGTCCTGTTTCGCTCATGGCCAACGCGACCCAGTTCGTATTTGGTCTGATCTGGCCGGCGCACATCCAGCAGAACTTGAACGCTGCGCACATCAGCGCAGATCCGCAGGCATCGTCAGAGAGTACAATCGTGTCGTTCGTGGTCGCTCGGCGCTTGGGTGGGAGTTTCAAAACGCTCATCATCGCCCAGCTCCTCATGTTGCCGATTGGCGCGCTCTTGTTACCGATTGTGTTCAACATGCTTGAGCGTACCTATGGCATTGGCCTTGATCCCGGTCAGCTTTCTGCGCCTACAGGCCTGAAGATCGCCTCGCTTGCGATTGTGATGGAACAGGGAATATCAGCGCTCCCGCAAGGTGCGCTGACAGCATCCATCATTGCTGCGATCTTTGGCATTGTGGTTGAACTGCTGTTCATGGTGTACAAGCATGATGCGAGCGGAAACAAGACCAAGCGTTTTTGGTGGATTCCAATCCCGGCAGCGCTCGGTTTTGCACTGATCCTCCCGCCGATTCTCACGCTCGGTATCGCGTTTGGCAGTGTGATCTCGGCAGTGTGGCGGAGGTTCTCGCAGGACAAGAGCGGAAGCTATGAAATGTTCGGGGCTCCGCTTGCAGCAGGATTCATTGCTGGCGAGGCGCTCGTTGGTGCGATCCTTCTGCCTGTACTTGGTGTGATTCTTGAACTGTTCAAGCCATACCTCTGAACTGGTCTAGAAGCGACTTGCCAAAAACGCAAATTTGAAAAAAGGAGGTGCTTTACGGCAGACTCTCG
>DNKR01000053.1:10077-11046 GCA_003497135.1 Candidatus Uhrbacteria bacterium | reverse complement strand
ACTCTCGCAAGAGAGCCTGCCGTACTTTTATTTAGTAACGCAATTGACAATCGCCTTGTTTTATAGTAATAAATTCACACAACGCTCGTTCAACAATCTAACAGCGAAAGCCGGAGGAAGTACATGATCCAGCGTATTGATTTTGGGAAATATGTTGGTGTAATAATGGGGCTCGTCATAGGAGCGGGACTCGTGATTCCACCGCCAACAAACATCCTCGATCATCACATTAGCAGCGTTGTGCGCAACACAACCGACTGCAACCGCAACAACAGCTTTGAGTTGGTCTATGCTGACACAGCGGATCTGCTTTACAAACTCATGGACATCAAGGATATGTGCGGGTGGGTGCAGAAGCCGGAGCAGTATGTAGCGTGTTGGAGCATGCCGATTCCGTCTTTTGCGATTTTGAACACTCTGGATTGCAATGACATGGAAGAAGACAACAAACGCATTCGCGACTGGCTGGAAGCAGTTAGCCCGCCGATCAAGAAAGCGTGCGACAACGACAAGTACTGCCGATCATGGTTCCTGACCAGAACCGACAACAACAGCACACCGGTGCTTGGAGGATACAATGCCAACCAATAACTGGCGGCCTGTGTTGAGAAGCATCTTTACAAGGATCTTCCAAGACGAGAGAAAGTTCCTTGATGTCCACTATTCCACTGATCCGCATGTGCGCATGGAAGTCGCCCGGGCAAGAGTGGATGCTTTGGCAAGTGAAATGCCAAAAACTGTCCGCATTCTTTTTCCGAACGCGGATGACAGGATCGTCAAAGAAGCGGTCGTGCTCATGCGCGAGGTTGCGGTCAAGGTCCTGGGGATCTCGTTTGGTTCCAAGGGTCAAGAAAGCTAGACGACTGTCAGCGAGAGCGTGAGAGTTAGCACTGCAAGGAGGTGTGCTAGCTCTTTTTTATATGTTCGTCATCTCGAACCCATATTTTGGTGGGTAGGGACGCACAGCTG
>DNKR01000053.1:9794-9972 GCA_003497135.1 Candidatus Uhrbacteria bacterium | reverse complement strand
TCCCTACCCTATGGGGGTTCGAAATGACGGTTAATTTATGTTAGCAGTTTTGTATAATACCTGTAGATTTGAAACAATCTGTTTTCACAATTGACAACATGGACAAAATGCGTTTGTTGGGATAATATAACACTCGCATGGACCAGAAAATAATCAGAAATTTTTGCATAATTGCGCA
>DNKR01000053.1:0-9724 GCA_003497135.1 Candidatus Uhrbacteria bacterium | reverse complement strand
AGAAATTTTTGCATAATTGCGCATATTGACCACGGCAAATCAACGCTTGCTGATCGGTTTTTAGAATTGACCCACACTGTTGAATCCAGAAAGATGCGCGACCAGATACTTGACCAAATGGATCTTGAACGCGAGCGCGGAATTACAATCAAGCTGCAGCCGGTGCGCATGTCCTATGATTATAAAGGAGCACAGTACATTTTGAATTTGATTGATACCCCGGGCCATGTTGATTTTAATTACGAGGTTTCGCGTTCGCTCGCGGCTTGCGAGGGAGCGATTCTTCTTGTTGACGCAACACAAGGCGTGCAAGCACAGACAATTGGAAATTTGTATCTTGCCCTTGAACATGATCTGGAAATTATTCCTGTTTTAAACAAAATTGATTTGCCTGCCGCAAATGTAGAAAAAAGATCGCAGGAAATTGTAAGTTTGCTTGGTTGTAAAAAAGAGGATATTTTACACGCATCCGGAAAAACAGGCCAAGGCGTGCTTGAAATTTTAAACACTGTAATAGATCGAGTGCCGCCTCCGCAGGGCGACAGCACAGCCAATCCGCGCGCGCTTGTTTTTGATTCTGTTTTTGATGAGTATCGCGGAGTTGTTGCGTATGTGCGCGTTGCTGACGGAATTTTCAGCGCAGGGAAAAAGCTTCGCATGAACGCTACAGGAGTAGAAAGCGAAATACTTGAAGTCGGTTCTCTTAAGCCGGCATATAGCCCTACAAAAGAACTTGAAACAGGGCAAATCGGTTATGTTGTTACAGGCCTCAAAGACATTTCTGCCTGCCGTGTCGGCGACACTCTTGGTCTTTCGGGCAAGCCAATTACTCCGCTTCCTGGATACAAAGAAGCGGTACCAATGGTTTTTGCTGGAATTTTTCCAGAAGAAGGCGATGATTACTCGCGGCTTCGCGATGCAATAGAAAAACTGCGTCTAAACGACGCATCGTTGTGGTGCGAAAGCGAAAGATCATCAGCTCTTGGGTACGGATTTCGATGCGGAATGCTCGGAATGCTGCATTTGGAAATAGTTCAAGAGCGTCTGCGCCGCGAATTCGGCCTTGAATTGGTTGTAACAACGCCGTCTGTTGCGTATATTGTCGTAAAAAGAAAAGGAGACCAAATCACAATCAGATCTCCGCAGGATCTTCCTGATCCAAGCCATATTGATCACATCAAAGAGCCGTGGGTAAGCTTAGATATTGTTTCCCCGGCTGAATACATTGGCGCAATAATGCAGCTTTCAACAGAAAGGCATGCTAATTACATAACAACAGAGTACCTTGATTCAGACAGAGTGATTTTAAAATACGAATTACCTCTTGCATCAATTGTCGTTGACTATTATGACAAGCTAAAAACAATTTCAAGCGGATACGCTTCTTTGAATTACAAAATGCTTGATTACAGGCAGGCGGATGTTGTTAAAATGGATTTACTTGTAAATGATGATCCTGTTGAGGCGCTATCTGTTCTTGTGTATAGAGACGAAGCATTCAGAATCGGAAAGAAAATCGTTCAAACTCTAAAAGAATCAATCCCAAAACAAATGATTGTTGTTAAAATTCAGGCGGCCATTGGCGGAAAAGTTGTTGCCGCAGAAAGAATCTCCGCTCTTAGAAAAGATGTTACAGCAAAACTTTACGGAGGAGATGTTACTCGCAAGAACAAACTTTTGGAAAAACAAAAGAAAGGCAAAAAGAAAATGCTTGAACAAGGAAAAGTAAGGATCCCTTCAAGCGCTTATCTCTCGGTTTTAAAAAGATAAATAAATATATGAGCAAAAGAAAAAGAATCATTCGCCGCATTTGGGCTATTGTCAGCTTAATGGTGATTTTAAGCATGCTGGTCCTTACAGCGTCATATGGAAACTAGCAATTCAGAGTGGAAAATCGCAGAAAAAGTCCCAAGCGAAATAAAATCTGCTTTTCCTGAACTTTCAGAAATTGTTTTGCAAATTTTGTGGAATAGAGGAATAACAACGCAAGAGCAGATTGACTCGTTTTTAGGCCCTGATTATTCAAGAGACATACATGATCCAAAATTATTTTCCAGAATGGGCGAGGCGGTTGACCGCGTATTTTTGGCTTTGCAAAAAAATGAAACAATAACAATACACGGCGACTATGATGCAGACGGAGTAACAGGGTCTGCTATTTTGTTTTGCTCTTTGCGGGAAATTATGCGAAAGATGGGCAAAGACGAATCAAAATTAAATTGTTTTTTGCCGCACAGAGAAGAAGACGGCTATGGACTCGCCATAAAAACCATTGATCATTTGCTTGCGCACGAAAAACCGAATCTGATTGTTACTGTTGACTGCGGAATATCCGATAAGCCGGCTATCGATTATGCAAAGAGCGAGGGTATTGATGTAATTGTTTGCGATCATCATACTCTTCCTGAAGTTATTCCGGACGCGATTCTTATTCACCCGCTTCTAGAAGACAAATATCCAAGCAAAAATTTATCCGGCGGCGCCGTAGCTTTTAAACTTGCGTGCGCTTTATATAAAGAAGCTGAAATTAAAGGGCTTGGTTCTTTTGATGGGCAAGAAAAATGGCTTCTTGATTTAGTCGCGATTTCTCTTGTTGCTGATTGCATTGATCTGCGGCAAGAAGCCAGAGCGCTTGAAAAATTCGGTTTGGTTGTTTTAAACAAAACAAAAAGATTCGGTTTGCGCGAGCTTATCAAAACATCACGAACTTCTTTTGGCGAAATAGATACTCATGCGGTAGGATTCAGAATCAGTCCAAGAATAAACGCTGCCGGAAGAATGGATCATGCGAATATTGCGTTTAAGCTTCTTGTTACGGAAGACGAAAACGAAGCCATTGAACTTGCCAGCGTTCTTGATAAGCACAACACCAACAGGCAAAAGCTTACAGAAGAAATGTTTGAGTATGCAAAAAAGTGCGTTGCAGAAGATAAATCAGTCCCTGTTATAGCAGTAAAACAGAGTTGGCCAGCCGGACTTTTGGGGCTTGTGGCAGGAAAGATGACTCACGAAGTACACATGCCTGTTTTTGCTATTACAGATAAGTCGGGCGTTTATACAGGTTCAGGGCGAAGCGTTGAAGGGTTTGATATTATGAACGCAATTGAATCTGTCAAAGATTTATTTTCAAAATTCGGCGGACATTCGCAGGCGTGCGGATTTACAATAGAAGGCAGCGCTAAATTTGATGAATTTAAAATCAGAATTAAAGAATATTTTGCAAAAAATTTCAATTCAGACAATTTAAGGCGCGTTATAAACATTGATTCTGAAATCAAGCTTCAAGATTTATCTCACAAGCTTGCAACTGATCTGGAAGTTCTGCGTCCGTTTGGTTCTGCGAACCCGGAACCGGTATTTGCGTCAAAGGGTTTAATGGTTCTTTTGGCGCAAACTGTTGGCAAGGACAACAAGCACTTGCGGCTTATGGCATCTGATCCAACACTTCGAGCAAACGCAAAATTCATCGGTTTTAATATGGGGCGCATGGCAGAGCGAATAAGACCGGGCGCTTTTATTGACGCTGCTTTTACTGTACAATCACGGCAATGGAACGGATCAAGCGAGCTTGAGCTAAAACTTTGCGATGTGAGGCAGATAAAATAAATATGCACAAAAAATTAATTCTTTTTGCAGATGGCGGAGCGCGCGGGAATCCGGGCCCTGCAGGATCTGGCGCGGTTTTGTACAGCAAAGACGGCAAAGAAATTGCCACTGTTTCAAAATATATTGGCAACACAACCAATAACCAAGCAGAATACACTGCGATTGTTCTTGGCTTATCCAAAGCTATGGAACTCGAGGCAGAAGAAGTTGATGTTTATCTTGATTCTGAACTTGCTGTTAAGCAGTTGAACGGACAATATAAAGTAAAAAATCCAGAGATTGCAAAGCGGTTTTTAGAAGTGCATAATTTGCGGCTCAAATTTCGCAATGTGAGATTCAGCCATGTGAGAAGAGAAAAAAATTCGCGTGCGGATGAGCTTGTAAATAACGCAATCGACGAAGCAATGAAAAAGGTGGTATAATAATCGCAATATGTTCATGTTCCACGCAAAGCAAGATAGCTATATCGGGGTTGACATTGGCTCATCTGGCGTAAAAATATCCGAAGTTCTCAACCAAAAAGGCCGTGCGCGATTGCTCACATACGGCTGGTCTGAATATGAGGATTCGGTTTCTCTGCTTGACAGGCCTGACGACGCGGCTTCTCTTATTGCGCGCGTCTGGAAAGAAAGCGGAGCTAAAACAACAAAAGCCGTTGCCGCATTGCAAATGCAAAGCGTTTTTTCTGTGATCGTAACAGTACCGGCCGTGAAAGACGAAAAAGCGCTAAAGCCCATGATTGAGGCGCAGATACGCAAGCTGATTCCGTCTCCGCTGGAAGATCTTGTTATTGATTCAAAAATTCTAGATGAAAAAGGCGCTGGAGAACAGCAAGGGCAAAAGCCATCTGAAACAGAAAAAGGCCAAGCAAGCCCAAATAAAAATATCCGTGTTTTGGTTACAGGAGCTCCAAGAAAAATTGTCAGCGCTTATGTTGATATTTTCAAAAAAGCAAAGTTGGAACTTGTCGCTCTAGAAACCGAAACATTCGCGCTTGTAAGATCGCTTGTTGGCAAAGACAAGTCGTCAATTTTGATTATTGATATTGGTTCGCAGAGGACTAATATGGCGGTTGTAGAAAAGGGCGTTCCTTTTGTTGAAAGAAATGCAAAAATCGGCGGTGATGATTTTACATCAGCAATTGCCGGCAAGCTTTCAATATCAACAAAAGACGCGGCCCAGATTAAAAAAGATTTTTCAGTTTCTGATGACAAATCAGCCCTGCGCCCAATGCTTGAACAGGTTTTTAAGCCGCTTATTAACGAAATACAGTACACTTTTGACATATACTCCACAGACAGCAATGTAGAAAAAAAGCGTGTTGACAAGATTATTTTAACAGGCGGATCTTCGCATATTCCAGCACTAGCTGATTTTATTTCAGAGTTGTTTCATTTGAATGTATATGTCGGCGATCCGTGGGCGCGTGTTGTTTATCCGCCTGATTTGCGCCCAGCGCTAGATGCAATAGGCCCGAAGTTCGCTGTTTCAGTCGGCCTTGCAATGCGCGATATTGATTCATAATTATGCAAAACGAACGAAAAAGATTATTAATATTGCTAAATGACAAGCACTTTGCTTCAATAATCGCAAAAACAGCGAATTCGCACGGTTTTGATGCAAAAATATGCGATTCAGCGCAAGACGCAAAACTCCGCTTGAAAAAAGACAGATATTGTGGCATTATTATAGACGCGGACGCGCTATTGCAGATGCAAAGAACCAAATCAGTCCGCTCAATTCCAATTTTTGCTTTAAGCAACGGGGCCGATTCAAAATTGGTTTCAAAAATCCGCGAGCTTGGTGTAAAAGAACACTATTTTTACGGGCATATCCGTCCATCTGAACTGATCAAACACATAACTGCAATTACCCAATAATTTTATGAACGAACAGCACGAAAGCGAAAGGGGATTTACACTTATAGAATTTCTTGTTGTCGCTGCAATAATCGGTATTTTGGCTGTTTTTGCTGTTTATGCGCTGTCAACCGCACGCAGCACTGCTCGCGACGCAAAACGGCTTTCAGATATCAGAAGTACACAGGCCTCGCTAGAACTTTATTTTCATGACAAAAATACCTACCCTGTATTAACAGAACCGGTCGCGCTCGGTATAATAGGACAGACCAATTGCCTTAATGACTCAAACCAAGGCTTTACAACAGCCTGCGACTCTGATTCTCAAAATGTATACATGGACAATGTCAGTGGACAAATCCCAAACGGGCTTGATCGCGCTGTGCAGTGTTCAGCAAACAGCAACGCCTATTGTTATTACGGAAACGACACTACTTACAGAATAGAATTTGAACTTGAAAAATCAGTCCCGGGAACAGACATCCTGCGCGGAGCGAATTGCGCAACTCCAGACGAAATTACAGCAGGCAAGTGCCAGGCAATATAAATAATGCACAATCAAAACCGGGCATTTGTCTGGTTTTTAGTTTTAAAATATGATAAAATCAATGCATGGAAATCATAGTATTTTCTGCAATTTTAGGTTTAATAACAGGCAGTTTTATAAATGCGCTTGTTTTGCGTTTGCACGCAGGCGAGTCAATTGTTTTTGGACGCTCAAAATGCGCAAACTGCCTTTTGCCAATAAGCCCAGCAGATTTAATACCTGTTGCAAGCTTTATACTATTGAGAAGAAAATGCAGGAATTGCAAGTCAATAATATCTTGGCAATATCCGCTTGTTGAGGCGGTTTCTTGCGCTTTATTCGCGCTTTCAGCGTATCAGCACGTGTTCGGGCTTTTTGGAGTAGATACTTCGCCGATTTATTTATTGCATTGGCATTTAGTTCGCGATTTTGCTTTTATTTTTTTGCTTGTTTCGCTGTTCGCGTACGACGCAAGGTTTAGATTGCTGCCTGATGCTTTTACAGTACCCGGAATTATAACCGCTTTTGCATTTAGTGCGTTTTTATCAAACAATTTGTATTCGGCTTTAGCCGGTTCGCTGACAGCCGGAGCATTTTTCGGCATCCAATACGCTGTTTCAAAAGGCAAATGGATAGGAGGCGGAGATGTCACAATGGGTCTGATGATCGGCGCAATGCTTGGGTTTGGAAAAACTCTTGTTGCGCTATTTTTTGCGTACGCGATCGGAGCATCGCTTGCACTTATTCTTATTGCTTTGAAAAAGAAAAAAATGAACAGTGTTTTGCCTTTTGGTGCGTTTTTATCAGCAGGGGCAATAATTGCGCTTTTTGCAGGCGATCTGATTGCAAAATGGTATCTTGGAATGTTATGACAAAACCAGAAGTCAAAAACCGCATTGAACAGCTGCGCAAGACAATCACAAAACACAGGCACGCGTATCATGTTTTGGACAAGCAAGAAATTTCAGATGCTGCGCTTGATTCGCTAAAGCACGAGCTTTATATTTTAGAACAGCAATATCCTGATCTTATAACAGCCGATTCTCCAACACAGCGTGTTGGAGGAAAGCCGCTTCGCGAATTCAAAAAAATTGTACATGCTCGCCCAATGCTTTCCATGGAAGATGTTTTTTCTTTTGATGAAATGAACGCTTGGTACGCGCGCGCACTGAAATTAAGCAAACAAAATTCGCTTGAACTGTTTTGCATGGTAAAGCTTGACGGTCTTGCGATTTCGCTTGTTTATGAAAATGGAATCCTAAAAACAGCTGCAACGCGCGGGGACGGAAAAATCGGAGAGGATATTACTTTGCAGGCAAAAACAATAGACGCAATTCCTTTGTCTTTGCGCGAACTTTCGGAAAAAGACCAAGCTGAATTCAGCGCAAAATACAAACATAAGCTTGGCAGAGTTCCAAGCCGTGTTGAGGTGCGCGGAGAAGTTTATTTCCCGCTTAAAGCGTTTAATGAATATAATAAAAAGCAAAAAAAAGACAGCAAACAAGTATTTGCAAATCCGCGCAATGCCGCAGCCGGCTCTCTCCGTCAGCTTGACCCGTCCATAACAGCTTCGCGCCCGCTTTCATTTTCCGCATGGGATCTGATTGCGGATTTTGGTTTGCGCACGCAAGAAGAGGAATGGTCAGCTCTATCCATGCTTGGTTTTCCAACCAACAAAGAATCAAAACTCGCCATGTCGCTTTTTGATGTAAAACAATTTTTTGACCTAGAACTATCTCGCCGCGAAAAGCTTGATTACTGGATAGATGGTACAGTGCTTAAAATAAACGACAATTCTGTTTTTGAAGGTCTTGGCGTAGTAGGCAAAACACCAAGAGGGCTGATTGCATGGAAATTTCCTGCTCACGAAGCTACAACCGTTGTGGAGGATGTACAGTGGTTTGTTGGGCGAACCGGCGCGCTTACTCCCGTTGCGATTATAAGGCCGACTTCCATTGGCGGAACAGTCGTAAAGCACGCGTCGCTTCATAACATGGACGAAATAGAACGGCTTGGTCTTAAAATAGGCGATACGGTGATTTTAGTAAAAGCAGGCGACATAATTCCAAAAGTTATGCGCGTGCTAAAAGAATTGCGCGGGCAAAACGCAAAACCGATAAAATTTCCATCTGTTTGCCCGTCGTGCGGCGCAAAAACAATTAAGCGCGATGGCGAGGTTGCTATTTCGTGCTCAAACAAAAACTGTCCCGCAAAAGATCACGCAAGAATTTTGCACGCGGCTCGCGCGTTTGAAATTGACGGGCTTGGCGATCAGATAGTTTTGCATTTGCTTGAAGCGGGAATAATCCGTACAGCGGCTGATGTATTCAAACTTTCCACGCCGGATCTGCTTGAACTTGATGGGTTTGCTGATTTATCTTCAAAAAAATTAATAGAAGCAATAAACGCTAAAAAAACCATTCAATTGGACAAATTTTTAATTGCGCTGGGAATAAGGCATGTTGGTTCGCAAACAGCAGGAATACTCGCGCAAGAATTTCGCACGCTGGATAAAATTAGAAAAGCCAAAGCCGGTGATTTTGATAAACTTGAAGGTGTTGGCGAGGTGATGTCAAAAAGCGTTTTTGAATTTTTTGCTCACAATGAAAATCAGCACCTAATAGATGAATATATCAAAAACGGAGTTGTGGTGAATAATTACGCTTCAAAAGCTGGCAAACTGCAAGGAAAATCATTTTTGTTTACAGGAACGCTGAAAAATATCAGCCGAGTCGATGCTTGGAATCTTGTAAAGCAAAACGGAGGGAAGATTTCCGAAACAATTTCAAAAAACATTGATTATGCGGTAGTTGGCGATGGTCCGGGGTCAAAAGCAGACAAGGCAAAAAAGCTTGGGGTCAGGATATTGAATGAAAACGAATTTTTTAGTATTGTAGGCAAGTAACAAACAACTATGAAAAACGAACACAATGTACAAAAGCTCGCAGGGCTAGCACGGCTGGCGATTACAAAAGAAGAAGAAAATATCTACGAAGGCCAGTTAAAAACAATCGTTGAATATGTCGGGCGCATTTCTGAATTGGAATTTGACAACAATAGCGTTTTGTCTCAAATTCAATCAGACAATAGCGCTCTAAGAGAAGACGAAATAATTGAATGTGAAGACAGTGTCAGGCAAGCGTGCGTTGAATCATTCCCGAGCAGGGAAGGCAAGTTATTAAAAGTCCCTGCTGTTTTTGCAGACAGAACAGAATAAAACAAATATGATTGAATTAACACTAATGCAAATCAAGCAAAAGCTTGAAAACAAAGAATTCAGTTCAAAAGAGCTGGTTGAATTTTATTTAAAAAGAATTGAAGCGTTTAACCCAAAAATAAACGCGTTTCTTGAAGTGTACGGCGATGAAGCGCTCAAAAAGGCATCAGAAGCCGACAGCGCGCGCGCGAGCGGTGCAGAGTTCGGGCCGCTTGCCGGAATACCAATGGCTGTAAAAGACAATATCTGTTACATGGGCAAAACATCATCATGCGGATCCAAAATCCTTGCTTCGTATAAAGCGTCTTATACTGCCACAGCTCTTCAGCGCTTGGTTAACGCTGGCGCAATTGTAATCGGCAGAACAAACATGGACGAATTCGCAATGGGATCATCAACCGAGAATTCCGCTTTTGGCGTGACAAAAAATCCTTGGGATATTTCGCGCGTGCCGGGCGGATCAAGCGGCGGTTCTGTTGCTGCTGTTTGCGCGCGCCTTGTTCCTTTTGCGCTTGG
>DNKR01000012.1:7385-7710 GCA_003497135.1 Candidatus Uhrbacteria bacterium | reverse complement strand
CCCACCTGAGTCGGTTTACGGTACGGGCACGCGTGGTTTAGCCCTAGAGGCTTTTCTTGATTCTGTTTCACTTCTCCTTCCTCGACATTCCTGTCAAAGTCGCGATCACAAAAGAGCTTATGCGCGGCGGATTTACCAACCGCACACTCTCTTGCGCCCAGCGTCATAGCCATAAGACGCGAGAAGCCTAACAAAATGTTCCCCCATTGGAAACCACACGTGGTGCAGGAATATTAACCTGCTGTGCATCGACTACGCCTTTCGGCCTTGCCTTAGCTCCCGACTAAACCTGGGTCGATTTGCGTTGCCCAGGAAACCTTGGGTT
>DNKR01000012.1:7082-7258 GCA_003497135.1 Candidatus Uhrbacteria bacterium | reverse complement strand
CTCATGCCAACATTCTCACTTCCCATCGCTCCACCATGCCTCACGACACAGCTTCATTGCAATGGAAACGCTCCCCTACCGCTTTGACGGAAACCGTCAAAACCCTCAACTTCGGTACATCATTTAGCCCCGGTATATTATCGGCGCGAAGAAACTCGACCAGTGAGCTATTACGC
>DNKR01000012.1:0-6967 GCA_003497135.1 Candidatus Uhrbacteria bacterium | reverse complement strand
TTCTAAGCCAACCTCCTGGCTGTATGTGTCTCAACACCACCTTTCACACTTAATGATGATTTAGGGACCTTAGTTTGAGATCTGGGCTATTCCCCTTTCGACATATGGAGCTTCGCCCCCACAGTCTGACTGCCGGAAACATTTGTCTGGTATTCGGAGTTTGGTTAGAGTGGATACCTTGCGGCTCCAGCCCCATTCAGTGCTCTACCCCCAGAAAATTATTACCGACGCTAGCCCTCAAGCTATCTCGGGGAGAACCAGCTATCACCGAGTTCGATTGGAATTTCTCCGCTAACCACAGGTCATCCCCCAGTTTTGCACGACTGGTGGGTTCGGGCCTCCACAAGGCTATTCGCCTTGCTTCACCCTGCCCATGGTTAGGTCACCCGGTTTCGGGTCATGTGCGCGCCACTTATGGATTTTAGAAGTCAGAGGTCAGAGGTTGTAAACAACCTCAAACCAGATGACTTTTAAGATCCAAAATCGCGGGTTAACGCTCGCTTTCACTATGGCTTCGTCCTATCGGACTTAACCTGCGGCGCACAACACACTCGTTGGCTCATTCTTCAATAGGAACGCTATCATCCCGCCAAAGGCGGGACTCTAACTCCTTGTAAGCATATGGTTTCAGATACTATTTCATTCCCCTCACCGGGGTGCTTTTCAGCTTTCCCTCATGGTACTTGTTCACTATCGATCAGAAAGTGTATTTAGCCTTGCCGCATAGTCACGGCGGGTTCCCACAAGATTTCTCGTGTCTCGTGGTACTCAAGAATTTGCGCAGTGAAGAAGCGTTGAGTTTCGCGTACGGGACTATCACCCTCTTTGGTGCCGCTTTCCAGCAGCTTCCACTACTCAACACAAACATTTTTCACCTGCCTTTGTCAGAAGGCAATGCACAAACCTTACAACTTGCGCGCAGCAACGCCTGATCGCTTTCATTGCACAACCAAATATCAAAGATACAAGGCCAATACAATTTCACTGCACGCATTTGGGCTGTTCCCTTTTCGTTCGCCACTACTGGGGGAATTTGTTAGTTGATAAGTTTGTAAGTTCGAAATAAAGCTTACAAACTTAATAACTAACGCACTTTTTCTTTTCCTCTGGGTACTGAGATGTTTCACTTCTCCAGGTGTCCTTCTTACGCCTATGTATTCAGCGTAAAACGATCCAGCTTATAGCAGGACCAGGTTTCCCCGTTCGGAAATCTTCGGATCAAAGGTTGCTTGCCACCTCCCCGAAGCTTATCGCAGGCTGCTACGTCCTTCATCGGCACTTTCTGTCGAGCCATCCACCATATGCCCTTAATGCTCTACAACCACGAAAAGAATAAACTTTTCGTGTATTTTTTTAATTACGTGGTTCTCTAATTCAGTTGTAATGAACTTTCCTGATCCATTTCTGTTTGGTTCAGGGATGAGTTCTCGTACAAGACCTCGTCTCTGGACCAAAAAACCGCTTATTCCAAGCGGTTTATAACGTGCAAAAAACTCACGCTAAACGCTTGGCTTTTTGGAATTATTTATTAAGTTTGTCATATGACTGTTCTCCTTTTACAGTTCAGCCCTTTGTTCCAATATAAACTGCCTTATTCGCGGAACATGGCTGTCTGTTTTTATTGTTCAAATTCAGGCGTATGTTGCCACAGATAATCAAAAGTGTCAAGAGAAAAAGATGAATTGAATTAAGACATTTTCCACACCTTTATTCTTGGCTTAGATTAGCCGAAAAATCTATACCTGTATAATCATTTTGCAGTTTTGAACCCGGCTCGCTTTCTTCAAGCGGGCTTGCTGCTTTAAGCAAAGTATCAAGAATTACAGGATATTTTGCTCCATCAAAATGTCCGTCAGATTCTGTTGCGATAAGAGTTGCGTGCAAGCGTTCAGCGTATTTTTCGCCATGGCTAAAAGGCACAACAGCATCGTCTTTTGAATGAATCACATAAAACTCGCTTGCTTTCCACATTAAAACATCAAAATCAAAGTCACTCATAAAAAATGCTTGCAATGACTCTGGTTTGCGCACCATTAAAGGTGGCGACGAAAGAACGCACGCGCGCGGCGTGCTTGCCGCTTCTGACATTTCTAAAAACCTCAAGGCAGCCGCGGCCCCAATTGAATGTCCATAAATAACAGTATCGTTTTTGAGAAATCTTGTTTCTTGTTTAAGCAATTCAAGCCAAGCGTCAATTTGCGGATTTTCCGGGTCTGGAAGCGTTGGCGCAATAACCTCGTGCCCGCGAGACCGCAATTCCGAAATCAGCCATGGAAAAAAGTTTTTTTCAGGACTGCTTTTGTAACCGTGAATGAGAATAAAGCGCATAGAATTAAGTATTGAGGTTTGAGCAAAAGAGGTTGGAGGAAGAGAGGCCTTAATTTTCTTTGCCGGGAGCGAGACTCGAACTCGCACGCCTTGCGGCACCAGCTCCTAAGGCTGGCGTGTATACCATTTCACCACCCCGGCACATTAAAGAATAAAGATTCTTTTCTTTACAAACTTACAACTGTCTGAGTCTCGCCCCGCCATGTTGCAGATGGCGGGGTATACCATTTCACCACCCCGGCTTATGTGCAAGCTTAGCAGATAAAATAAAACTAGCAAAGAAGCGGAGCGCAAATCAATTGATCTTGACACTAATAATTTGATCATATATCATATTGCAGTTCACATTAAGGAGGACCGCTTGAGAAAAGAAAGATTCCTCGGCCACATCACATTCGACGAGCTCGTGTGTACATGTGACGGAAAACAAGAGGCAGTGAGGCGTCTCATCATCGAACATGGACGATCCATCGACCTCTCAAACCTTCCGCTTGGCGGAGCTGATCTGTCCATGATGGACTTCAGCGGCGCTGACTTGTCGCGAACAAATCTAGATGGCGCCACACTCTACGGAACCTGCTTCCGCGACGCCACACTCCACGGAACCTGCTTCCGCGGAGCTGATCTCACTTACGCGATCCTGGACGGAGCGCATGTTGAGAGGGCTGATTTCGAACGCGCCAAGCTTGTTCGCACCAGCATGAAGAACACGCGCCTCGAGCTTGCCCACTGGCTCGCAACCGCTAGGATCAGGGCTGTAACCGGCCTTGATAAGAGGAGAGGGAAATTCCTGCAGGCGCTACTCGCTTGCGCAAAGGAGGCAGAAACAAAGACATAGACGAGAAACAACAATTCAGACAACAACTGCTTTCGCGGGGCTTATCCGCTCCGCACACGATACGAAACGACCTGGTCGGCCCGAAAGCGACCCGGTCGTAATTTATTTTGTAAACTAAAATTCGACAAAATATTTATCGCGCTATTTAGCAAAAATAACAGTTTTTTTGTCTTATTTTTATAACATTATTATGATTAATACATAAGAAGAGCAAAAAGAGCTAAAAAGCTTTTTCATATAAAGGCAACTAACAATTAATAACATTGGCTCAAAGGTCGAATTGCTCAAAATACTTCTGACAACTGTCAGAAGCTAATAACAGAGAAATTAAGAACATTGTCAAAACAAAATTTACAATATGCTCCTTTCAAATCAAGTGCAGTTAATTCTCGCTTTTATTATCATGTTTGCAATGGCATTTGCTCCGTATACGCTTCGCGGCTCTGAACTTCCGACCATAATGATAAGCGAAGTCATGTGGGCCGGATCGTCATTGAGCAGTGCTGATGAGTGGCTTGAACTGTACAACACAACTGATTCGGAAATTGACATGTCAGGTTGGACGCTTCGCGGCGCCGGAAGTTCAAATAGCGATATCGTGCTTGCAACCGGATCAATAGCGCAAGCAAACAGCGCATTCGTTATTGCAAACTACACGCTTGGAAATTCTAAAACAGTTCTGAATATTAATCCTGATATTGTTGATACAAACCTGTCGCTTTCAAACAGCGCATTCAAAATCGAACTAATTGACGCAAATGGAATCGCGATTGATTCAGCCGGAAACGGGCTTGATCCGCCAGCAGGAAAAACAAATCCATATACAACAATGGTTCGCTCTGACATCTATGCTTGGTCAGATGCAACTGCCTCAAATGGATTTATAGAAACAGCGCAAGAGTTTGGCACGCCAGGATTTGCAGAACAATGGATAATTGATCAACTAACCGATCCTGTTGAAATAACCGATCAGAGCGTCCAAACAGATCAGGTAACAGACACGGCGGGCGAGGCGCAAACAGAACAAACCGCAGAAACACAGATAACTGCGGACACAACAGATACTGTGCAAACAGAACAAACGACCGACACAGCAACTGCAAATCCAGTTAATGAAACGGATCAAACACAACAAGCGCAAGAAACTGAATTGCATAACAATATTGAACCGCCTAAGTATTTTGAAGGCGACGTGATAATAAACGAATTTGTCTCTGATCCGGAAACAGGAAAAGAAGAATGGATAGAACTTTACAACACAACAGGGTTCGCGATTGACCTTGCCGGATGGATTCTTGCTGACGGATCAACAAGAAAACATAAAATGCAAGGAATGATCCCGCAAAATGATTATCTGCTTGTATCAAAGCCCGTATTCAGCTTAAACAACAGCGGAGATATGATTACGCTGTACGATCCAGGAGGCGAAACAATTGACTCTTTAACATTTGGAACATGGGACGATGGAAATATTACTGATAATGCTCCTGCAACAACAGATCCAAACAGTGTTGCGCTTTCGAATGGCAAAATGTTCGTAACAACAGCACCAACACCGCAAAAAGAAAACATAATCAGCGCTCCGATTGTTGAGGAAAAACCATCAGCGCAACAAACAAGCAAAACTAAAACAACAAACACAACACAAACACCTTCGGAAACAAATCAAGAAACACAATCACAAACTCCATATGAAACAACTCAACTTATTCCAATTAAGACACTTAGAATCAGCGAACTGTACCCGAACACTGACGGGAACGACGCGGAAAATGAATTCATTGAAATCCATAATTTCGGCTCCGAGATTGTCAATCTTGCTGGATGGGTGCTGTATGACGCATCGGGCAAAACCCACGCTTTCACGACTGCTGATACTATAAATCCGAACGAATTTGTTTCGTTCCCACGATCAATTACAAATATTACTCTTAACAACAGCGGAACAGAATCCGTCTCGCTTAAATCGCCGGACAGCGAAATCGTTTCGCAAACAACATATGAAAATGCTCCTCAAGGCCTCTCCTATAGCGCATTTGATGCCGCTTGGAATTGGACCGGACACATTACGCCAAATGAACAAAATTCTCTTTCGCAAAATGATCCTTACCCCGAAACTGTGGCAGAGGATCAGGATATTAGAGAGCCATCCATAGCGCCGTTCGTGGATATTGGCGATATACGCCATATTCCGATCGGGGAAAAAATAATAACACGCGGAATTGTATCGGTTGAACCTGGAATTATCGGGAAACAAATAATGTATATTGCCGGAACTGAAAACGGAATTCAAATTTATCAGTACAAAGGCGAGTTTCCAGAAACATCAATCGGAGATGAAATCGAAGTAACCGGAACCATAAGCGCTTCTCGCGGAGAAACAAGAATTAAAATTGAAAACGCGGATTCAATGGCAGTGCTCGGATTCGCAGAAGAGCCGGAACCGTTTAAAGTTTCAATCGCTGAAATAAACGAAAAAAATATAGGCGGGCTGGTTGAAATAAACGGCACAATTACCAGCGCAAAAACCGGCAAAGTACGCATTGAAACTGGCGGCGCGGGAATTGATGCAATAATAAAAGAAAGTGCTGGAATAACAATCAATTCTTCGGATATCGGACGCCAGGCGATTATGCGCGGGATTGTCAGCGAATCAAACGGCGTTTTGCGCTTGATTCCAAGAAGCGAAGATGATCTTGAAATAATCGCAGAAACCGCAGCGCCGGCTGTAAATACTGATGAGCACATGGCAAGCGCAAAAATTGAAGCGCAAAATTCGAAAAGCAAAACAGCTCTGCTTGCGACATTCGCAACAATAATCGCAATGTCGGCCCTGGCAATAAAAAAATTCGCTCAAAAAAGACGCATACGCATCGCTGGCGCAATTGCTTAAAAATTAATTACGCTCCCAACACGGGACAGAAAGGAGGTGCACGAAATATATATGACAAATGGAAATTCAAATGTACCTAATTGGTATGTTAACATGACTTCAGAATTCAACCGCTTGGCAGAGGCTCTCGGCCTTGATGAAAACGCCGCAGATTCTCTAAGATCGTTCGTGGTTGAAAAAGCTCGTGAGCAGTTCAAGTCAGGCAACAAGTCCGGCCTCCGCTGGGCGTGCACTGATGAGGGCAGAAAGCATCTCGGCTTTGCGCCGAACGCGGCCTAATTGGGACAATGTTTGTGGGCGGAAAATACAATATTTTTCCGCCCATGACCTGCCTTGTTGAGAATCTGAAAAACAGATATAATAGTTAAACTACGGAACCCGCAATCCAACATCTCATTATAGAAATAAAGAAAAAACGCGCTGAATTAAATGAAAACGACAGATGGTCTTATGATTCAGAACTAACATCAGAGTTTGGGTCGCTTTCTATTGATGAAAAAAATATGCTAGGTGAGAACTATCGCGATTTTATTGATGATATTCAAAACAAAAGAATAAAAGAATTTGAAAAAACAAAACGGGAGATATTGGGAAGAGAGCCGTTGACGGATATTTTAAGAAACTTAACTGAAAACAGCTCGGCCAATGGATAGATTGCCGCTTGCCAAACTTCAGTCATTCTGATATTTTAATTGCCATGCGGTAGTAGTTTCCCGCCTGCACAGTGAACGAGGCGGGACCACGCTTCGCATTAAATAGGCGTGGCATGGGTAGAACGCCCCGCCAAAGGCGGGGTTTGTCCGATTAATAATACGCGGTAGTAGTTTCCCGCCTGCACAGTGAACGAGGCGGGACCACGCTTCGCATTAAATAGGCGTGGCATGGGTAGAACGCCCCGCCAAAGGCGG
>DNKR01000016.1 GCA_003497135.1 Candidatus Uhrbacteria bacterium | reverse complement strand
CACAGCTGTGCGTCCCTACCCACGCACAACCACAACCCGATCTTTGCCTGAAAGATCTTTTTTTATTTCAAAAACCGCGTTTGGCAGAGTTTTGGAAATCATCGGCTCAATTAATTCTGTTTGCGCCGGGTCAATTTCAAAAATTATATAGAGCTCGTTTGGAAAAATATTTCTGTTGTTTTGAAGCTGGCGGAACAGTTTCCAATAATGATCAAGCCCGTCGTTGCCGCCGTCAAGCGCTTCGCGCGGTTCAAATAATTGCACTTCTTGTTGTGTTTTTGAATACTGTCGGCTTGTTAGATAAGGCAGATTCGCCGCTATAATCGCGCAATCATAATTATTAAGCGATTCATTCAGGATCGGTTCAAGAACATTCCCTTGTTTTAGTTCTATTTTGCCAGCAACATTGTGCAAAGTCGCGTTTTCGTGCGCAACGCGCAGGGCTTTGTTGGAAATATCTATTGCTATTATATTTTTTTTGCTTTCTGCAGCTAGGGTTACTGCAATTGCCCCTGACCCTGTTCCAACATCCATAAACAGTGTGTTGCCTTGCGCTCGCGCAAGCGATTCGTCTATTATAAGCTCTGTTTCAGGGCGCGGAATAAGTACTGACGGCGAAACAATAAAATCTCTTCCGTAAAAAGCTTTTTTTCCAGTGATATAGGCGACCGGTTCGTGGTTTTTTCTGCGTTCAATGTACTTTAAGAAATTCGCAAGCGATTTTTCCGGCGCAGCATCAGCGCTGTGCGATAAAAGATAGCCAGTATCTTTGCCAAGCGCGTGCGCGAGCAGAACTTCTGCGTCTAGAGCAGGCGAATCAATGCGCGAGCCGGTTAATTCGTCGCTGTCTTCGTGCGATTTTAGATCTTGCACAGCTCGTACAAGCACTGTCTTTATATCCATATAAACATATTGTATCATAAAACGCTTAGGGATCCGCACTTGCCAACTTTGCGCTCTCGTGATAATATCTCAAACAATATGAAGAAAGACATACATCCAACATACAATCCAAAGACCAAAATTTCATGCGCGTGCGGGACTGAATTTAGCGCCGGTTCCACAAAAGAGAACCTTAAAGTTGAACTTTGTTCAGGATGCCATCCGTTTTTTACCGGCAAACAAAAGATAATTGACACTGCCCGCCGTGTGGAAAAATTCCATGAGCGCGCTGCAAAAAAGGCAGATGCATCAAAAAGCGTTTCTGGAAAAAAAGCAAAAAAAGAAAAGCGCGCAATAAAGAAAAGCGAAAAATCAGCCAAGACAGTAAAATAGCTGGCAAAAAACGGTCATCTTATATATTTGTGGCCGTTTTTTATTAGAAAATAATTATGGATTTGCAAAAAGAAAGTAAAAATATAAAAGACAGAGCAGAAAAGCTCGAGCTGGAAATGTCAAAGCCCGAGAATGCTTCTGATACGAATAAATATAAAAAACTCGCAGAAGAGTACGCATCTCTTCGCGGTCCGATGGATGCAATCGTCAAATACGAAAGCGCTATAAGCAAGCTTGAAAGCGCAAAGGTTGCGCTAAAAGAATCAGAAGAAGAAGAATTTCAAGCTTTTGCAAAAGAGGAGATAGCAAGTTTGGAGCCGGAAGTTATGCGCCTTAAAGAAGAGGTTGAAACAGCTCTTGTTCCGCCGGATCCGATGGACAAAAAAAATGCGATTATGGAAATCCGCGCCGGAGCAGGAGGGGATGAGGCGGGATTGTTTGCATCAGAGCTTCTTAGAATGTACACAATGTTTTCTGAAAAACATGGGTGGAAGGTTTTGGTTGTGTCGTCAAGTTCATCTGAAATTGGCGGTGTCAAAGATGTTATATTAGAAATCAACGGCGCTGGCGCGTACGGAGTTCTTAAATACGAATCAGGCGTACACAGGGTTCAGCGCGTTCCTGAAACAGAAAAAAGCGGACGCGTGCACACATCCACTGTTACGGTCGCTGTTATGCCAGAGGTGGAACAAGTTGAATTTGATATTCCGGAAAAAGATCTGCGAATAGACGCGACAACATCAACAGGGCATGGAGGGCAAAGTGTTAACACAACATATTCCGCAATTAGAATTGTCCATTTGCCGACAGGAATAATCGTTACATGCCAAGACGAGCGCTCGCAAAAGCAAAATAAAGAACGCGCAATGTCCATCATGCGAGCGCGCTTGTTCGCGCACGAAGAAGAAAGGCGCAGAAGCGAACTGACAGCGCAGAGAAAGGGCTTGATCGGAACAGGCGATCGCAGTGAAAAGATTCGCACATACAATTTTCCGCAAGACCGCCTTACGGATCATAGAATAAAAGAAACATGGCACAATCTGCCTTCTATTATGGACGGGGATATCGGGGAGGTAATTAGTACTGTGAAAAAAGGAGTTGCTAGTGATGAGTAAACGGTCTTCTGTCATTTCGAACCCCTCTTCAGTTATGGGGGTGAGAAATCTCACTGCAGGGCTTTTCCATTGTTCAACTAAGAAGCCCGCAGATGAGATTTCTCACCCCAAGATACA
>DNKR01000044.1 GCA_003497135.1 Candidatus Uhrbacteria bacterium | reverse complement strand
GGGTTCGAAATGACGGGTAACTTTTAACTTTCTACTCTCTACTTTCTACTCTTTCTATTGACACTTTTCGCTAATCATAATACACTTTCGCCATCTAATTTATCAGGCGGATAAAAATTGCTTGCGGATCCTGCCCGTAAAAACGGGCCCGCAAAGTTTTCCGCTGAAGTTAAAAGGAAAAATTTATGCCAAAAATTCCATCATTGGTGGAAATGCTTGAGGCGGGAGTCCACTTCGGCCACAGGCCAACACGCTGGCATCCAAAAATGAACAAGTTCATTTTCGGCGTGCGCAGCGATATCCATATTATTAATATTGAGGAAACACAGCGCATGCTTGAGCGGGCGCTGAATTTTGTTTCAGATGTTGCTTCGCGCGGCGGAAATGTCTTGTTTGTCGGAACAAAAAAACAGGCGCAGCCGATTATAGAAAAGTACGCAAAGGAAGCCGGAATGCCGTATGTTACCAATCGATGGCTCGGCGGAACTCTTACGAATTTTTCAGAAATAAAAAAGCTTACACGCAGATTCACTGATCTTAAAGACAAGCAGGTAAAAGGAGAATTGAAAAAATATACGAAAAAGGAACAGCTTTTGTTCGCGCGAGAAATAGATGACATGAATATCAAAGTCGGCGGCATTGAACAAATGCTAAAGCTTCCTGATGCGGTTTTTATCGCTGACATGAAGCACGAAAAAACAGCGCGCGACGAGGCCATAAGCAGCGGAGTTAAAATCATCGCGCTCTGCGACACCAACATTAATCCAGAACAAGCCCAATATCCTATTCCAGCAAATGACGATTCTGTAAAATCAATAGATCTGATAACAAGATTAATCGCAGAAGCAGTCAAAGAAGGAAAGGAAAAGGCAATTGCCGCGCAAAATGTTCAGGCGGCCGCAATAACAGAAAAAGTTGAAATTAAAAATAACACAACTGATGCTGACGCATCAAAATAAAAAGGAGGAACTATGCCAATCACAGCACAACAAATCGCGGAATTGCGCGAGAGGACCGGTTCTGGCGTTATGGATGTAAAAAAAGCGCTTGAAGAAGCGGGCGGAGATGAAGAAAAAGCAATTGAAATTTTGCGTAAATCAGGAATTGCAAAAGCGGCAAAAAAGGGCGGCCGAGAAACGCACGAAGGCCGCGTGCATTCGTATGTGCACACGAACGGAAAAATCGGCGTGCTTGTTGAGGTTTTATGCGAGACCGATTTTGTGGCAAAGAACGAACAGTTTATTTCTTTTTGCAATGACATCGGCATGCATATCGCGGCCACTGATCCGCTGTATCTGAATCGCGCGGATGTTGCAGCGGAAGTTATTGAAAAACAGCGCGCAATGTTTCAAGATGAAGCGCTTGCAGAAGGCAAACCATCAGCGGTAGTTGAAAAAATCGTTGACGGCAGAATTGAAAAATATTATTCAGAAGTCGCGTTGCTTGAACAAGAATTCGTAAAAGATCCTGATATTTCTGTTGAAGAATACATCAAGGCCTTTATTGGCAAAATAGGGGAGAATATACAAGTCAGCAGGTTTTGCAGGTTTTCAATTTAAGAACAAAGATACAAAGACCGTCCTGCTCAATCAGGGCGGTTTTTGTTTGACTTTTTGTTTTTGTTTTGTTATATTTTAGTCAATATGAAAATCGGAAACATTATCAGAGATAAAGAAATTTTAGGCGGCAAGCCAATAATACGACAAACGCGCATTTCTGTTGATTTTTTGCTTGAACTGCTTGCATCCGGAATGTCCGTAAAAGAAATAGCTGATGAATATCCTCAATTAAACGAGAATTTAATACGAGAAGCGATTTCGTTTGCGGCTAAAGAAATTGAAAGAACAGAAGTCGCTTTTACAGTCGCACCAGCCTAAGGTTGCTATGCGAATTTTTGCAGACGAAAATATTGCGCGAAGCGTAGTTATTGGTTTGCGAAAAGCCGGGCATGATGTACTGCACGCGCTAGACAATATGTCCGGCGCAACAGATGAACAAATTATGGCGACGGCTCAGAAAGAAGATCGGGTTATTCTTACGCACGATCATGATTTTGGTAATGTTTTGCGTTTTCCGCTTCATGAACATGCTGGTGTTTTTATACTTAGATACAGATTATCAGAACCAGAACATGTTTTTGCAATATTGTCCTCACAGCTGTCTCAAATTTCTTTTGAACAGATCAATAACCATGTAGCGGTTTTTCAAGAAACGGAAGTTCGTATTTTTCCCTTGAATTAAAGAACCGCCCATACGGCGGTTTTTGTATTGACAAAATTTCTGTTTTGCGTTAAAAAACACAGAGAACTCCGGTTACGGGAAGTGGTGCCTAATTGGGGCAATGGGGCCCTGGTAAAGCAACAGTCCCAAGATTGGAGAGGAGTACAATCATGAGCAAGCGAATCGATGTCAGGTGGTTGACCGAATTTCTGGGTCAGGTGATGGAAGGTGAAATGACAACAGGGGACTTCAACGACTCGGTCGTGGAGAAACTCCGAGAGGATGTCATTGTCCCGCCAGGTGTTACCGTGCTTGAGCGACTCCCCGAGCACGACGATGTTGGCGGCCTGGTCGAACTCC
>DNKR01000007.1:9750-10380 GCA_003497135.1 Candidatus Uhrbacteria bacterium | reverse complement strand
TGAAGAGGGGTTCGAGATGACGGTAAAAACTATAATTTCAGCCATTCTGCCTAAGTGCTTCTATTACTTAAAGAATGTGCTATCATAGTTTCATATGGGAGATATTGTTAAATTTGTTCCAAAAGAAAAGCGCAAACAGATGGCGGCAGATTCTGAAACTGACAAACAGGCTGAAAAACTTGATAATTTTTTAAATCTTGATGTTCATACAGAAATGCTTTTAGCATTAACAAAATTAAAACGTCGAGGAATATTGATTGAAAGAAACATTAATTCACGCATGGTTTTGGTTAACAAAATGACAGATGATGAGCTTTTCACAAGAATAAATCGTAGCAGAGGCCAGCAATGGGACAGATACCCATCGTTTTACGCGGCAGTTCACGAAGAACTAGACAGAAGGGGCCTTATACCGCGCAAAGGCAATAGAACCGAATGATGCGGACAAAACCGGTGGTCTTTTGATATTTGTGTGATATAATAAATCCATTAGCCGCACCGGGCTCTTCCAGTGTTGGTTAATTACTCTATCGTGATGGAGAACACAATGAAACGCACGAGCCTCGCACGCCACGGCCCCGCCGAACTCGTCTGCGGACTGCGGCACATCAAGAACGCCAACAAGAAGGA
>DNKR01000007.1:9192-9679 GCA_003497135.1 Candidatus Uhrbacteria bacterium | reverse complement strand
AGAACGCCAACAAGAAGCTCGAAGACAACGGGAAGAATCGGTTGTAGGCGACCAGACCCGGCTCAAAGCCACATGGGAGTCAGCTGAACAACCGACAGAGGAGAAAACCTTGACTATCAAGATCATCTCTCGAGCACGCGCAAGCCCCACGCCGATCGACGGGCAGAAGGCCTCAACCACGCACGAGAAGGAGCTTTTCAGCAACTAGAGCCCGCGATACATGGCTCAAGGCGCTGAGGAAACTCGCGACTCACAGAGTAGCCGATGGTCACTCTACACGACCATCGGCTCTCGCTCAATTTTTACGCCACTAGGGCGTTTTTTTGTTTTTCAGCATGGCTATTGCAAAAATTGCATGATTGTGTTATACTTCTTCGGTTCTTAGAACACAGAAAAGTAGTCGAATTTCTGGAGATAAATAATCACAAATACAAAGCCGTATGAAAGGTACTATCAAGACCCTTACAGACAGAGGATTTGGATTCAT
>DNKR01000007.1:8931-9101 GCA_003497135.1 Candidatus Uhrbacteria bacterium | reverse complement strand
GCTCGCGAAGGCGAAGCAAAGGATCTTTTCTTCCATTCAAAGGATTTGGTTGGAGTAACATATGACGAACTAAAAGTTGGCGATGAAGTCACTTTTGAAGTCGTTGATGGTGAAAAAGGCCCAGCCGCAGTGAATGTTTCAAGAGTATAAACTCTAAAAATAGCCGCCCC
>DNKR01000007.1:8175-8826 GCA_003497135.1 Candidatus Uhrbacteria bacterium | reverse complement strand
TTTTTTGTTTATCGCAACACTATTTGATATACTATATATAGTGTGGTTGTAATTAGCTCAATAATATGGATCCATTTTATATCTTATCTTCCCCTTTATTAATTTTTATTGGTATCATCCACACTTTTTTGACTCCGTTTGGGTTAATATTTGTAATGCTGATCATGTTAGTTTTTGGAATTGCTAGACTTATAACAAATAAAAAACTCAAAGAACAAGTATCAGAATGGACGCTTGCATTATTTTTAACAGTATTCTGGATTGTCCATTTGATCTCTGAAGGCGCACCAACAATTTCGTCTTACCCTTGCGGTAGAGATCAGGGTGTGATCGGTGGATGCCAGGTTATGTCATCGGCTGGATTCCCTTTTCATGGAATGCATTATTTTCCGGCTGGCGATACGCCGTATGTTGAAATGTGGCCTTTGTTCTTTTTAAACGCGATAATATTCGCGGTACTTGCAATGTTTATTGCTCGTTTTTTACCTAAAAATTTACTTGAACAAAAAATATTAAGAAGAATGATTTTGATAATTGGAATTGTTTTGTTGTTAATTGGACAAGGAATCATCGTATTGCGGTTTGATTGATTACCCGTCATTTCGAACCCATGTGTCGCTCCGTCATCTCGAACCCCCACCACTGTATCTT
>DNKR01000007.1:0-8097 GCA_003497135.1 Candidatus Uhrbacteria bacterium | reverse complement strand
CACCACTGTATCTTGGGGTGAGAGATCCCAACTGCGTGTTTCTATGAGCAATAAAGAATCCTTTGTATACATAATGACCAATAACTTTGACACTGTCCTTTATGTTGGCATGACAAGTAATTTGACTCAAAGAGTAAATCAACACAAAGAAAAACATTTCAAAGGATTCACACAACGCTACAATATATCAAAGCTTGTATATTACGAGGTGTTTGATGATATAAACATGGCGATTGAAAGAGAAAAACAAATAAAGAAATATAGTCGTGCTAAAAAAGAAAAACTGATTGACGAAATGAATCCTGCGTGGAATGATTTGCATGAAAATCTTTTTTACTAGGCAGTTGAGATCTCTCACCCCCATAACACCGCTTCGCCCCGCCTTTGGCGGTGCTTCGCGGGTGCGAGCTGAAGAGGGGTTCGAGATGACGGAAGAAACTATCATTTCAATCTCTCCGCCGCCAGCTCAACGAGTGGCGGGGTCGAAATGGCACGGTGGTTCGAAATGACAATTACAGTTATTCTACCTCTAAAATCTCGTATTCAACCTCCTTACCACCTGCTTTAACAATAGCCCTGTCACCTGCTTGTTTTCCTAAAAGCTCTGATCCAAGCGGAGACACATGCGATATTCGTCCGCGTGAAGGATTCGCTTCTTGAGGGCCGACAATTTGATATGTGATTTTTTTGTTATTCGCGCTGATTGTTACTGTCGAACCTAATCTGATTTTTCCTGATTTTCCGGAACCCTCTTCAATAACAAGGGCTTTTTTAATTCTGTCATCTAAAGTCAAAATTCGCGTGTTAATTCTTCGCAATCTGGCTTTTGCTTCTTGATAGCCGGCGTTTTCTGACAAATCACCCATTTCCAAAGTAGTCCGCACATCTTCAATCGCGCGCGGACGCACATTTTTTTTCAAATTTTCAAGCTCGTTTTGCATCCGCACCAGCCCGGATTGAGTAATATTGTAATCCGGTTCGTTTTCTTCTATGCGAAGTTTTTCAGCTTTACGCATTGGTATTCGCATAGCTTGATTTTAGTAATCTCGCAATTTTTTGATTGCAGAATGCTCTTGGATTTTTTCCAACGCTTTCGCTTCAATCTGGCGAATGCGCTCGCGAGTAACATCAAATTCTTTTCCGACCTCTTCAAGCGTGTGTGAAACGCCGTCTATAAGACCAAAACGCATTTCCAGAATCTTTTGCTCGCGCGGAGAAAGCCCAGCCATTGCCTCGTTTACATAATCGCGCAACAGCTCGCGCGCTGCTGCTTTGTCCGGACTTATGTTTTTAACATCTTCAATAAAGTCCTCGAGCTTTGAGTCCTCGTCATCGTCTCCGACAGATGTTTCAAGCGAAACAGTATCTTGCGAAATTTTTATTATGTGCCTTACGCGATCAAGATCCTCGCCCATTTCCGCTGCGATTTCTTCTGGTAATGGCTCGCGGCCCAAGTCCTGAATAAGCCGACGCTCAACCTGCTGGAATCTGTTGATTGTTTCTACCATGTGAACAGGAATGCGGATTGTGCGCGACTGGTCAGCGAGCGCGCGAGTTATCGCCTGACGGATCCACCATGTTGCATAAGTAGAAAACTTGTATCCTTTTCTGTATTCAAATTTTTTAACAGCGCGGAACAATCCGACATTTCCCTCTTGAATTAAATCAAGAAGCGAAAGCGATTTTCCAACGAATTTTTTTGCAATAGAAACAACAAGGCGCAAGTTCGCCTCTATCAATCGCTTTTCCGCTTCTTTGTCGTTATTTTCTTTTCTTTTGGCAAGTGCAACTTCCTCTTCCGCAGTAAGCAGAGCAATTTTACCAATTTCGCGCAAATACATTTGAATTGAATCTTGTGTAATTTCTACAACATCGGACTTTCTGTTTAAATCAAGATTGACTCGGATTTTGTCCAGCGCTTCTTCACGCTCTCTTTGACGGCCAAGTATGCCTTCTTTCATTTCAACCATATGCAATCCGCGCCTGTCCATTTCATTCAAAAATTCTTCGTAAACAGGAAGATAATCCTCAATGTTCGCAAACAAAAACAATGCTTCATTTTCTGTAATAAAGCCCCTGCCTTCTCCTTTTCTTAATAGTTTTTCGATTAATTCTTCTGACGGAGGTTTTATCCTCTCGTACACCTGCTCTTGCTGGAATTTTTTGCGCTTATCAGGCCTTTTTTGCTTTTTCTGCTTAACGGCTGTTTTTCGCGCAAATGATTTTCCGGCAGGCGCCTTTTTTGAAACTTTCTTTTTTAACATAGCTAAAATCGGGCCTTAGCCCATTTCTTGAATTTTTTTCAATAGTTGCGTAACCAGTCCGCTGCTGCCTTGCGCTTCTGCTTCTTTAAGCTCGTTTGTGAGCTTTGTTTTGGTTTGATTTTTTGCGTCAGCTTCAAGCAAGCGAATGTGCTTTATCAGCTCTTTTTCCGCTTCCGCGCTTTCTAATGATTCTAATATTCTTTCTGAAAGCACGGCGCCGGAATCAAGGAGCTCAAGGAGACCGTAATTGTCCGGGTTTTGAGCGATTTCATCGCGAACCCTTGTGAAAAATGAGGATTTTTTATTTACCTCTGATTGCGTTTTATTATACACCTCATGCATAATCCTGTACAGCGCAAGGGCTCTTTCGTCTGTAAAATGTGATTCTTTAAGCTCGCTAAATGCTTTTTTCGCTAATTCATCTGAATGAAAGCACATTCCAAAAACAAGCGCTGAAGTTTTTCTGATTTTTGGCGATTGTTCTGGTTTTGCGCCTGTAAATTTTTCAGTTTTTGATTCTGCTTCTTTACCGGCTTCCGGAAGCATGCCTCTTAAAACAGATGACTCTGTTCCGACTGATTCTGATAGTTTGTTCAGCCAGTGTTCTCTTTCAACGCCGTTTGCGATTGTGCTGATTTCTTGCAATAAAAACTTTGCGACTATTTTTTTGTTTCGCACATCGCTCATGTCTCGGCCCTGAAGAGCGCGCGTAAAAAAGTATTCCATAATCGGAATAGGGCTGTTAACTGCATTTTGCCAAAGTTTTGGATCTTTTTGAACAGCATCGTCAGGATCCTTGCCTGCTTCTTTTGGTAAAATAACAACAGACACATCAAAATCCATTGAGTGCGCAAGATGAATCCCCTTTCTCGCTGCGGCGAATCCGGCAGAATCCTGATCAAAAGAAAATAAAAGTTTGCTTGTGAATCGTTTTAATAAATTCAGATGATCTTCTGTAAGCGCTGTGCCTGAACTTGCTACGACATTTTTTACGCCTGCTTTGTGCGATGCGACAACATCCATATTACCCTCAACAATCACAGCGCATCTTTTTTCTTTAATTGCTGTTTTTGCTTTGTCCAGCCCAAAAAGAATTGATCGCTTTTTGTAAATCGGGGTTTCCGGAGAATTCATATACTTTGGACCTTGCTCGTCTTTTGCAAGCGCGCGAGCTGTAAACGCGACAACATCTCCGTGCGTGTCGCGAATTGGAATCATAAGTCGATTGCGGAATTTATCTATGTATCCGATTCCGTTCTTTTTGACTTGAACAAGCCCTGATAAGTTCAGTTGCGAATCAGAATATCCTTTCTTTTTTAAAAAATCATAAAGCATGGTCCAATCATCAGGGGCATATCCGATTTGAAAATCTTCCAGCAAATCGCCATTGAGCCCGCGCGACTCTGAATATGACCTTGCGTACGCTGCACTATCTGACTCAAGTAAAATTTTGTGATAAAAAGCGCATGCAAGCGCGTGAATTGCTTTAAGAGTTTTGTTTTCTCCGCCTGATTGCGGGACCGATCTTGAAACATCAACACCCGCCTTTTTGCCGAGTATTTCTAGCGCTTCCACAAAATCAACGCCTTCCATTCGCATTACAAAATCAAACATATCCCCGCCACTTCCGCACCCAAAGCATTTAAAAATCTGCTTGTCTTGCGAGACATTAAAAGATGGCGTCTTTTCTTCGTGAAAAGGACACCTTGCTTTTTTGCTGTGCGTTCCTGCCGGCTTTAGCTGAATATAGTCAGAAACAACATCAGCAATATCAAGCTTTTGTTTTATCTCATCTTTCGCATCCATAAACACACCCTATCACAATCTCTCAATAAAGTCCTTAAGCCGAATCAGCTCCTTTTTAACAAGAGGACCTTCGTATTCGCCTCCGTGCATGTGAGTGCCTTCGTAGCTTGTCTGTTTTTGATCAATATGCAAATTTAAGTATAAATGGTCTTTTTCATCGTGCACATACAAATGAAAACGCGGATAAAAATCAGGACCTAAACGCAAAACAAAACTTTCTTCTTTTGCGTCCCTCGGCTTATGCGATGCATAGCCGGAATGCTTGATTATTGTTCGAATATCGTCCGGGAGCGGTTTAAGGACTTTTAGTTTCATATTATGCCTATTATAGCTTAAACATAATAAAAAGAAAGCATTATAAAAGCGAAGAGGGGTGCGGCAACAAGTACCACACCCCTCCGTTGTTCGTTCCTCCTCAATCCTCAGATCTCAAACGTCTCTAGCTCCTCTATCTTGGAAAGTAGCCGGTGGACTTCAGCATTCCGCGCTTCGAGCTCGGCCTTCAGTACAGCAACCTCGGCAGTTCTCAATGAGAGCTCGGACCTAAGGTCACTTGTCTGTTGTTCCAGCTCACCGGCCTTGGCAGAAATGGTCGCAAGCTCCTGCTCGAGCTGTTGACGCGACATGCCGTTCTGCTCTCCTTCGAAGCTGCTCTCGGGCCTGCTGATCTCGCCAGTCCTGATCTTGAGAAAGAGCTCACGAGCATCTTCCAGCTTGCTTGCTTTCATGTCGACGAGGTACCCAGAAGAGCCAATACCGACTTCTGCTTCAGCGGTTTTGTGGCGGTAGATGCCGAGTTCTCGTCCTTTTACCCTGTCAAACGAGCCGTGGAACGAGATCTGTTCGACAAGTTTCTCGATCGTTTTAGGAATCCAATCGTTCAAGTCCCGCAACGCAACGTACCAGCGCTCGTTCTCAACGAAGAGACGGATCCCGTTCGGAAGACTGTACACGCTGTACTCGTTACCGCTCTGATCCCTTCGTTTCTCTTCTACAAATCCGGGTTTTCTCGTAACTTTGCTGTCTTTCAGTAACACGCGAACTGTCATGGTACTTCCTCACACATTGCCGCCTGGATTCCGTCTGGCTTACTGGGCCAATCCGTTCCATGGTCAGCTGGTTGATGCGCATATTTAAGCATAAAAATCGTCCAGTGTCAATACAAGAGAAAACAAAAAGCGCTTATTTGCACTATTTTAGCCATATTATATTATATAATAAAATACAAATGTGGCCGTACCGCTGATTGTTAAGTTTTTAACATCCGCTGACTGTCACAAATTTAATGAGAAAAAATATAAGCCCCGCCTTGGACTCGGCGGGAGTCGAACCCGCAACTTTTGGTGACAACGCAAGTGAGGTTACCATTACCTCCACGAGCCCGAGTCCGCCGGGACATAACAAAAATAAGACCGCCTTTTTACAGGGAGTCCTATTTTTTGTCACCAAAAGCAGTTCGTGGAACGAATCTCACTTGTGTTAATGACATTATTACATGTAAATACGCAGATGTCAAGGTATTATCAGTTGATAAAATTATAAGATTACTTAACACCAGCAATATACTTGCGCGCTATAAAAAATATTTTTCGCCTCATGATTGCAAATATTAAAGCCGAATTCCCTATAACCAAATATACTGGGAAAGCAATTTCAGAAAATCCCCAAAGTCTAATGGCTGCAAAACTTGTTAGTCCATTAAATAATCCTGTTGTGTATGCAATAACTGATTCGGTCTCTGGGCGCTTCCATGATTTTATCAAAGTCGGAACTAATGCAAAACTATCGCTTGCAATTGCAAATGCAATAGCAACATTTGGCTCTTTTGTAATGCCCCACAAAACCAAGGCTAACAAAGAAAACAAACCGCAGACATAATCCAGCGCACCAAGCTTCCAATATGCATTTGGATTTACAAAAGAGAATACGAAAACCAACAGCGGACAAAATCCTGACATAAAAACCGGAAGAACTGCCCAGCTTACATCATTAGAAAGGGCGGCAGCGGTTGCGATTAATGGCGCAATAGACCACATCAGCCATGTAACCTTATTTGGTTTTGTTTCACCTCGTAAAGTATCTTTGATATACGAAAATACACCAAAGATATTTACAACAGCGCCTAAAAGTACAAAGTATTTCAACATAAACTAAATTATTTAAACAACCAGAACGGAAGGGGCGAGATTCGAACTCGCGATACCTTGCGGCATACCTGCTTTCCAAGCAGGCGCACTCGGCCACTATGCGACCCTTCCAAAATTATTTTTTGTTTTTTCTTGCAACAGCATAAATTATACCTGTTACAAATAAAACCATTGATAAGTACTGCGCAGGAGTCAGGCCCAGATATCTTGCATCTGCTGTGCGGGTAAAGTCAAGAAAAAAGCGAACAGCTCCATATTCAATCATGAACGCTGATGAATACATATACAGAGGAGCTTTAAGCTTTTGCATTACTAAGAACAGAATCGTTAGAAATAATCCGTTTATTGATAAATACAGGCCGTTGTCGTGATACGAGACGCCGTCGGGATATTTAACTGCGAGAAAAAAATCCGTTGCTGTTCCGGGATGGTCATGGATTAAAAAACAGCCGATTCTGCCAATAAACAACCCAACCGGCAGGCCAAAAATAGATGCTCCTGCGTAATCGTGAATATTCAGTTTCTTTTTGCGCAAATATAAAATACCTGAAACAAATGCGCCGGCGAATCCGCCATAAACAGAAAATCCGCCGTTCCAGATTTTTAATATTTCTAGAGGCGATGATAAAAAATATGACGGTTCATAAAAAAGAACATGAAACAATCGTGCGCCAACAAAAGAAGAAACAAAAATAACAGTTGCAAGATTCCACAATATTTCCTGATTCAATTTTTGTTTTTTATAAAACCATTGCGCAAGTAATGCTCCGGCTAAAAAACCAAACGCCACAAACAAACCCCAAACGCGAATTTGAATCGGACCGAAGCTTAGAACATGCAATGCAAAGTATGGAATCATACTTATAATTGCGGTACTTTAAGATGAAAGTCGGTTTTGGCTTGAAGCCATGCCCCGGCATCGTACAATTTTTCTTCTTCAAAATGCCGCGCGGTAAATTGCAAGCCCATTGGCAAACCGTTTTTTGTAAATCCGCATGGAACCGAAATTGCAGGGACACCGGCAAGATTTGCAGACACTGTGTAGATGTCTGATAAATACATCGCAACCGGATCTTCGGATTTTTCACCAATTTTCCAAGCAACAGACGGCGAAGACGGGGTCAAAAGCAAATCAACTTTTGCAAAAGCGTTTTTGAAATCCTGTTTTATAAGTTCGCGCACAGCAAGCGCTTTGTTGTAATATGCATCAATGTAGCCGGCGGAAAGAACATAAGTTCCAAGAATAATTCTTCGCTTTGGTTCAGGGCCAAAACCAAGCCCGCGGTTTTTTGAATACAGCTCAAGCAAACTTTCTGCGTCCTCCCTTTTGCCGTAACGGATACCGTCGAATCGCGCCAAATTAGAGCTTGCTTCAGCCGGCATCAGAATATAGTAAACAGGCAGAGCATATTTTGTGTGAGGCATTGAAATTTCTTCTATAATCGCACCGGCTTTTTCGTATTCTTTGGCGCAATTTTTAACTGCGCTTTCTATTTCAGGATCCATGCCATCAATAAAATATTCTTTTGGAACTCCTATTTTTAGGCCTTTGATATTTTTATCAAGAAGTTCAGCAACAGGAGCTTCTGGAATTACTTTGCTTGTTGCGTCAAGCGGATCAGCGCCTTCCATGTACTGCATAATAAGAGCGGAATCCTCTGCTGTGATTGTTGCCGGCGAAATCTGATCAAGACTGGAAGCAAGTGAAACAAGCCCATACCGCGACACGCGTCCATAAGTCGGTTTAAGACCTGTTACTCCGCAAAGCGATGCTGGCTGGCGCACTGAACCGCCTGTTTCTGATCCAAGCGCAAAAGGAACAAGGCGCGCGCAAACAGCAGCAACAGAACCGCCGCTTGATCCGCCCGGCACGCGCGAAA
>DNKR01000036.1:9088-18690 GCA_003497135.1 Candidatus Uhrbacteria bacterium | reverse complement strand
GGGACGCACAGCTGTGCGTCCCTACCCACAATGAAGAGGGGTTCGAGATGACATGTTACTCATTTCATTATGTTCGATCATAAACAAATTGAAAAAAAGTGGCAAAAGAAATACGAAAAATCTGACTTGTTCAAGGCAGAGGATTTTTCTGATAAGAAAAAATTCTATTGCCTGATTGAATTCCCGTATCCGTCTGGCGAAGGATTGCACATGGGTCATCCGCGAAGCTATTGCGCGCTTGATATTGTTTCGCGCAAGCGCAGAATGGAAGGATATAATGTTCTCTATCCTATCGGCTGGGACGCTTTTGGCTTGCCAACAGAAAATTATGCGATTAAAACCAGCAGAAAACCGCAAGATGTTACAGAGGAAAATATAAATACTTTTCGCAGGCAGTTAAAATCGTTTGGAATCAGCTTTGACTGGTCGCGCGAAATAAACACAACTGATCCGGAGTATTACAAATGGACGCAGTGGCAGTTTTTGCAGTTTTTTAAGCAGGGCCTTGCCTACAAAGCAAAGATGCCTATAAATTGGTGCCCATCTTGCAAAATCGGGCTTGCGAACGAAGAAGTCGTTGCTGGCGAGTGCGAGAGGTGCGGAGGCAAAGTGGAAAAACGCGAAAAAGAACAATGGATGATCGCGATTACAAAATATGCTGATCGTCTGCTTAGCGATCTTGATACTGTTGATTATCTGGAAAAAATAAAAATTCAACAGCGCGAGTGGATCGGCCGAAGCGAAGGTGCAGAGGTTGTGTTTGGAATAGACGGAACCGATGAAACATTTACTGTTTTTACAACTCGACCTGACACGCTTTTTGGAGCGACTTATGTTGTGCTTGCGCCAGAACATCCGATGGCTAAAAAAGTAACCTCAAGCGATCGAGCTGGCGAAGTTGAAAAGTACATTAAAGAGTCAACGGCAAAAACAGAAATTGAACGCGGTGACGCCGGAAGAGAAAAAACCGGTGCGTTCACTGGCGCGTATGCGATAAATCCCGTTAATGGAAAAAAACTTCCAATCTGGATCGCAGATTATGTCATGACCGGCTATGGAACAGGTGCCATTATGGCTGTTCCTGCTCACGACGAACGCGATTTTGAGTTTGCGAAAAAATTTAACTTGCCCATAAGACCGGTTGTTCTTAAAAAACAAGAACAAAGTCGTAGTTTTGTCATGGGTGTTGATGAAAGTGAACTTAAGAATTTAGGCATTGTAATTGTCGATAAAACAGATGATGGTTTTTTCAAAATTCTTATTCCATTTGAGCGTATTGAAGAGTATAAAGAATTCATTCGTAGCAAGATGAGTAATGGTTTCTGGAATGAATACAGCACAGCAGTTGGTTTTGACTTCATTTTTAAACACAAAGACGGTCGTTTGGAGGAAATGGGTCTAGACAAAGAGACGAATGATTTGATTGATCGTTATGGTATGACATTCAATGGCGAGGAACCGAAAGAACATCCTGATAATGTTTATTCATGGCTTGCGAAAAACGAATTTTATGCTGACATATTAATTCATACAGAAGACGGTATTGCGATCAATTCGGGCGAATTTGACGGGCAAAGCACTTCAGAATTTAAGAAAAATATTATTGTATGGCTTGAGAAAAACGGAAAAGGCAAAGCAAAGATCAATTACAAGTTGCGCGACTGGGTTTTTTCGCGCCAAAGGTATTGGGGCGAGCCAATTCCGCTTATAAATTGCGAAAAGTGCGGATGGGTTCCTGTTGCCGACAAAGATCTGCCGGTTGTTTTGCCGGAAGTTGAAAAGTATGAACCGACCGATTCCGGCGAGTCCCCGCTTGCTTCTATTAGCAAATGGGTTAATACAAAGTGCCCGAATTGCAAAGGGCTCGCAAAAAGGGAAACAGACACAATGCCGAACTGGGCAGGTTCAAGCTGGTATTTTTTGCGCTACATTGATCCCAAAAACAAAAAATCATTTGCTGACGCAAAAAAACTTGATTATTGGATGCCTGTTGATTGGTATAACGGTGGAATGGAACACACAACGCTCCATCTTTTATATTCAAGATTCTGGAACAAATTTTTATTTGATCAAGGCCTTGTACCTTTCAGTGAACCATACACAAAACGCACAAGCCATGGTCTGATTATGTCTTCTGATGGAACAAAGATGAGCAAATCAAAAGGCAATGTTGTAAATCCTGATGACATTGTCAATGAATACGGCGCTGACACGCTAAGATTATATGAAATGTTCGTGGGCCCGTTTGACCAGCCGGTTCCATGGGATCCAAAAGGAGTTTTAGGCGTGCGAAGATTTTTGGAAAAGGTCTGGTCAATGCAAGAGAAAATCGGAAGCGGTAAAGACGAAAAGCTTGAAAGAGAACTGCATAAGACAATTAAAAAAGTCAGCGAGGATATTGAATCAATGAAATTCAATACTGCTGTCGCGCAAATGATGAAATTTGTAAATGAGGCGCATAACAGCGAATCTGTTCCGCGCGATATTTATGTTTTGTTTTTGACCATGCTGAATCCTTTCGCGCCTCACATGACAAACGAAATTTTTGAATCGCTAAAAGGCAAGGATTTTCTTGAAAAATCACAATGGCCCGCATTCAATCCAGAACTGGCAAAAGACGATTTTGTTGAAATCGCTGTTCAAGTCGCGGGCAAGCTTCGCGGAACAGTTCAAGCATCGCCCCAAGCAACTGAAAGCGAAGTCGCAGAGCTCGCGCAAAAAGTTGAAAATGTCCAAAAGTATCTTTCCGGCTCGCGCGTGCGCCGTGTTGTTTATGTTAAGGGAAGGATGATTAATTTTGTAATCTAGAGTTTTGGAGTGTAGAATCTAAAATTATATATTCCAAAGCCGCACTTCCTCGGATGTGCGGCTTTCGTTGTGCTGGTTTGCTTTAGCGCTCAGCGCGTGTTGCGTTGCTGTCTTGTGCTGGAACAGTCATTGATATGAATTCCTGCCAGTACTGGCTGTTCGGGTCGCGGTCTGATGCGTTGTACGCGCGCAAAGCGGCCATTGCCGGGCTTGTGTAGCGTACTCTTGTGAAGCGTCCCGCGCTAAGCGCCGGCTGGATCACATCTTCGCAAGCGTACCACCAGACATACGAGATTTTTTCTCGCGAGGTCAACGCTTGATCCGTGAAGTACAAGGCGTGGCGCTCTGCCATAAGGCCGTAGAGCACAATGTAGTCCTTGAAAAGCTCTGTGTCATTAAAGCACTCGTCTTTCAGAAGCGCTTTGAACGAAAGCATTGAGAGGTCAATGTACAATCCTCCCATGCGGTCTTGGCTTACTGTATACACGGAGCTTCCGTTTTGCGGAATCGCGCTTATCGTGAACATGCCCTTGCGAGCATTGTTTAGGAATTCCACAAACTCTTTGCGAAGCTTCTTTGAAGTGTACGACTTGAGGATTGCAGAGGTTGTAGGTCTGAACACCTCTATTTCAAATTCCTCTGCTTCGTTCACTGCGTCAAGGAACTCGTTGTCTATTTCGTCCGCGTTCTCGCTCAAGCGGAAAGAGCCGGCAAGAGCTTGTTTTTTGTTCTCGCGCAAGAACAGCGTGTCATCTACGCGTAACGCTAAGCTGACAAGCGCCAGCCCGACCCACAAGAGCAGAAAAAACGCCACAACAGTCATTACTGGCCCAAGCTGGTTTTTCTTCTTGTAGTCGCCGATGTATGCGCCGCGATCGCCAATCCAGAACAGTTGCGCTCTGCGCAGTGGTTCAGGCGTTTTCATGGCTGTCTCCTTTCTGCTGTAATTTGACGGCGAATTGCATGTTAACAGAGGAAAATAATAAGGTCAACTTGAATCAGAGGCTCCTACATGTTAAGCTCCTGCAATAACACTTTATTATGCGCATCTGTATTATCGGAACCGGCTATGTAGGGCTTGTAACAGGATCTTGTTTTGCAAGCATGGGGCATAGCGTTGTTTGCGTTGATATTGATGAGAATAAAATTTTAGCGCTTAAAAGCGGGACAGTTCCGTTTTTTGAACCGCATTTGTCAGAACTTGTTGTTCAAGAACAAGCGCGCGGGCGTTTGTCGTATACATCAGACGCGAGCGAGGGTCTTTGCAAAGCAGAAGCCGTTTTTATTGCAGTTGGAACCCCGCCTGACGAATTCGGCGGAGTGAACATGAGCGCGTTTTGGTCTGCTGTTGATGGCGTTGCGCAGTTTATAGAATATGATTCTGTGTTAATAATAAAAAGCACTGTTCCGATTGGAACAAACTCCGCTGTGCGCGAAAAACTTCCAAATTCAATTTCTGTCGCGTCCAATCCGGAGTTTCTGCGCGAGGGCAGAGCTATTAAGGATTTTTTCCATCCTGACAGAATTGTTGCTGGCGTATCAGACGAGCGTTCAAAATCAGTTATTGAAAATTTATACTCGCAAACGCAAGCGCAATTATTTTTTATGTCTCCTGAAAGCGCGGAACTTGTGAAGTACGCGTCAAATGCTTTTCTCGCTACAAAAATCAGCTACATAAATGAAATCGCGAATCTTGCGGAGCGGGTCGGCGCTGATATCCGCGATGTGGCGTTGGCTGTTGGCGAAGACAAGCGCATAGGAAAAGATTTTTTAAACGCAGGCATTGGATACGGCGGTTCGTGTTTTCCAAAAGACATTTCGGCTCTGCACTACATGGCGGGCGAGAACGGATGCGATTTTACACTGCTTGCGTCAGTGATTGATGTGAATAATAAACAGCGCGAGCGGTTTGTGCAAAAAATAATTTCTGATCTTGGTGTTCTTGAGGGCCGTAATATCGCTGTGTGGGGTTTGGCTTTTAAAAACGGAACGGATGATATACGGGAATCGGCGGCAATTGATATTGTTGTAAAGTGCCTTGAGCACGGAGCAAATGTTTGCGTGTTTGATCCAAAGGCAATGGAAAACGCGTATCGTTCAGTCGGCAGTTCTGTTGCGTTTGCAAAAACAGCTCTTGATGCTGTTGTGCGCGCTGACGCGCTGGTTGTTGCAACGGAATGGCCCGAATTCGCTTTGCAGGATTTTGATGAAGTTAAAAACCGCATGCGCGGAAACAAAATTTATGACGGTCGCAACATTCTTTCTAATTTGAAGTTGAATGACAAAGGTTTTGAATATTATGGGGTCGGAATCAAATAAATCGCGCAAACTTTTAAGTTTTGTTTTTGAAAGCAGGCACGAGAATTTTTTTGTTATTTTATGTTCGTTTATTTTTGGGATTTTATTGCATTCATTCATAGAAAGTCCTGTTGATTGGCATTTTACACTTATTCCAACAGCGATTTTTATTTTGTTATGCGCTTTTTTGAGTTCAAAGCGATTTCAAGTTTCATTTGCGTGCGCGGCCGCGTTTGCGTTTGGGATTCTTGTTTATTCGCAAAGTTTCCCATTGCTTGGGCGGGGCACAATAAGCGAGTACTATGAATCAAACGCTCGCATTGAAGGCGTTGTTTCAAAAGAGACCGTTTTATTGGAAGACGGACAGCGCGTTGCGCTTGACGCGCTATTTGTAAACAGCGAACCGGTAAATGGCCGCGTTCTTGCAGAGATTAATGTTTTTCCGCAAGTTGAATATGGGGACAGAATCAGCGTTCTTGCGTCTGTAAAAGAGCCGAAAATATCCGAAAGCGGATTTCGTTATGACAGGTTTCTGTTAAAAGACGGAATTACAGCAACCGCTGATGCGCGCAGTGAAACAGAGATTATTTCAAAGCAAAACGGAAGCGCTGTAAAACAAACAGTGCTTCGCATCAAAAACCGGATTCTTGAAGCGTATGCGCGCAATTTACCAGAACCGCACGCTTCGTTTTTAGGCGGTATTGTTCTTGGCGCGCGCAAAAGCTTGCCAGAATCGCTTTCTGACGCTTTTCGCGCGACAGGCACCTCGCATATTGTTGCCGCGTCCGGATACAATGTCGGAATTGTCTCATCAATTTTATTCGCATTTTTGACTAGGTATTTGTTTTCCCGCCGCACTGCGTTTTGGTTCATGATCATTGGTATCTCTGTTTATGTTCTTATAGCAGGAGCTGACTCTGCTATTGTGCGCGCGGGCATTATGGGCGCGCTTGTGCTTTTGTCGCGCCATCTTGGGAGGGGAGCGCATGTTAGAAATTTGTTTGCGTTCACTGCGTGCGCAATGCTGATTGTAAATCCGCGCCTGCTTGTTGATGATGTTGGTTTTGAGCTTTCGTTTTTGGCAACAGCCGCGCTTATTTATCTTGTGCCGAAAATTGAAGAGCGCTTTGAATTTTTGCCGGAAGCGTTTGCTTTGCGTGAGTCGTTTGTTTCATCGATCGCGGCAACAGCATTTACGCTTCCTTTGATTGTTTTTAGATTTGGGACAATCTCGCTTATTTCTCCAATAGCTAATTTGTTCATATTGCCTTTTGTGCCGTACGCAATGATATTTTCTCCGCTCGCAATGATTGATCCGATTTTTTCCGCGCCGGCGTGGGCTTGCTTGGACGCGATGCTGAAATTCGTTTCGCTGTTTTCATCGGTTCCATTCGCTTCAATAACATTATGACGCTAACTTCAAGACAAAAAAGGAGAGTAAAAAATAAAATCATCCGTTTTTTTGTTTTGGCTTTAATTGCAATTGCTTTGATAGCATTGCAAGAGTCGGTTCGCGGCGCTTCGTCTTATCGTTCTGATAAAAACATGATGGTATGGTTTTTTGATGTTGGACAGGGCGATTCCGCTTTTATAGAAACGCCGGATGGAGCGCAGATATTGATTGACGCCGGCCCTGATGACAAAATTCTGTCAAAGCTGGGGGCGGTCATGCCGTTTTGGGACAGGACAATTGATGCTGTTATCATGACCCATCCTGACGCGGACCATGTTGGAGGTTTTCCGTCCGTGTTTGACAGGTTCAAAATAGAAAACATATACATAACAGACGCGAAAAAAGAAACAGCGCTTTTTGACGAGGTCTTAAAAAGCATAGAAAAAGAAAACGCTTCGGTTTTTGTTGTGCGCGAAAAATCTCTTGTTGAATTTGACAGTGATGTCAGTTTAAGATTTCTGCATCCTGATAGGAATGTTGTGCCAAATAACGCGGAAACAAACGACTGGTCAATTGTGAATATTCTTTCATACGGCAACACAGGGATTTTGTTTATGGGAGATCTTGGTGAAAATTTTGAACCTCGCATTGCACAGATCGTAAACGAAGACATAGATGTGTTAAAAATAGGGCATCATGGAAGCAAGAATTCCTCGTCCTTTGAGTTTTTAAAAGACATTGACCCTGATCTTGCCATAGTTTCTGTTGGCGAAAATAAGTATGGCCACCCGCACGCATCTGTTTTATCTTTGCTTAATAATCTTAAAATTCGCATTGAGCGCACTGATACGGACGGGGACATTCGTCTGATTTCTAACAGTGTTACGCACAGCATTGAACCATTCCCCTTGTCTTTTTAATTGCAACATGGTATATTTTTGCACAAAGTAAAATAATTTTTTATGGCAGAAATACAAAAAAGCTTAGTAATTATAAAACCGGATGCTTTTCAGCGCGATTTAATCGGAGAAGTAATCGGCAGGTTTGAGCGCAAGGGTTTGAAAATCGTTGCAATGAAAATGGGTGTTTTGGACGACACGACGCTTGATGTGCATTATGAGCATCATAAAGATAAACCATTTTTCAAAGATCTGAAACAGTACATGATGTCAACGCCGGTTGTATTTATGGTGTTAGAAGGCATAGATGTTGTCGGGTCAGTGCGCCAAATAGTCGGCGCCACAAATCCGCGCAATGCTGATGCCGGTTCTATTCGCGGGGATCTTGCAATGAATATTCCATCAAATCTTGTGCATGCATCTGATTCTCCAGAGTCAGCGCAAGCGGAAATCAAAAGATTTTTCAGCGATAAAGAAATTTACCAGTACGAAAAAATTACTGACAAATACCACTTCGGAGAAGGGGTTTGATAGATAAGACAAACGGTGGAAAACTTGTGCAAAAGTTTGTGGAAAGCGACTGGATATGTTCAGTCGCTTTTTACTTGCGCGCGTGCTATTCTTGTACTGCTCTAGGATAAGAATCTAAATGAGATTTATCTATCAAGTTTGCAGGTTCTTCGGAACACGCACTCTTGTGCCGCGTCAATTCAGGACGACTCATGCGGCTCACGCTGCAATTCATCGTATCTGATCCTGGCATTACCCGTACAGGGTAAAGGCAGTTCAGGTTCTACTCCTTGGGCGCCGAAGGTGTGGCCAAGCGTTGCTCGTCAGCGCCTGGTCATGCTTTTTTATATTGTCATATTGACTTTTGTGCATTAATCGGTTACTTTTATTTTTATGCGCATTTCGCGCGTGAACTGGTTAAAGTTCGGACAACCAACCAAGCTAAGCAGGAGATGAAGCTGTGAATACTCTGGAGCAGAAGCGGGAAGCGTGGTTCAGGAAGATGGGGGGCATTTATCCGTGGTTTGCAGAGGAGGTTCAATACGCCTCAACAATCCACGAAGCAATTATGCGCGACTGGTCTGCACGCAAGGAGGAGCGTGAAGAGGTCTTTGCAAGAGCTGTCAGACAACTGTTCGGATTCCCAACTAGTTTTTCCAACGAACAGATCATTGCCGCATACGAGAATGCGGCAGCTTACTACCATGATCAGGTCTATGAGATGACTACATGGTTTGCAAGCGCCTTTGTTCGTCTTGGCACAGAAAGCAGGATTGCCAATACGACCAATCCTGTTGATCTGCTGATCAACGCGCTTGAAAACGGCAGTGACGGGCCTATTGATGTTCGACGCAAGTTTGAGGCCTTGCGCAAGTGGGTTCACGCGAGCCGTCTTGTGCGCCAGCGCAGGCAAGAGAACGAGACAGCTGTTCGCGCTGAAATGGGGCACATCATGCGCACTGTTGAGTCGCGTTTGTTTGTTCCAAATCAGAGCGTTGAGCCGCAAACATGGGCCGTGATGAAAGAGGAAGAATCGTCAGGCAACTTTGTCTTTGATCGTATGTTTGAACATGGGAGCGATTCCGTGCTCGATCATACGGTGTTGGATCTAACAATGCCCATGCGGCTTGTTGAAATCGGCGCTGACAGGCTGATTGAGGTCGTGGTGTTTGACCGCGTGAAAACCGACTGGTCAACATACATGAAGATGATTGAAGAGAAGTTTGATGACCCTCGCAAACTCAAGGACCGCCGCGGCTTCACATTCCTTGTTTCCGCAAGGGAGGAGAAAAAGGCTCTTGAACGAGTATTGCTAGAAAGAGTGCTCGTTTCCGAGTTCAAAGTAGACGAGAACTACATAAAGAAATCGCAACGCGGATTTTACGCGCGCCGATTCCGCGTTCGCTGGCATGACAGACCTGTAGAGATACACATCATGCTCTTGAAGGACTTTGTAAACTGCGAGCAGAGTTCGCATTCCGCGCATCATGACCGCCATCGCCTGGAGCGCATGCTCAAATACATCTTTCCGCTCCACTTTCCAGTGTGGGTGTATGGCGTGGATTGGGATGATGATGTGGTGTGCAGTGTTTTTGAGAGGATCCTCAATGATAATCTCCGAAACAAAGTGCTCTGCCGCGCAAAAGCCCTTGCCGCAATGCAAAGGAGGTAGACAACAACGCAACCCTACGCCC
>DNKR01000036.1:5104-9002 GCA_003497135.1 Candidatus Uhrbacteria bacterium | reverse complement strand
CCCGCCGCTGGCTCTTGAGTTCAGCAGCGGGTGTTTTTTTTATATTGCAGAATCGCGAAAATACCTGACCGTTGTTTGACAAAACCGTTATTTATTTTTTGTGATATAATTGTGCAAATATGCACATACATTTTTTGATGAAAAGCTGGATAAATTCGTTGCCGCGCTTGAGAAGCCAACAATCTCAAAAGTTTTGCGAATGCTCGAGTTGCTCGAACAATTCGGCAATTTGCTCGGAATGCCTCACAGTAAAAAAGTAGGGGACAGATTGTTCGAGCTTCGAGTGAGAGGGCAACAAGAAGTCCGTATCTTTTATTCTTTTCATAAAGGTACAGCTGTACTGCTGCATGGATTTATAAAAAAATCCGACAGGATTCCAACAAAAGAACTCGCAATTGCTCTTCAAAAATTGCACTCTCTTGACACGTTATAACATATAGGTTATATATAAAATATATGAAATCCTTTAAACAATTCAAAAAAGCAATGCTCACGGATAAAGCCGTCCGTAAGGCGTACGACGACCTCGGGCCCGAATTTGAGCTGATAGCGGCCATTATAGAAAAGCGTCTTCAAAAGGGTTTAACGCAAGCAGAGCTTGCTCGAAAAATCGGCACCAAGCAGTCCGCGATCGCTCGTCTTGAATCTGGCAATTACAATCCAACAGTTGAATTGCTTAAAAAGGTTGCAAAAGCCCTAAATGCTCGGCTTGAAATTTCCATCTCTTAATTTTTACTAGGCTCTTAGAGTAAATTACAATCTGTCACAGATAACATTGCAGATTGTTATACATAAGGTGGGCCGGACAGTTACTTGCGCTAAAATTTGTTATCTGCTATTATCCGATCATTGAACTCGTCTTAATGGCGGGTTCGTTTCATAAAAATATAAATTATGCCATCACCAATAGAACAAGCAATACAGCAAATAGCAGATGAAAAAGGCCTTTCTTACGAGGCGATCATGGAAGCGATTGAGTCAGCGCTTGCCGCGGCTTATCGCAAGGATTTTGGCAATAAGATGCAGAATCTTGTTGCTGAATTTGATACTGAAACAGCGCAGGCCAGGGTTTTTGATGTTAAAACAGTTGTTGAAGACATGGAAATTGAAGAAGAACCGATTGTTGAAGAAGAGGAAACAGGAAAAAAAGCAAAAGAAGAAGCGCCTACAGTTGAATCTTCTGTTGCAGAAGGCGAAGATGAACAAAAATTCAATCCAAAAACAGAAGTCATGATAACAAAAGCGCGCGAAACGCATTCAAATGCGCAAATAGGCGATGTATTGCGCACAGAACTTTCCGTTCCGGGCGAGTTTGGCCGCATGGCAGCGCAAACAGCAAAACAAGTTATTACTCAAAAGCTGCGCGAAGCAGAACGAGAAATTATTTATAATGAATTCAAAGACAACGAAGGCGAGGTAATTGCCGGCACTGTCCAGCGAAAAGAGGGCAGGGTTGTGCTTGTTGATATTGGCCGCACAACAGGCGTGCTTCGCCAAGAAGATCAAGTTTCGCGCGAGAGGTACAATCCAGGCAGCCGAATGAAATTTTATGTGCGCGAAGTCGGGCTTACAACCCGCGGACCGGAAATTCTACTTTCAAGAATAGCGAATGAAATCGTTTCAAAACTGTTTGAAACAGAAATTCCCGAAGTCGCGGAAGGCGATGTTGAAATAAAAGGAATCGCCCGCGACCCGGGCTTTCGCTCAAAAGTAGCTGTTTTTGCAAAAGACGAAAACATAGATCCTATTGGCGCGTGTATTGGTCAGCGCGGCTCGCGCATTCAAACAATAATAACAGAACTCGGCGGCGAAAAGGTTGATATTGTAGAATGGAGCAAGGACTCAAAAGAATTTATTGCGCACGCGCTTTCGCCCGCAAAAGTTGAATCAGTTGAACTTGACGAAGAATCAAAGAGCGCTGTTGTGACTGTTGCGCCGGACCAGCTTTCTCTTGCAATAGGCCGCGGTGGGCAAAATGTTCGGCTAGCAGCGCATTTGACCGGATGGAAGCTTAACATAGCAGAATCAGGAAAGGGAATCGTTAATGTTGAGGGCGAAGATGCGATAGAAACAACAGAACCGGAACAGCCAACAGCAGAAAGCGAAGAAAAACCGGCTGAAAATCTGGTTGAAGAAAGCGCGCCTGCGCAGGAATAAAAATTTTATGGAGGTATTCAAAATTATATTTTATCAGCCGTTGTTCAATCTTTTGATTTGGCTTTATGACATTTTGCCTGTTGCGGATATAGGAATCGCGATTATTCTTGTTACGCTAATAATAAAGCTCGCGCTTTTTCCGCTTTCCGCAAAATCAATCAAATCGCAAAAATCAATGCAAGAGCTTCAGCCTAAAATAGAAGAACTGAAAGAAAAATACAAAAACGATAAAGAAAAAATGGCAAAAGAAATGATGGTTTTGTATAAAGAAAACAAAGTCAATCCATTGTCATCATGCTTGCCGCTTTTGATCCAGTTGCCGATTTTGTTCGCGCTTTACCGCGTTCTTATAAACGGTCTTACTGATGCGAACAGTTTTGATGATCTTTATTCTTTTGTACAGAATCCCGGCGCAATCAATACAATGTTTATCGGCATAGTTGATCTGGCTCGCGCGAGCATACCGCTTGCTGTGCTTGCCGGCGCAGCGCAGTTCGTATCAGTGCGGCTTATGGCCTCAAAGCGGCCGCCAAAGCAAGTGCGCAAAAAAGAAGGTGCACGCGATGAAAATATGCTTGCGTCCATGAACCAATCAATGATGTATTTTATGCCGATTATCACAGTTGTAATCGGATCCTCGCTCCCAGGCGGGCTTACGCTTTATTGGTTTGCCACAAACCTGTTCCAATTGCTTCAAGAAATTATTGTTCTCAAAAAAAATAATAACAACGATTCTCCCGGAGCTCCGGAGCAGGCAGCTGTCGCTCAGGCATAATTTTGTATGCCATCAGAGCTTGAAAAATCAATAGCAAAAACAGCGGCGTATTTTTCAATTTTTTCCTATCCATTAACATCATTTGAAATTTGGAAATGGCTTTCTGAGCCGGACCGCGAATACAGTTTGTTTGAGGTCCGTAACGCGCTTGAAAAAAGCGAGTTTTTAAAAAAAATGCTTGAGACCGATTGCGGTTTCTTTTTTTTGCGAGGCGCTGGAATCAGTATTCGTGAAAGAAACGAGCGCACGGCTGATTCGCACAGAAAATTCAAAAGATTAAAGCGAGTTGCGCGATTTTTAAGTTTGATTCCTTGGATTGACGGCATTGCCGCTTGCAATACACTTGCTTGGTCTCATACTACTGAAAAATCAGATATTGATTTGCTTATTATTACGCAGCCGAATTCTCTTTGGAGCGCCAGATTATTCGCAGTCCTTCCGTTCGCGCTTTTGCACCAGCGTCCGCACGAGCGAGCGCGCGACCCTTTGTGTTTTAGTTTTTTTCTAAATAGTGACGCAATGGATTTGTCAAAAATCAAGCTCAAAGACGATCCGTATTTAAGCGCGTGGGTGCCTTCTGTTGTACCTGTGTTTGATAGGGGCAATGTATTTGATGAGTTCTGGCAGGCTAATTTATGGGTAAAACAGTTGTTTCCGAATTCGTTTCCGGTTTTTGCTAGCGCTAACAGGCGTGTTGGTTTAAAATTATTTAGCATGAATGCGCCAAAATGGCTTGAGTCGTTTTTAAAGCGGATCCAGATGCGCAGAATGCCGGCATCTTTGTCAGAGCAGGCAAAAGCAGGTATTGGAGTTGTTATAAATAATGATATGATAAAGCTGTACTCCGCTGACCGCAGGGAAGAAATTGCAGAGCGGTGGAGGAAAGAAATTGAGAAGTATTAGTTTTGTTTTTTCAGTCATCTCGAACCCATACAGGGTAGGGACGCCCAGCTGTGCGTCCCTACC
>DNKR01000036.1:0-5032 GCA_003497135.1 Candidatus Uhrbacteria bacterium | reverse complement strand
CAGCTGTGCGTCCCTACCCACCATGAAAAAGGGTTCGAGATGACGGTGTACTTTTAAACTCTTCACTTCCTATGCACTCTCTCGCAAACGCGCTTTTATACTTGTTTCTCTTTTTTCTGCCGTTCCAGTCGCGGTGGATATTTGATTCTCCGCTGATTGGCGGAGCTGTTTGGGAATACGGCACTGTTGGCTTGTATGTTACGCAAGTTTTGCTCGCGCTGTGCGTTATTTTGCGGCTTAAAGTCAGAACGCAATATGCTTTTCGCGCGCCAATATTGTTTGGAGCTGTTTTTGTCATAGCCGCTCTTGCATCAGCGCTGCTTTCAAAAAGCCCGATTCATTCTGCAGCGCTTTGGGTCAACATTGCTTTTGCTTATGTATTGTTTGTCCAGCTTCTTGACAGGCATGTTAAAACAAAAAATCTTTTGTTCGCGTTTGTGCTGGGCTTGATTATTCCATTGGTTCTCGGCCTGACTCAAGCATATACTGACCAAGTTCAACCATCGTCTGTTTTTGGCATTGCAGGACAAGACGCTGTTTTATCCGGTACATCGGTTATAGAAACAGAATCAGGAAGAGAATTGCGCGCGTATGGAACATTTCCGCATCCGAATGTTTTTGGCGGATACGCGGCTGTTGGCGCAATTGCGATTTTTATTCTATCGTCTTTGTACAAGCGGCTGAACAAAAGATTATTTTTGTGCGCTGTTCTTGCGCTTGATTTTATCGCGCTAATTTATTCGTATTCGCGCAGCGCGTGGCTCGCGCTCGCGTTGTCTGCTGTGATTGCGTCTGTTCTGCTTGTGTTTGTCGCGCATGGATCCATAAAGCGCGCTCTGCCTGCTGTGTCGCTGTTTTTGATATTAATCGCTGTTGCTGTTTCTGTTTTTGCGGGTCAGATCAGCGAGCGGTTTGATTTTTCTAACCGTCTTGAGCAGCGCTCAATAAGCGAGCGAGTTGTGCAGATTCGCGAATACCCGCAAGTTGTTGGCGGATCCTGGCCTGTTGGTTTGGGGTTTGGAATGTATACAAAACGGCTTTCAGAAATAAAACCGGGCGATCCAGCGTACGCATACCAGCCGGTGCATAATTCAATCTTACTTTCGTTTGCAGAATCGGGTGCAATCGCGTTTATATTTCTTTTTGCGTGGATTGCGTCAATAGACCGGTTTAATTATTCTCGTCTAAAAAACAAATACGCAATTGGCGCGCTTGCGATGGGCAACTGCTTGCTTATAATATCTTTGTTTGATCATTATCTTTGGTCCTTGTGGAGCGGCCTTGCGCTTGCCGCATTTGTGCTTGCTATGACACTTCGCCTTTCTGACACAAAAACAGAATGACGATTTGCCATTCTGTTGATTTGTTTTATCGCCCTTGATTTCCAGTGGTAGCGGTTCAATTTCGGGTGGTAGCGGTTCAATATATTGAACCACTACCACATGAATTTATTTTTTACATCATTCCGCCCATTCCAGCGTCTTCGTGCGAATGGCCTTTGTCTTCTTTTGGCTCTTCTGTTATTGCGGCCTCTGTTGTGATAATCATTACGGCGATTGATGCCGCGTTTTGAAGCGCGCTTCTTGTAACTTTTGTCGGGTCAATTATTCCTGCCGCAAGCATGTCTTCGTATTTGTCGGTTGCGGCATTGTATCCGAACGCGCCTTCGCCTTCTTGAACTTTTGAAGCGATTACCGATCCGTCTTTGCCTGCGTTTTCCGCGATCGTGCGAATCGGTTCCTCAAGAGCTCTGCGCAAGATCGTGATTCCGATTTTTTCATCGCCGTCAACTGATACCGTATCTAATACATCGCGAGCTCTAAGCAATGCGACTCCTCCGCCCGGAACCAAGCCCTCTTCTACAGCGGCTTTTGTTGCAGAAACAGCGTCTTCCAATCTGTGCTTGCGTTCTCGCATTTCTGTTTCTGTTGCGGCCCCGACTTTTATAACAGCGACTCCGCCTGCAAGTTTGGCAATGCGCTCATCAAGCTTTTCTTTTTCAAATTCGCTGTCTGACTGTTCCTTGATTTTTCGCAGCTGTTCAACGCGGTCTTTTATCGCGGCTTCCTCGCCTTTGCCACCGACAATAGTTGTTGCGTCTTTTGTAGAGACGATTTTGTGCGCTTCTCCAAGGTCTTTGAGTTCAGCTGTTTCAAGTTTTAATCCGACTTCTTCGCTTATAACCTTTCCGCCTGTCAAAATCGCAATATCTTCAAGCATTGCTTTTTTTCTGTCTCCGAAAGCAGGGGCTTTTATTGCGAGCGTGTTGAATGTTCCGCGAAGCTTGTTTACAACAAGTGTCGCGAGCGCTTCTCCGTCAACATCATCAGAAATAATAACAAGTTCTTTTCGCCCTGCTTGCGCGGCTTTTTCCATAATCGGCAGTATGTCTTGGATTGAGCTGATTTTTTTGTCAGTTATAAGAATATAAGGATTTTCGTAAATCGCTTTCATCTGTTCCGCGTTTGTGATCATGTAAGCGGAAACATATCCGCGGTCAAATTGCATGCCTTCAACGATTTCCATTTCCAATCCAAGGGTTTGGCTTTCTTCAACTGTAATGACCCCGTTTTCTCCGACTTTTTCAATAGCTTTTGCTATCATGTTTCCGATTTCCGCGTCGTTCGCGCTGATAGAAGCCACATTGGCAATGTCTTTGCCTTTGATAGGTGTTGAAATTCTTTCTTTAAGTTCACGCACAACAGCATCAACGCCTTTTTCAATTCCTCTGCGGATCGCTTGAGGGTTGGTTCCTGCTGTAACATTGCGGAGACCTTCTGCTACCAGAGCTTGCGCAAGCAATGTTGCTGTTGTTGTTCCGTCTCCTGCGACATCGTTTGTTTTTGACGCGACTTCCTTTACCATCTCCGCACCCAGATTTTCAAATCTGTCGCGCAGTTCAATTTCTTTTGCGACTGTTACGCCGTCTTTTGTAACAGTTGGCGCTCCGTAACTGCGCTCAATAACAACATTCCTGCCTTTTGGCCCAAGTGTGATTTTCACAGCGTTTGCCAGTTTGTCCACGCCGCGTTTAATAGCCGCGCGCGAATCTTCGTGATAAGCAATTAGTTTTGCCATAATAGAAATTTAAGATTGATGTTTTATTCAATAACCCCGACAATGTCTTCCATGCGGATTACGAGCGCCTCTGCGTTGTCAATTTTTATTTCATCAGGGGAATATTTTTTAAACATGACCTTGTCCCCGGGCTTTACTTCCATCGGACTCCTTTGGCCGTTTTCCAAAAGTTTCCCCGGCCCGACAGATATTACCTCTCCTCGTTCAGGTCTTTCTTTGTCGCGTGTGTCAGGCAAAACAATTCCTGATGCGCGGACTTCTTCGTCTGATAATGGTTTGACTATAATGTAGTCAGAAAGCGGTTTAAGCATATTAGTGATATGTTAAATTATTACTTCTGGAAACAATATAATCTCTAAATATTCATTATTTGTCAAGGTTGTGCTATTATATTTAGATAATCCGTAAAATAAGCAAAAAATATGGATTTCCAAGATCAAAATATTCCTAATGTTTTAAGTCCGTCTTCAAAAGATATTGAGGAAAATAAGCTAATTTCAGCGATCGGCTATCTATGGATTCTTTGCCTTATTCCTCTTTTAGGCAAGCCGAATTCCGAATTCGCGCAATTTCACGGCAAACAAGGACTTGTTTTAACCGTGGCAACGATTTTATTTTGGATCGTTAAGTTTTTCCTGATTTTTATTCCTATTTTGGGCTGGCTTGCGATTGCGGCAGGATGGGTCGCGATTATTGTTCTTGCTTTGCTTGGAATTGTGAACGCACTTAATGGCAAGTATTGGGAAATGCCTGTTCTTGGCCAATACGCTAAAAAAATAAAATTATAATAATTATGAAAGAGCTAATTTCTGATTTAGAAGAGCTCAAAGGTCGTGCTACTGCCATTAGGGGGTTACTTTGACCACGCTAATGTAAAAACAAGATTAAACGAACTGGAATTGCAGATGAGCGCGCAGGGTTTTTGGAACGATCAAGAACGCGGGAAAAAAATCAGTCAAGAAGCAGGCGAATTGCGCATTGAACTGGGAGTATGGGACAGTTTTGAGAAACGCGTAAAAGACGCTATTGATCTTGCGCAAATGGCATATTCGGAAAAAGACAATGCTCTTGCAGAAGATATTTTAAAACAGCACAATGAACTTAAGCGCGAATTTGAAAAGCTTGAATTTCAGACCCTGTTTGGCGGCGAGCACGACAAGGCAAACGCTGTAGTCGCTATTCATTCCGGCTCTGGCGGAACAGAAGCGCAGGATTGGGCGGAGATGCTTTTAAGAATGGTAACGCGATTTTGCGAGAACAAAGGATTCTCGATTCAAATCCTTTCAGAATCGCGCGGAGGCGAGGCGGGAATCAAATCAGCAATGTTTCGGGTGCAGGGAAGGTATGCTTACGGATACTTGCGATCAGAAGCCGGAGTGCATCGGTTGGTTCGCATATCGCCGTTTGACGCGGAAAAGATGCGCCACACCTCGTTTGCGCTAATAGAAGTTTTGCCTGAATTGGAAGACATCAAAGACATTGAAATTGATCCGAAAGATTTGCGCATAGACACATTCATGTCATCAGGCAAAGGAGGCCAGAGCGTGAACACAACATATTCCGCAGTGCGCGTGGTGCACATCCCGACAAATATAACTGTTTCGTGCCAAAACGAGCGCAGTCAGTTGCAAAACAAAGAAACAGCGATAAAAGTATTAAAATCAAAACTGCACAAGATGAAATTGGAAGAACTTGATGCTGAAAAGAAAAAATTGCGCGGGGAGTATCAGAGCGCTGAATGGGGCAATCAGATTCGTTCGTATGTGCTGCATCCGTATCAAATGGTAAAAGATCATAGAACCGAAGCCGAAACAGCAGATTCGCAGGCAGTGCTGAACGGCGAAATAGATATGTTCATAGAAGCGTTTCTTAAATGGGAGAGGGGGAAGTAGAAAGTAGAGAGTAGAAGTGAGTGAAGAGTTTTATTATTACCGTCATTTCGACCCCGCCACGC
>DNKR01000052.1 GCA_003497135.1 Candidatus Uhrbacteria bacterium | reverse complement strand
AACGAATGTGTCGGCCCCGATAATTTGTATGACGGTAGGGGCAAACACAAGGGTTTGCCCCTACCGAATATAATACAATGGTTTAAAACAATGACGACAAATGAATATATACGAAATGTTAAATTATCCAATTGGGAACCGTTTAATGGTAAATTGTGGCAACGCAGTTACCATGATCATATAATTCGCGACAAATTCGAATTGGAACGGATTCGTGAATATATACGAACGAATCCGAAATGGTGGAATAAAGATAGAAATGATCCGAATAAACATTAACAAATAGAAAATTCATAAATATTCGTGTCTTACCGCCTTCGTCCCATTTACGACGGGACTTCGGCGGGCAGGCGTGGTAATATATTTTTATGTTAAAACCAGCCAAAAAACTATTTATCATAATAGACGCGAACGCGCTCATGCACCGCGCTTGGCATGCCCTGCCGCCGCTTATGACCCGCGATGGCAAGGTCGTGAACGCGGCTTACGGATTTGCCATGGTGCTGGATAAGTTGCTTCGCGATCTTAAGCCGGCTTACGCGGCCCTGGCTTGGGATCGGGCAGAACCGACAGTACGCAAAGAAATGTATACCCTATACAAAGCAACGCGGGAAAAGCAGGCGCAAGAACTTTACGATCAATTTCCGATTGCAGAAGAAATTGCCAATGCGTACGGAATTCCGTCTTATTCTTTTCCAAAATATGAAGCAGACGATGTTATTGGAACAATTTCTCATGGACTTTCAACAAAAAACAATGACATAGAAACATACATTGTTACAGGCGACATGGACGCGCTTCAACTCGTAGATGACAATACAAAAGTTCTGTTTCTTCAAAAAGGCGTGAGCGAGACAAAACTCTACGATGAAAATGCTGTGCGAGAAAAATTCGGTTTTGGCCCAGAGGCGCTTTGCGATTACAAAGCACTGCGCGGGGATCCGTCTGACAATATTCCTGGCGTGCGCGGCATTGGCGAAAAAACAGCAAAAATTTTGATTCAAAAATACGGGACGCTAAAAAATATTTCCAAACAAGCCAAAGCCGGCAGACTGGAACAGGTTTCGGATCGCATAACAAATCTATTGCGCGATCAAAAAGAACAAGCTGAACTAAGTTTAAAACTTGCAACTATTGTGCGTGATCTTGATCTAAAATGGTCCGCAAAAGAAGCGGAGCTTGGCGAGCCGGATACAGAAAAGCTACGCGAGTTGTACAAAAACCTCCAGTTTGTAAATCTTTTGAAACGGATGCAACCGAGCGTAAAGCCGCAATTTATCGCTGCTCATGAAGGCGCAACTAGCTCCATAGCAACATGCCGCAGTGAAAATGAAATAAAAAGCATCGCAGACGAACTGGTCAAACAAAATGAAATTGCGGTTTTTGGAATTGAAAAACAGCAAAATCTGTTTTCAGGAAAAAACATAGCCATGTTTTTCGCATACAACGACAAACTTATTATCATGCCCGAGCTAGATAAAAAAACACTAACTCTTCTTGCGTCTGTTTTTGAAAGCGAGACGCCAAAAAAAATCGGACACGATCTGAAAGCCCTGTCAAAGCTCTTGCGCTCATTCGACCTTGAACTTCGAGGCGCGACTTTTGATCTGATGATCGGTTCATACCTTATTGCATCGCACTCGCGCGCGCATGATTTTGCCTCAATAGCATTAAATATACTAAAAGCAAAAGTACCGGAACTTCCTAAAACAATAACAGACGAATCTGAATTGGAAAAAATCGCAAAATCAGTCCGGATGTTTGCTCCGTGCGCGCAAGAAATCGAGCACCGGCTCAAAGAAATAAACTCGTGGAAACTTTTTTGCGAAATAGAAATGCCGCTTGTGCCGATATTGCGCCAAATGGAAAACAATGGCGCGATGATTGATTCGGCTTTTCTTGCAAAACTGTCCAAAGAATTTGAAATTGAACTTAGCAAACTAGAAAAACAAATTCATAAGCTCGCTGACTCGGATTTTAATATTGCCTCACCGCTTCAATTAGCCGAAATTCTATTTGAAAAACTGCAAATTCCGACAAAGGGCCTTAAAAAAACCAAAACCGGAGTTTCCACAGCCGCACCGGAACTGGAAAAAATTCGCAACGAGCACAAAATCGTTCCGTTTATTTTTGAGCACCGCGAGCTGTCAAAGCTCAAATCCACTTATGTTGATGCCCTGCCGGCTCTCGCTGATTCAAGCGGACGAGTGCACACGACATATAACCAAACCATCACAGCCACTGGCCGGCTTTCGTCGTCGGACCCGAATCTGCAAAACATTCCTATTCGCACAGAACTTGGACGGGAAATCCGCAAAGCATTCATTGCGCCAAAAGGAAAAACCTTGCTTGCGCTGGACTATTCGCAAATTGAACTGCGTCTTGCGGCCGTGATCTCGCGCGATCAAGGAATGCTGAATGCGTTTCATAAAGGCGCGGACATTCACACTGCGACAGCGGCAAGTATTTGGGAAACTGATCCGGATAAGGTAACTCGCGAACAGCGCCGATCAGCCAAAGCGATTAATTTCGGCATTCTCTATGGCATGGGCCCGCGCGCGCTCGCGCAATCAGCCGGAGTAAGCATGGAAGAAGCGCGTGATTTTATAGAAAAATATTTTGAAGCACATCCAGGAATCCGTGCGTATATAGATTCAACAAAAAAACAAGCGCACTCTGACGGATTCGTACAAACTCTGTTCGGCCGGCGCCGATATTTTCCGGAAATCAATTCCGGTCTTCAGCAACTGATTGCATCAGCAGAACGAATGGCAATTAATATGCCGGTACAGGGCAGTGCGGCCGATATAATGAAAATGGCCATGATCGCGGTTGATCACTTGCTTCAGGATCAAAACCTCGGCGAAATCAAAATGATTATGCAGGTGCACGACGAACTGGTGCTGGAGGTGCCGCAGGCGGAATTGCATCTGGTCAAGGATATGCTGCCCAGGCTGATGTGCGGTGTCGCCGAACTCAACGTGCCGTTGCTGGTGGAGTTGGGCGAGGGCAAGAATTGGGATGAGGCGCATTAGGGAAACGCGGATTTAATCCGTTCGTGGTNNGCACGACGAACTGGTGTTTGAAGCAGACGAAAAAATCGCGGCCAAAGCCGCGGACGAAATCAAGCGTATAATGGAATCAGTGGCAAAATTTGAAATTCCGTTTATTGTTGACGTGTCAATTGGAAAAAATTGGGGCGAGATGGAGAAAATTTAGATTTTAGAAATTTCAAACCGGCTTTCCGCCGGAGGCGG
>DNKR01000004.1:1605-8384 GCA_003497135.1 Candidatus Uhrbacteria bacterium | reverse complement strand
GTGCCGAAGCGCATCCGTTTTTGTCCTCGGCGCAGGCCTCGGCAACAGCGAGCCGCCCGAGCGCATCCAGAATGCGCTTGACCGCGATCGAGTCGCCGGAAACGGTCACAGTGCCGCCGTTGTCGTTGAACGAGAAGGTGACACTGGATGTCTTGGACTTGGGCGGGTCGCCCAGAGCAGGGGTTGTGAGGGAGAGGGTGAAGGCCGCGAAAGCGACCAGGAACAGGTTCTTCTTCATTGCGTTCTCCGTGGGCCTAAGGCCCGTGAACAGAATTTTTGCCAGCATTAGCGCAGAATCGCGCTATGCCGACCTGAAATGAACTCATTCTTTGAGGACAATGCAAATCGCCGATATGCGGGGACGCGCAAGTCGGCAATTCAGTTTGTCCCCAAAAAATTTAACAGCTAATTATAGCAAAAAAAGACGGTTTTGTCAATAGTGTTGACCTTAGCCAAAAATTGCATTATAATTCCCCAGTTCGCATGCAGAAACAGCTGTATTGCGGACAAAGAACCTGTGCTGAATCTGAAAGAGGCAGAAGATGAAAAATGGGTTTCAAACAAGTCACGCCTACATTGCCGGAAGCGTTGTCAGAGCTTTTGAGCGTGGAGGCGAGCTGATCATTGAGGAGCAACACGCTGGCAGCGGTCCGGTCATACACCGCCCTTTGCAAAATGGCGGACCACCGCATGTTCTTGCTCTCGCGATCTCGTATTTGCGAGCGGTTCAATACACGCATGATCTGGACAAAACCGGACGCAGTCTGTTCAACAAGCCATAGAGCGCGGAGGGATTGATGAGTAGGAGGAAAAAAATCAGGTCAGAAACATGCTATGGTTCGTTCCGCGATCCGCTTGATCCGCGAAATGAGGTCATAGTGCTTGCTCGCAATCGCACGATCGTTCTGCGCGTGATTGGCAAAAGGAACCTTGAACGCGAATTCGCGAGCTTGCTCGATGTTCCCCAACATCTTCGCGGAAAGGTGGGAACACTTCTTGTCGGAACACTGCATGTTCGCAATGAACGGAAACGGGTTTCGTTTCAACCAACACTGCACTACATCAACAGCGTAGTGCCGGAGGCATAGACAATCCACAATAGAATACGCGAGGCGTACTGCCAGCAGCCAAGACGAACAAGCACGCGTTCGTTTGAAGCTCTGGCAGTTCTTTTTTTTTGCAAAAATTATGTCTTGCGAAATTAATTCTAATTGTGTAATGTTTTGCACAGAAAGGGGAAAGTCATGAAAAACAGCAATACTGGTCGTTCACCTCAAACACAAGCAATACACACCGGCTACAATCCGCGTCTTTCAGAGGGTGCAGTAAAGCCGCCGGTTTTTCTAGCAACCACATTTGTCGCAGGATCGTGCGAAGAGCTTGCGTTGTGGTTCAATCAGGCCTATGGGCTTGGATGTGAACAGCAGGTTCCTTCCGGGCTGATCTACTCTAGGTTAGTCAACCCGAATGCGCAGATGTTTGAAGAGAGGATCGCTTGCCTAGAAGGCGCACAAGAAGCAGTGCTTGTTTCAAGCGGAATGTCAGCGATTTCGCTTGTGATGGACGAGTTCTGCGGAATCGGAGATGTTGTTCTCTACAGCGCGCCAGTGTACGGCGGGACTGACTTCCTGTTCAAGCATGTGCTTACAGATCAAAAGCGAAGACGCGTTCGCACGATTCCTTTCGCTGTTGAATCAACCGCCAAAGAGGTCAAACAGCTCATCGTCAAGCACCATCCAGTGCGCATGATCTACATCGAGTCCCCGTCAAACCCAACCCTGGTTTTGGCGGACATTGCAGGAATTGCGGAAGTTGCAAAAGCCATTGATCCAGAAATCCTGATCGTTGTTGACAACACGATCCTTTCACCGGCTTTTCAGCGCCCGCTTGAACTTGGTGCGGATATTGTTGTGGAGTCAGCCACAAAGATCATTGGCGGACACAGCGATGTGATCGCCGGAGTCATTGCTGGGAGCCATGAGCACATTGGCCGATTGAAGGGCAGACGAACAATAACCGGCTCTATCTGCGATCCATTTGCCGCGTGGCAACTACTTCAGCGCATGGAAACGCTTATGATACGGGCGCAGGCACAGTACGAATCAGCAACTGAAATCGTGAAGTTTCTTCGCGCTCATCCAGCAGTTCTTGAAGTGCTATATCCTGGATCAGGAGGGTTGGAGCAGGAAAGAAGACTTGCTAAACAGTGTAGCGGAGCAGGACAGCTTATCTCGTTTTGTGTCCGTGGAGGTCGTGCGGAAGCGTGGAGGGTGCTGGATTCGCTTGAAGTCGTTCAGCTCGCAGTGAGCTTGGGCGGAACAGAGTCGCTTGCAGAACACCCGCGCACGCACACGCACGCTGATGTGTGCAAAGAAGATCAAGATCAATACGGCATTACAGAGAATCTGATTCGCCTTTCAGTCGGGCTGGAGGCAGTGGATGATCTGAAAGCGGATCTGAATCAAGCGTTCTCGCTCATTTACTAAACTTGAAAACGAAAGGACAAAACGCAGCGCTTGGCCAAAGGTCAGGCGCTGAATTGTTTATCCAGCTATTGCTAATCCGCAAAGTTCATTTTATAATCTGCTTACATTGCATAGATTTTGCTTTGTTTTGGGAGTGCGATACTGCTGAATCAATGCGCCTTGAGCGCTCTGTTCCGCCCTGCCTTTGGCGGGGTGGGACGGGAAAATCTCTCTCCTCGCGTTCGGCTGTATGGACTTGGCAACAAATCGCGCTTCCAAAATAATGAGAAATCGGCGTTTATTGTATTATCCACCAGTTCTGTGGATTGTATGTGAATATCTAGATATTGTTTTTATCAGGTAAAAACTTTTTTGGCTAATTTATGCAAAATTGCGTATTTGCTTGACATTCCACTGAATATCCACTTCTAGCTTGACATTATTCTATACTTCTTGTATTATCAGAACGCATTTTGTCCGCTAATCGGACGCCGCGCCCCGTTTTTGGCTGAGTTGTCAACCGGGCTGAACCAATGCACAACATGGTGCATTAAATAATAAGGTTCGACCGTTGCATGGCGATAAAAGAGCGCGCGCTCGCTGTGTCGAGTATCTCGCACAAAGGGCCTGCGCCTACAATCAAATTCTAATTAATTAACTATCCACGATCAATGGATAGGTGTTTATTTATTTCTATTTATGATTTTCAAAAAAACACCAGCTAAATCATTGGAGCGCGTTCGGTTCGGAAGCATTCCTGATGCATACGAACTTCCTGATCTTATTGAGATACAAAAGCAGTCGTATCACTGGTTTCTTAAAGAAGGGATAAAAGAATTGTTTTCAGAAATTTCTCCTGTCAAAGATTTTATCGGCAGGGATCTTGAACTTTACTTTGAGGATTATTATATTGACGAGCCGAAATTTGACGAAAGAACATCTCTAAAAAAGAATGTCACATACGAAGCGCCTTTGCGCGTAAAGACCCGTCTTATAAACAAACGGCTTGGCACTGATCGCGAGCAAGAAATTTACTTAGGAGATCTTCCTGTAATGACTCCGCGCGGAACATATATTATCAACGGAGTTGAACGCGTAATCGTTTCCCAGCTTGTCAGATCGCCTGGAGCGTTTTTTAATTTTGAAGCTGTTCGCGGGCGAAGATATTATGGCGCGAAAATAATTCCTACGCGCGGAGCGTGGCTTGAATTTGAAACAGATCCAAAAAATGTAATGTGGGTTAAAATAGACCGCAAAAGAAAAGTCGCAATCACCGCTCTTTTGCGCGCATTTGGCTATGGTTCAGACGAGCAGATCATTGAGCTTTTCAAAGATGTAGACAAGCACCCGATAAACAAATACATTGAATCAACTTTGAACAAAGATATTTCGCACAACGAAGACGAGGGCTTGAAAGAAGTATACAAGCGCGTTCGTCCCGGCGATCTTGCAACAGTCGAAAACGCGCGCTCGCTTATTCATTCAATGTTTTTTAATTTTGACCGCTATGATCTTGGAAAAGTAGGCAGGTTTAAATTTAACATGCGTTTCGGATTGGATTCTTCTGATGATTCGGTTACGCCAGAAGAAAAACGCATTCTTTCAAAAGAAGACTTGGTTCAGATTGTTCGTGAAATTATTTCATTGAATATTTCTCAAGGCGACCCTGATGATGTTGACCACCTTGGAAACAGGCGCGTGCGATCTGTTGGCGAACTTATACAAGCGCGTTTTCGCGTCGGGCTTGCGCGCATGGAGCGCATTATCCGCGACAGAATGTCAACGCAGGATGTAGAAATGCTTTCGCCAGCGCGCCTAATTAATGCGCGTCCTGTTATAGGAACAGTGCGCGAATTTTTTATGTCTTCGCAGTTGTCGCAGTTTATGGACCAGACAAATCCTCTTGCAGAGCTTGAACACAAGCGCCGACTTTCTGCTATGGGACCTGGCGGACTTTCACGCGAGCGCGCAGGGTTTGAAGTTCGCGATGTGCACCCGACCCACTACGGCCGCATTTGTCCTATTGCCACTCCGGAAGGTCCGAACATCGGACTTGTCGGGCATTTGGCAAGCTATGCCAAAGTCAACCACTATGGATTCGTTGAAACACCGTATAGAAAAGTCATTAAACAGGCGTTAAACGATGGCAATAGTGCGGTTGGCGAGCGGACCTTGGAAGGCGAAGAGATTACACAAAAAATGGCAAAAGAATTTGTAAAAACAGGAGAGGCGAATGTTAATATCAAGCCGAGAGTTACGAACGATGTTGAATATGTAAACGCGTTCAAAGAGGAAAAAACAATTACAACTCCCGCTACAACAAAAATTGATGAAAACGGTTATTTTCTTGATGAGTTTGTTGAAGCAAGAAAGTTCGGCGAGCCGCAAGTTGTCAGCGCCGCTGAAGTTGATTATATGGATGTTTCAAGCCGTCAGATTGTTTCTATTGCAACAGCTCTTATTCCTTTTCTTGAACACGACGACGCCACTCGCGCTCTTATGGGAACCAACATGCAAAGGCAGGCGGTTCCGCTTATAAACCCGGAAGCGCCGCTTGTTGGAACTGGAATTGAACGCCGCGCAGCAGAAGATTCGGGCCACATGCTTGTTTCAGAATGTGACGGCAAAGTTACATACTCTGACGGCGCTAAAATTGAAGTTTTAGATAACGAAGGCGCATCGCATAAATATGAGCTTAGCAAATTCCAGCGTTCAAATGCGTCAACTGTTATAAATCAGCGCCCGCGCGTTCTGCCAGGAACAGAAGTGAAAAAAGGCGATCTGCTTGCTGACGGTTCATCTATAGAAAACGGCGAGCTCGCGCTTGGGCAAAATATGTTTGTCGCGTTTATGGCATGGGACGGATACAATTTTGAAGATGCTGTAATCATCAGCGAAAGCGTTGTGCAAAAAGACATGTACACATCAGTGCATTTGGAGCACTGGACTATTGATGTGCGTGACACAAAACTGGGACCCGAAGTAGTTACGCGCGATATCCCGAATGTATCAGAAGAAAAATTAAAACATTTGGACAGCGAGGGTATTGTGCACATCGGAGCGGAACTTAAAAGCGGAGACATTATCGTTGGAAAAATTACTCCAAAAGGCGAAACAGAACTTTCAGCGGAAGAAAAGCTTCTGCGCGCGATTTTTGGAGAAAAGGCGCGCGATGTTCGCGACTCGTCTCTTTATTTGGAACATGGCGGACATGGCAAGGTGGTTGATGTGAGGATTTTCTCGCGCGAAGAAGGCGATAAGCTTTCGCCGGGAGTCATTAAATCAATTCAAGTTACTGTTGCAGATCTTCGCAAATTGCAAGTCGGCGACAAGGTCGCTGGACGCCACGGAAACAAAGGCGTTGTTTCAAGAGTTGTGGCGCGCGAGGACATGCCGTTTTTAGAAGATGGCACGCCGGTTGATGTTATCTTAACTCCTCTTGGCGTTGTGTCCCGTATGAACTTGGGACAGATTCTTGAAGTGCACTTGGGGCTTGCCGCAAACGCGCACGGATACAGAGTAGCGTCGCCTGTATTAAACGGAGTTGATGAAAGCGTAATTCATTCTGAACTTGAACGCGCAGGGCTTCCGTATTCAGGCCAGCTCGCTCTTTATGACGGACGCACAGGCGAATCATTTGATCACAAAGTCACTGTTGGCTACATGTACATGCTTAAGCTAAACCACATGGTTGAAGACAAAATCCACCAGCGCTCAATCGGCCCGTACTCGCTTGTAACCCAGCAGCCGTTGGGGGGCAAGGCGCAGTTCGGAGGGCAGAGGTTTGGAGAAATGGAAGTGTGGGCGCTTGAAGCGTACGGAGCAGCGCACACATTGCAGGAAATTCTTACAATAAAATCAGACGATGTGCCTGGACGCTCAAAAGCATACGAATCAATAATCAAAGGCCAGAAGATTCAAAAAGTAAATATTCCAGAGTCATTTAATGTTCTTATAAGAGAACTAAAAGGGTTGTGTTTGGATGTGGAGCTTATGAAAAATGGAAAAGTTATTGAAATAGATCTGGATAAAAAAGAATCAACTAAATAACACCATATGGCAATACGAAAAGACACATTAAAATCATCCGACTTTGACTCAATCCGTTTGCGCGTAGCGTCTCCGGAAACAATACGATCATGGTCGCATGGCGAGGTCGCAAAGCCGGAAACAATTAATTACCGCACGCAAAAACCTGAAAAGTCCGGTTTGTTTGCAGAAGAAATTTTTGGTCCGTCAAAGGATTGGGAATGTTATTGTGGAAAATATAAAAAAATCAGATACAAGGGCATTATTTGCGACAAATGCGGAGTA
>DNKR01000004.1:796-1515 GCA_003497135.1 Candidatus Uhrbacteria bacterium | reverse complement strand
CGCCGCGAGCGCATGGGCCACATTGATCTTTCGTCCCCTGTGACTCATATTTGGTTTTTGCGCGGAGTTCCTTCAAAAATAGGAACCATTCTTAACATGTCAGTGCAAACCCTGGAAAAAATAATTTACTTTGCAAGCTTTATCATTACTGATGTTGACGAAACCGCTCTTGAGGCAACAAAAGAGCAGGTTAAGCAGGAATACAAAATGAAAAAGAAAATGATAGAAGGCGAATACGAGCGCGACATTGAGCGCCTTGGGCAAAAGTTTGCGCAAGAGCCGGCGAAAAAAGCAAAAGAACAGGATCATATAAATTCTATAAAGGCCTCAAAATTAGAAGAATTGGACGCTGACTTTGCTCAAGTTACACTTGAACTTAAAGAGCTCAAAGTCATGAAAACAATAACAGAAACAACATATCATGATTGGTCGCTAAAATACGGTCATATTTTTGAAGCAGGAATCGGCGCTGAAGCGATTGATCTTTTACTTTCGCGCATTGATATAGAGGCGACAATGAAAGCTGTAACCGAAGAGCTTGAACAAGGTGCTGGAGCAAAGCGCGATCGCCTTATTCGCAGATTCAAACTATTGAAGAGCTTGCAGGTCAATGGAATCAGGCCGAATTGGATGGTGCTTTATGCGATTCCTGTTATTCCTCCTGATCTTCGTCCTATGGTTCCGCTTGATGGAGGGCGTTTTGCAACATCTGACTTGAA
>DNKR01000004.1:601-726 GCA_003497135.1 Candidatus Uhrbacteria bacterium | reverse complement strand
CGTTTTGCAACATCTGACTTGAACGATTTGTACAGGCGCGTAATTAACCGCAACAACCGTCTTAAGCGTTTGCGCGAATTGAACGCGCCGGAAGTTATCGTTCGCAATGAAAAAAGAATGCTGCA
>DNKR01000004.1:381-509 GCA_003497135.1 Candidatus Uhrbacteria bacterium | reverse complement strand
GAAGCGGTTGATGCTTTGATTGACAACTCAGCGCGCCATGCAAAAACAGTAATGGCCGCAACAGGCCGCAAGAGACAGTTAAAATCCTTGGCGGATATTTTAAAAGGCAAACAAGGCCGATTCCGCCA
>DNKR01000004.1:0-296 GCA_003497135.1 Candidatus Uhrbacteria bacterium | reverse complement strand
TTCCGCCAGAACTTGCTTGGAAAGCGCATTGACTATTCAGGGCGTTCGGTAATTGTCGTGGGTCCGCATTTAAAACTTGATCAGTGCGGAATTCCAAAAAACATGGCGCTTGAACTATTCAGGCCGTTTGTGATTTCAAAGCTTATTGAGCGTGAGTATGTTCACAATATCCGCAGCGCGAACAGGTTTATTGAACAAGACAGGCCAGAGGTCTGGGATATTCTAGAAGAAATAACAAAGGTCTCGTATGTTCTTTTGAACCGCGCCCCGACTTTGCACCGCCTTGGCATCCAGGC
>DNKR01000048.1:3570-6876 GCA_003497135.1 Candidatus Uhrbacteria bacterium | reverse complement strand
GTTGTCAGTTTCCGCCATAGTAACTTGCGGCGGATCCCGCCAAACGACAATGATGGCGGGACGATTCTGACCCTCGGCACCAAAGTAAAAATAAAAAGCCCGCTCAATACGCGGGCTTTTTTAATTGCAAGATTTTTTATAGATCCAATAAAACAGCCGCAAGCCATGGGAACACGACAGTCACGTCGCTTTGAATAATCTGATAATAACTTTCTGTTGAAAGCTTGTCCCATGTAATTTTTTCTTTTCCTCCCGCGCCTGAATACGAACCGAATGACATTGGCGAAGAACCGATTTCTATAAACCCTGCCCAGTCCCTGACCCCATGTACTCGCAGGTCATGCTTAAGCGATGGAACAATGCAAATTGGAAAGTCCCCTGCTATACCACCGCCAAGCTGTAAGAACGCGATCGGAGTATCTTTTGATTCTTCCATGTACCAGTCGTATAAAAAATGGAAATATTCCAAGCCGGTTTTCATTATGTTTTGATTTAATAATACATCGCCTTCTTTTTTGTGCTTGCCAGCGTAAGTATAGCTGGAAAATATGTTACCCATTGTTGAATCCTCAAAACCCGGAATTACAATTGGGATATTGTGCTTGTAAGCGGCATATGCCCAGCATTCGTTTGGATTCGCGTTTGGATCAGCTTGCACAAGATTTTCTGAAAACAAACGCCTGAAATATTCGTGCGGAAAATACCGTTCGCCTTTTTGCTGTGCGTCCTGCCACATTTTGAGCAAGTGAGGTTCCATAATGCGCACGCTTTCGTCTTCTGGTAAGAACGTATCTGTAATCCTGCGCAAGCCGGTGTCGCGCAATTCTGCTTCTTGTTCCGGCGTAAGCTCTGTGTAGCGCGGAATATACGCGTAGTGCGAATGCGCGACATATCTGTAATACGACTCCTCGTGATTCGCTCCTGTTGCGGATATAAGATGCACTTTGTTTTTTCTGATGAGCTCCGCAAGCATGACGCCTACTTGAAACGAGCTCAAGGCCCCTGCGATTGTTACAACAAATTTTCCGCCACTATCAAGATGCTGTTTAAGCCAGAGTGCGGCCTGTAGAGCTGCGCCGCCATTGCAGTGGCGGAGCGTCTGCTTTGCAAATTCAGAAACAGGTTCGCTGCTCTGCTTAATTATTTCAGTCAAAGGAGCTTTTGTTTTTGATTCAACATCCTCGCTTTTGACTATGAGCTTTCTTAGACCCGGAGAAAGTTTTTGAAATTCTGACTCGTTCATATTTTTTGCGCGTAAGCAATTAATTTATAAATTAGTTTAGCTGCAAGAAAATCAGATGACTTTTCATCCGGGTTGGGCGCAAGTTCAACAATATCACAACCGACAATATTCTTTTTTTCAACCGCAAGCTTTAAAAATCTAATAACCTGATACCAATCCATACCGCCCGGCTCCGGCGTGCCTGTGGACGGAAGCGCACTCGGGTCAAATACATCTAGATCAATTGTAATATAAACATTTTCTGATAGCTCGTCAATTGCGCTTTTCATCCAAGAATCAGAATCAATTATATTTTCCGCGTAAAATATTTTCTTTGGATCAATTACAGATACCTCTGATGCATCCATGCTTCGTATGCCAACAGAAACAATATTGCTTACAATTTCCCCTGCTCTTGCCATTATACTTGCGTGGCTGAATTTTGATCCGTCATAACTGTCTCTCCTATCAGAATGCGCATCTAAATGCAGAATGCTTAAGTTTGGATACTTTTTTGCGTACGCGCGGATCAGCCCGTTTGAAACAGAGTGTTCGCCTCCGATTGAAATCACAAACTTGCCGTCATCTAACAGTTTTGAAACCGCGCTTTCTGATGACGCAATCATTTCTTCTGATGTTTCGCCAATGATTGGATCTGCGGTATATATTCCTGCGCGATACGGTTCGCTGTTCGTTTCTATATCATAGAGCTCCATATTGCGCGACGCGTCAATTATAGCGCCGGGTCCCATGTCAGCGCCCTTGCCCCATGTGCTTGTTTTGTCGAACGGGATCGGAAGAATAGCGAATTTTGCGTTTTTGTATTCGCAAAACCGCTTTTCCAACCCGCCGAAATTGTTCGGAACCTCGTTTGGCATAAATGTTTTGAGGATATAACAATATTATACTGAAATTGTCCGCTTGCGCAATAGAATATCCAACGCACCTTCAAGGATTACGCTTTTTTCTAAGAACTGGACTTTTGAACTTATTTTGCTATTATTGCACAATATGGCATACGCTTCTCGCGCGGGTGAAAAATTAGAGCACGCGCTTCGCGAATTCAAAACATCTGTTTTAGACAAAACATGCGCTGATTTTGGGTCTTCAACAGGCGGATTTGTAGACGCATTGCTTGCGCACGGTGCCGCTCGCGTATACGCAGTGGAAACCGGTTACGGAGTGCTTGATTGGAAACTGCGCAATGACAAGCGGGTTATTGTTATGGAACGAACAAACGCAATGCATGTTTTGCTCCCAGAACTTATGGATATTATTTCAATAGATACAAGCTGGACAAAGCTGAAAAATGTTCTTCCAAGCGCAATAAATAATCTAAAACCAAACGGATTCATTATCGCGCTTTTAAAACCGCATTATGAAGTTGAACAAAAACTGCTTCGCGCAGGAACAATCAGCGAAAAGCAAGCAAGCGATGTTGTGCAACGCGTATGCAAAGAAATAGAATCAACCGGCCTTAGCGTGCTTAAACAAACAAAATCACCTATAAAAGGCGGCAAGGGCGGAAATGTTGAATATCTGCTTTTGATCGCGCGAGGCGAATAAAAAACGGCTAGCGGCCTGTTTTTACAAGCGCTGCATATGTTGCAAGCGCCAAAGCATCAGCCGCGTCGTCCGGCTTTGGTATTTTTTTTAGTTTGAACATGCGCTTAATCATTTCTTGCATCTGTTTTTTATCAGCGCGACCGTATCCGACTATTGCTGTTTTAAGAGCTGTCGGAGTTATTTCAATAATGGGAACATGATTCATTTCCGAAACAAGCAAAACAACTCCTCGCGCATGCCCGACATCAATCGCTGTTTTAACATTTTTTGAAAAAAACAATTTTTCTATGCAAACAGCGTCCGGCTTGTGCTTTTTAATGATCGAAACAAGATCACTGTATATTTCCACTAATCGTTTTGATAAATCTGTTTTAGATTTTGTCGTTATACACCCATAATCCAAAATGCAAAGCTGTCCTTTTTCAAGCTTTATTACTCCGAATCCTGTCCTTCCAAAACCAGGATCAATACCGAGAAAGATTTTTGATTTGTTCATATTTTTTTCTGTCATCTCGACC
>DNKR01000048.1:2465-3436 GCA_003497135.1 Candidatus Uhrbacteria bacterium | reverse complement strand
AGGGACGCACTGCTGTGCGTCCCTACCCAGAGGTTCGAAATGACGAATGATTATTTCTCGCTAGTAAACACATTCTGAACATCATCTAAATTATCCAGCGCTTCGTAGATCTGATTCAGTTTCATGCTATCGGATTCAGAAACAGCAACAGGTTCTTTTGCTATGTATTCAATTTCCGCGTAGTCCGCAGAAAGACCTGATGCGGTTGCGGAAGCAATAATTTTTTGTAAATCCGGAACACATGTCTCAACAATCGCTATATCATCTTCATATTTTATTTCAATCGCACCAGCGTCTATTAACTTAAGTTCAAATACGTCTTTGTCTTTTATATTGCCTTTTATATGCGCAACCCCGATTTTTTCAAACATCCACATTACTGATCCTTGCGAAGCCAAACTGACACCTAATTTTCCAAGACAGCTTTTAACATCAGCAACAGAGCGGTTACGATTATCTGTAAGAACTTCAATTAGAATAGATACACCGCCCGGACCAAACGCTTCATAAACCACTGTCTCAAGAGCTGAACCGCCGCCTGTTCCAGCCCCTCTTGCAACAGCCCTGTCTATATTGTCCTTAGGCATATTTGCAGAGCGCGCCTTTTCTATTGCCATGCGGAGCTTGAAATTCGTATCAGGATCCCCGCCTGCTTCGCGCGCGGCAACAACAATACCATTCGCAAGCTTAGTAAAAACTTGCGCGCGTTTTGAATCAGAAACTGATTTTTTTTGCTGAATATTGTGCCACTTGCTATGACCTGACATATTTCTTAACAAGAGCTTATCATTGAAAAACCCGCCATGCAATATCTTGGCGGGTTTTTGCGGCTGTAATTACATTTCTGCTGTTTCTGTTTGTGTACGATTCTCTTCGGGAATTTCAGCACGAGGTTCTTCTTCGTCTTGCAAAACAGCTCCAAATCCTGTTCCAGCAGGAACCAAACGGCCGATAATGACATTTTCTTTAAG
>DNKR01000048.1:2045-2406 GCA_003497135.1 Candidatus Uhrbacteria bacterium | reverse complement strand
CCGATAATGACATTTTCTTTAAGGCCTGAAAGCCGGTCAATTTTGCCAGTAACAGCCGCGTTGATAAGGACTGATGCAGTTTCTTGGAATGAAGCGGCTGACAGCCAGCTTTCTGTTGAAAGCGATGTTTTTGTGATTCCCAAAAACAATTGCTTGTATTGCGCTTCTTTTCCGCCTTTTGTTTTAACTCTATTATTCTCATCGCGCATTGTAGCAATTTCTGCTATTTCGCCAGGAAGCAGTTCTGTGTCTCCTGAATCATTTATAAGCACTCTGCTGAACATCTGGCGGATGATTACTTCAATGTGCTTGTTGTTTACTTTTTGTCCCTGCGATGTGTAAATATATTGAATTTCTTTTA
>DNKR01000048.1:1687-1982 GCA_003497135.1 Candidatus Uhrbacteria bacterium | reverse complement strand
GTAAATATATTGAATTTCTTTTAGCATGTACAACTGGACTGCTTCGCGGCCCTTATACTCATAGAGCGTCTGCAGATCAATATGCCCTTCTGTGAGCTCGTCTCCTGCGGCAACTTCATCGCCATCTTTAACATGGAGCGAATATCCGGGCGGAATAATGTATTCGCGAATTTTACTTGCTTCGTACACAACAGCAACTTTTGTTTTTGCCGCTTTTACAGTGCCGTCAAAATCGCTTAGTACTTTTTCTCCATCAGCCATCTCAATGATTGCATCGCCCTTTTTTACTTTAGCG
>DNKR01000048.1:1355-1620 GCA_003497135.1 Candidatus Uhrbacteria bacterium | reverse complement strand
CATCGCCCTTTTTTACTTTAGCGCCATTTTCAACCAGCACTTTGCCTCCACGGCCTGCATTATACGATTGTTCTTCAGTTCCTGAATGATGAATGTTTATTGTTTTCTGGCCTGGCCGTATATCAACAATTGTTTTTCCTGTTCCTGCCTGAACAATACTGCGCTCTTGCGTTACAATTTCAATTTTTCCGGAAACCTCTGCCATAATGGCCTTTTGTTTTGGAGTACGCGCTTCAAAAAGCTCTTCAACGCGAGGAAGACCTTG
>DNKR01000048.1:0-1280 GCA_003497135.1 Candidatus Uhrbacteria bacterium | reverse complement strand
CGAGGAAGACCTTGTGTGATGTCTTTGCCTGCGACTCCTCCAGCGTGGAAGGTACGCATTGTAAGCTGGGTGCCAGGCTCTCCGATTGATTGCGCGGCCATGATTCCCACTGCTGTTCCCAGTCTTACAAGCTTGTTGTGCGCAAGGTCATAGCCATAGCATTTTTGGCACACGCCGCGCCCAAGCCGGCAATTTAGAACAGAGCGCACATGCGCTTGTTCAAGCTCTGTTTTTGCTGATTCAATTTCACGAATATGGTCCTCTGTTATCAGTTCTCCTGCTTTTACAACAACCTTGCGGCCGCCCGGTTTTACAATATCCGAAAGCGCGTACCTGCCAAGAATGCGGATCAACAACGGTTCGCCAATATCGTCTGATTCAACTTTGGTAAACAATGCTCCGCCCCTGTCTCCGCAGTCCTCAATTGTTACAACAACATCCTGCGCAACATCAACAAGACGACGGGTCAAATAACCGGCGTTTGCAGTACGCAAGGCAGTGTCCGTAAGACCTTTTCGAGTACCGTGGCTTGAAATGAAAAATTCAAGAACATCAAATCCTTCCTTAAACGAGCTTGTGACAGGAAGCTCAATAATTTCTCCTGCAGGGTTTGACACAAGACCCTTCATTCCAATCATCTGCGTTAACTGGCCCCATTGCCCGCGAGCGCCTGATTCAATCATTGTGAGCGCTGACGAACCCTTTGGAAGCGCTTGCTTTGCAAGGTCAGCGATCTTGTCTTTAATTTCAGTCCAGATTTTAATGATTGAGGTATGTCTCTCGTTTTGCGTAAGAAGCCCTTGCGCGTAATAATCTTCAACTTCAAGCACGCGCTTTTTACCTTCATCAAGCAATGCTTTTTTCTCTTTTATAATAGGAAGATCTCCCATTCCCCAGGAATACCCAGATAATGTTACAAACTTGAATCCAAGGTCTTTTAGATTATCCAGAATTTCCGCAGCAACCTCTGTGCCGTGCATTTTCAGAACATCTTTTACAATATTTGCCAGATCTTTTTTTCCGCAAACTTTATTTTGATATTCAATTCCTTCTGGAAATTGAGAGTTTAGAATTACGCGTCCGACGGTTGTAACCATTAGTTCTTTGTTTGGAAGCCGAACGCGGATCCAGTCATGCAAGCTTAGTTTTTTTGTGTTATATGCATACAAAGCGTCTGTTGTTGATGCGAATGATCGCAGATTTTTTTCGTCCGGCTCGCAGTCAACCATTGTCATGTAGTACGAGGCCCATGCAATATCCTTGCCCGGAGTTGTAACAGG
>DNKR01000024.1 GCA_003497135.1 Candidatus Uhrbacteria bacterium | reverse complement strand
TTGAACCTCCAAGAGATTGCTCTCACTGGCTTCTGAGGCCAGCGCGTATACCAATTCCGCCACATCCGCGTGTAAGGAATTAAAAAAGCATGAATAACAAATGATTATTATCTGAACTTCTTTTTTGTTTTTATATACCATGAATTAATAGACGCAAACCTGTCATCTGGAAATACAATTGATTGCATTTCTATGTTTTGTATCTTTTGCGGGACAATGTATGAATATGTCGGCTGGTACAGAATAATCGCAGGCATATCAGATAGGAATATTTTTTGAAATGCTTTGTAGTTTTCTATTCTTGTATCGTTATTTGTCGTTGTTCTCGCGTCTTCAAGAAGTTTATCCGCTTTGCGGTTTCCGTACAGAGCAAGATTGAGTCCGGGATCCGCGATTTGCGATGAATGCCAGAACGGATACAGGTCAGGATCAATTCCCAAGAGCTCGCCTGTTAACAGCATTTCGTAATTGCGAGGCGAAACAGTGTTGCTGTAAAAAAGCGTTGGGTCAATTGGGGCAATATCAACTTGCGCTCCGACATCCGCCCACTGCTCTTTTAGCAGTTCTGCTGTGCGCATAAGTTCCGGAACATCCACAACAGAAAGCGTAATTTTTAATTGGCGCGTTTCGTTTTCAATTTTCTTTTCGCGCACTTGCGCTCCTTCGCCAAGTTTCCACCCGGCCTCGTCCATCAGGGCTTTTGCTTTTTCAAAATCAAATGTCGGCAGTTCAAGATCGGGATTTTCGCCGACTGTGCTTTGAAACACAGGCGTGTACATTGGGCTTGCGTGCGATTCCAGGGCCTCGCGCACAATTTGGTCCCTGTCAACAGCGCGCGACATTGCCTCGCGCAGTTTTGGGTTTGACAGCAATATCTGCTTTTCTTCATTGAAGAATACGCCGACATATTGCGGCAGGGAAGGGCGCAGAATATTGTATGTTTGCGAGTCCTCAAATTCTTTTACCATTTCTTGAGGCATGTAACCCGCGCCTTCAATGTTTTTGTTTTTAAGAGCTGCGGCAAGATCGCTGGCATTCGCATAGAACTTGAACATCACGCGCTCAATATATGGCGCCTGGGTGTAATAATTTTTGTTTCGTACAAGAGTGTATGATTTAATTTCACCCGTGTCTTTTTCCTTAATGAATTTTTCAAATTTATACGGACCGGTTCCAATCGGCTTTAAATTTTGCTCTGTCAGCTGTGCGTTTTTTGGCGGAATGTTTCCCCAAATATGCGATGGCAAAATACCAAGAGTCATTGTTGAAAGAAAAGGCGCGAACGGCTCTTCCAGCGTAAAAGAAACAGTCCAGTCATCAACTTGTTCAACTTCAACTCCGAAGAAGCTGACTGCCATTGGGCTTTTGTAATCAGAGTTTTGTATGCTTTTGAATGTGAAAATCACATCGCGCACTCCGAACCGCTCGCCATCGTGCCAAGTTGCATCTTCACGGAGCTTGAATGTATATTTTTTTCCGTCTTCGGATACTTCGTATTTTTCCGCAAGATCGGTTAAGAGCCCTTCTTTTGGATTATATTTCATGAGGCCGGAATATACTAGGCGCGAAATATCATTATCAACATCGTTCACATTAGCGTAAAGTGGGTTAATCAACTGTGGAGAGCCCACAGTTCCCTCAACATACTCGCCGCCAACAGCAGGCACATCAATTCTGTGCGTAATGTAGTACTGGATCCCGGCAGTGCAAACAGATGCGACAAGCAAAACAAGAGATGCGATTAGCGCCGTTTTTTCTGATTTTGAAAGAACGCGCGGCATGAATTTCCATTGCGCCGCTGTAGGGAACGCACGATTCTTTTTAACATTAAAAACAAGTCGTTGCGCAAGATCGTCTTTGCGTGGATTTTTAAAAACGCTTATGAAAGCCGCATAGATGGTTCGCGGCAACTTAATGCAGAACCTCCGGCAGCGGATTAACGGATCGCTGATTTTCACAGTTTATGAAACTAGCAAGTTTGCCAAAGCAGTAGCAATAAAGATTACTGCCAAGACGATGGTTATTATAAAAATTGTTTTTTCAGCTCCGCGCTTTGTGTGACGGATTGTTCCGCCGCCGCCAAAAGCTGTTCCAAGGCCTGTTCCCTTTGATTGAAGCAAAATAGCCGCAACAAGGAGAACCGCCGAAGTAATTTGTACAATTGAAATTATTGTAGAAAGCATATTAAAGCGATGTTAAGCGTACCATATAATGCCAAAATCGTCAATCGAAGTATTCCAAAGATAAGATGTTTATGGTTTAATATTAGCATTATATTAATAATATGTCAGAACAAGCAAAACCCAGCCAAGAACAAATTCAGCCGGAAAAAGAACAATTTGGGGTTCCGCAGGATTTAATAAACCAAATGTGGGCATTTAGGCATCCGGATTTAAGAAAAAATGTTCCCGAAGACACCCATGATAGGGTGATTAAAATTCTGGCAGATAATGAAAAAAGAGTTTTGCAAGGCGGGAGAATAGAAAAAACAGAACATGGAGATTATAAGATTTATCCTTTCGTTGGATCAGATAAATATTTTATAATTGCTCTTGATTTTGGAGAAAATTATCACGACCAAAATATGGTTCTGCAAATAAAAACTATAGTCTCTGGAAATAAGCATCTTGGGTGGAATAAGAAGTATGCTTTTACAGCAGACAGGTCTTTTATAGATAAATTAAATAAAGATCGTGATGATGAATACGAGGCGGAAGAGAAGAAAGAAGAACAAAAGCATCAAAAAATAAGAAAAGCCGCAGAAGAATTAATTAAAAAATATGGCGGTAAGAACATGGGTAAAATAAGTGCAAGCACTTCTGAACATGTTCGCGCATTAGTATCAGCTGATCTGGAAATTAATGAATCGGAAATAACAGATCAATATTCAGCTGCTTGTTTTGGAATTGAAGATGACGATGGAAATATCAAAGCGTGGCAAATAGTGGTATATAAAGATGGAGATGCAAAAGATGTGATGGAGTTTGGTGTAAATAGTTTGGGAGATGCGTAATTGATTACAAAAATGGACCAGAGGCACGTGCCTGCCGCTTGGCCATAGTGTTCAATTTGTGGTATGCTTAGATATATTTAGTGTATCGCTATGTTTAAAATTATTCGTCACCCTGACTTTAAACGTTTGGCATTGTTGGCCCTTATTTTGATTATATTAGGAACTGCCATCTTCATGTATTTGGAAGGCTGGGAATTTGTCGATGCCCTTTATTTCACTGTAACCACTATTTTGACGATAGGTTACGGTGATCTGCATGTAACGCGTACTATCTCGAAAATCGTCGCGATTATTTTTATGCTTTTGGTCGTTCCGTTCGTTTTAGGTTTCATTGAGCTGGCGGCTGAACTGGTCCACGACCGGATTCTTAAGGACGCGAAACACAAACCATAAATCAACAACGGCAACAATAATGGGTCAGACCGCCAAATGACTTGTAGAGGCGAACTGCTGTTTGCCTCTACTTGTTTGGCGGTTAGACCAAAATTAATCATGGTTATTTGGGTTAATAGTTGACATAAAATGTTTTTTCAGCTATTTTATTTGCACCGCGGCCTCATCGTCTAATGGTTAGGACGCAAGGTTTTCATCCTTGTAATCCGGGTTCGATTCCCGGTGGGGTCACCGCACACTGCTAAAGTGATGAAAGACCTTTTTCCAAAAGAAAGCTTGGATTTAATTCGGGAGGTAAGTTTAAGTTTTAGGCGTGCTGCTAATCTTTGGCTAGATTATTGTCGCTCTCACGAAGGAAAGGAAGGTCATAATTCAGATTTGGCTGGAGAGATTGCCAAGCGAATAAAACAACTGAGCTTTATTTTTAACAAAATTGTTACTTTAGAAGAAAAGTCAAGAGTAAATGCGGATAAAATGGTGCGCTTCGTTATAAGACATAAAATTCAAGCGCCAAGGGCCATTCTTAAAGAAGATTCCGAAGTTGGTTTTGAAGTTGAGCTATTAACAGAATGTTTCTACTATCTTGCCTTTAGATTACTCAAAGTTGCCGACTTACTGACTGGTTTAAAACTTAAAAATAAATCTAAAGGAATCTGCAATGTGCGCAATCATCTTATAGAGCACTCAGAACTTAAAGACAGCCAAGTGTTCATAATCTCTTTTGCTCATGTTGGTCCGAACGGGCCAGTAATAAAAGCGGCGCGGTATTCCCATCAAATAGACAAATGGAAAGATGCAGGGTTATATAAAAACACAAAAGAGATGTTGGATGTAATTATACAGGCCCTGTCTTAAATCTTATTTTTCCCCAGATCTGATACCGGGCTAAAATCAGGTTAGCTCGTTCAAAAAGCTAGTCAGATCTGTGCTAGAGACAAATTTCCCAAACCCAGTCCCGTATTGGACCTCTGTTGGTTTCTCGGCTGAAAAAAGCGAAGCACCTTTCTCAAGCCGTTTGTAAACCTCAGCAACATCCCCAAGTCCTACTATGAGGTATCTTTTAACTTCCTTGACATTCTTATTAAGGACTTCAAGTAAATCCTGATCATATGCGCTGAAACCAATTATCAAATAATTATGGCATTCAGCGAGTCTTTCTTTTAGGACTGTATGGAATTCTTCTAGTGGGTATAAGGGTGAGTATTCTGTATTAGGAATAGCCAAGGCTGGATAATGAGGGATTCCGTCTACAAATCCTTCTCGAAACTCGGCAAGATTAACAAATCTTAATTCAGTTGATAAATCGCTCGAAACATTAAGGTCCCTTACAATTGCGTTCCAGCTTTCAAAGTTTGATCCTGTCTGAGTATATCTGTTGATCTGCCGAAACCAATTCACGGATCCATGTGGCTTGAGAAGCACCCATTTATGAGACTCATCTGTATAGTTGCCAAATCCTTCAAATTGTTTCCCGACCACCCTCTCCAAAGCGAAATCTAGCAAGAGGTCGTAGTTTAAAGTGATGAAAGTAACCTTAAAGCTTTTTTTATCAATGTAATCAAAAATAATATTTACGAACCTTGAATAGAAGGTCTTGTTGTTGAGTTCACTGCTAATGTAGCCAAACAGATCTTGTAGGTATAAAGGTAATTGATTGAACGACCTCTTGCGGTGTGGCGATAGAGACCCGTAATTACTTAAAGTGCCAAGCTCGTCTTTTACCCTATCCTCCAGTGACTTGCCATCAGTCATACTCGAAGAAAGCCCAACTGTTCCACTCTTTACATCACCGTATTTACCCAGAACGAAATCATATTGAGGTAAAAAGAGATCTTTCGTCAAAGGAGGAATAATGTCGCTCTGCGAGGTAATACCATGTTGCGTCGATCCAGTTGAAGCGCCTGCACCCAAAATTATAGTCAGGTTAGTCATTTCCATAATCTACCGCTTGTGGTTATTTGTTTTGGATGAAGCAACTTTACTCTAAATATCAGGAGAAATCAATGCTTCTTAACCTGTAACGTTGGGGAGATGACGAACGGCGGTGGGCTTGAGGGTTATCGGGTCGAGTTCGATGCCGACGACGTCGATACGGCATAAACGAGGCAGGCGGGGGAAACGGGTATAGAAATAGTCAATGGTTTTCTGAAGGGAATTCAGTTTTTTCCGATTGACCGCTTCTTCGGGCACCCCAAAGCGCGAGGAATAGCGACATTTCACTTCCACAAACACAAGCGTTTCTTTGTCTTGGAAAATAAGATCAATCTCACCGAAGCGGCACGAGAAGTTAGCCGTTAAGAATCGGTAGCCTTTATTTTGCAGCAGCCTTTTTGCGAGATTCTCGCCGAGGTTTCCGAGCTGTTTTCTTTTTTGGCTCATCTTTGGCAGGGGTCTTTTTACCGGTTTTCTTGGCCTTTATCGGAGCCTTTGGAGTTTTCTCTACCTTTTCTTCCAGCTTCTCCTTGATCTTGGTCGCCCGCCGACCCAGGCGCTTTCTCACT
>DNKR01000005.1 GCA_003497135.1 Candidatus Uhrbacteria bacterium | reverse complement strand
AACACCGGTCCCATGGTACCCAGTGATAAACACCGGTCTCATGGTACAGGGCATGGGACTACCCAAATCAAACAACCTATAGGTCTTTTTTAAAACATCAGTTTAAAAAGCAATCAATGCATTTTCCCAACCGCCTCGCTAATATTTGCAAAACCATCGCGCTTTAACAGCTTCGCAAGTCCTCGATTTATTTCGCCAATTAACTGCGGTCCTTCGTAGATCATGCCTGTAATAAGTTCAACAAGCGACGCGCCTGCTAAAATGCGCGTGTACGCGTCTTTTGCAGAAAACACTCCGCCAGAAGCGATAACAACGAACATATTGCCATATTTTTTTCGCATGTGCGAGATAAGCGCCAGCGATAGTTCTGCTGTTGGCGCTCCGCTTATTCCTCCGGTTTGTGCGCAAGCGGCTTCGTTTTTATCCACGCATGGATTTTGTCTGTTTTTTACAAGATTAGAAAGAACAAATCCGTGCACTCTGTGCTTTTGCGCAACATTAACTATTTCATCCAGCTCGTCTGTTGAAATTTCTGATGCTGTTTTTATAAAAATTGGTTTTTCAGCGGGAATTTTGTCAATTCGCGTCAGCAATAAATCTAAATTTTTTGTGTCCATGAACATCTCGCCGGTAAACGCGTTTGGACAGCTGATGTTTATTGTAAAATACGAAACAGATGCGTTGTTTGAAAATCGTTCCAGTGTGGAAGCGTAATCTTCTATTGCATTATTAAGATCAGACGCTTCTTTGCAGTTTGTGCGGGCAATGCTTATACCAATGTTGAAATTTTTTGTTTTTGAAATCCGTTTGATTATTTTGTCGCATCCTTCGTTTCTTAGCCCGTAGTTTACAAGTATTGCCTTGCTATTTGGCATGCGCATAAGCCGCGGACGAGGATTGCCTTCGCATTCGCGCGCGGTTATTGATCCGATTTCAGCGAATCCGAAGCCGACACACGGCAGAATTTTGAGCAGTTTAGCGTTTTTATCAAAGCCGGCAGACAACCCAATCGGATTTGTGAATCTGATTCCGAGTATGTGCTGTTCAAGCGCGTTGTTTTTGTATTTTAGCAAAGCAGATATTGCAAAGCGCCAAATGATTGTTTTTCCAAGCAGAGCGCCTGCAAAAGTCATGGCATCGTGTACATTTTCAGGGTCAAACTTAAACAGAAGCGGCTTTACGATTTTTTTATATGCAAAACGCATGATTTTTGTTCCTGCCATACGCTTGCATTTATAGCGCGAATTTAGCATAATAGCAACAATATGAGCGCAGGTATTATATGAAAAAAAAGATTGCAATTATAATTATCGTTTTTGTTGCTGTATCAGCCGGTTTTGTTTTGGCAACATCCGACTCTGGGAAAAAATCAGTAAGCGCTGTTTCAGACGCGCTAACCGATCGCATGGAGCAAATGATAAACGGAGGGTCAAAATTTGATATAGCGTCAAAAGACGAGGTAAATGTTTTGTTGATCGGGCTTGATTCGCGGGCTGGCTGGAAAAAGGCGCATTGCGACGCGAACCATATGTTTACATTGAATATTAAAAACAAAACATTGACAATCACATCTGTTCCACGCGGAACTTATGTATTTATTCCGGGAGGGCCGTATGAGGCGACGGAATATTATCTTGCGAATTCGTGCGAACTTGTTGGTGTGGAATATGGAGCGGCGCAAGTAGAAAAGATTGTTGGCAAGCAAGCTGATTTTCGCGTGTATGCCGGCTTCTCGCAAACAATGGGAGTGCTTCGTGCGCTTGGCATGCCCGCTCCAGAGGCAATGCAGTGGCTCCGCTACAGGCACGGCTATGCAATCGGCGAGCCTCAAAGAAGCGCGAATCAGGCCGTGTTTATGAAAGACATGGTTGTAAAATATCTGCCAAAATTTGAAAGTGAATTTTCTATCCCGTTTCAGTTCGCATTGTTTTCCATTGTTGATACTGATATGGATTTTGCAACAGCTCGCGCATTGCTTGCGTTTGCGTATTCCGCTGATTTTGATAAGCATCCGGAAAAGATATTTATTGCAATGAAACCTGAATACGAAACAGCTGAATTTCATTTTGATCCGGAAAAAACAGCGCTGGAACTTGAACGCGCGCGCGGATATCTTCAGCCCCTGCTTCCGTCCGATGACTTATCAGGGAAAAGTTTGGAAGAAATACAGTCACAGCTTGCGGATTATCTTCGCAGTGCGTTGAATTCCAATGATCCTATAGACGATATAATGCGAAAAAAGATCTGGCTTCAGGTCGAAAATTCGGCAGTGCGCGAAGAACTGCATTTTGCGTTTATAGAAAGATGGGCAAATGAAAATCCGTCTGATGCAGAAGATCTTATAGTGAAGTACATAATGGAAATGCAGGTTGCCGGTGAACAAGATTACGAAAAAAAGGGGAGAGAGCTTTTGGAAAAAATAATGCTGAGGTAAAGAAAAATAATAAAGGCCCCGGTTGCCTGCTTTCGTTGCAGGCCGGGGTCTTTTTGCGTTTTATCGCACATAGCGTTTGATGATCCATGCGAGATCAGCGAGCGTTGGCGATCCAACGGTCGCGGTCATAAGCGGATTGTGTTCGTCGCCAGCGCCTATCACAAGCGCGTGCGCGTTCGGGTTTGCTCCGGTTCTAAGAGCGTGAAGCATCAGTGGCGTGTGCTGTTGCGTATATTCGCAGATAACAAGCGAGAAGCGCCTTGTAGCAACTGTTTCTAGCAGTATAAGCTGGTTTTCGCACACCAGTACTTCTGCGCCAGCATCCTCAAGCACCACGCGCAAAAACCTGCTTTGGCCCTTGTCAGAAATAGCTACAGCCGCAAGCGGCTTTGCGCGTACAACTGGAATAGGGCCGGTTTGAACTGCTGGAACAGCAGGGAGCTGGGATAGTGTTGTGTTGAATTGGAAATCCAGCAAAGCAGTTGAAAATTCAGAAGCAGATTGGAACCGGTCCGATGGCTCTCTTGACATTGCCTTTAGAACAATATCGTCCAGCGCTTCTGGTATGTTCTTTTGAATTGAACTGACCCTCGGTCTTTCTGCCTGTACATGAGCTAGAATTTGCTGTATAACCGTTCCCTTAAACGGCGTGTTGCCTGTTAATAGCTCAAACAGCATGACTCCAACAGAGTACAAGTCAGTCCTGCCATTTATTTCAGTCAATCGGTTCTGTAGGATTTCTGGTGCAATGTAATCTGGCGTGCCAGCCACAGTGCGTGTTGGTTTTGATCCTTGCACATCCTCAACAGAGTTCGCAATGCCGAAATCCATGAGGAATACATGTGCGTCCGTGCCTAGCATGATGTTGGCGGGTTTAATGTCTCTATGTATAACCCCTGCTTTGTGGGCGGCATCAAGCACTTGCAAAACACTTTGCACATGGCCTATTGCTTCTTCATAAGGAAGCCCGTTTGGACACTCTTCAATGATCTTGTCCAGCGCAAGGCCTTCTATCAATTCCATTGTAAAGAACGGCACGCCTTCGTGCTCTCCGGCGTCATGGATTTGCACAATGCCTGTGTGGCGTATTGAACGCACTGTCAGAATTTCGCTTCTGAATTTACGGCTAAGCTCTACCGGGCTTCCTGTGAGCGCGTCCATGAGCTTATCTAGAAACTTGACAGCGACTTCTATTCCAAGTGTTTTGTCAAACGCTTTCCACACTTGTCCTGTTCCGCCTTTTCCAATCTGCGCCACAAGTCTGTATCGTCCATTGGGGCCAACATGCTTGCCAATGTTCAGACAAAAGTCGCGTTTGGCAGGCGTTGGCAAAGGGGAGAGCTTGGCGCTTCCGGGTTTTTGCACCCCTAGTTGTACTGCCGCAAGCATCCGTGCTTCACTGCCAAGCAAAGTCACCTGTCTTGTCTTAGGGTCAATACAGACAGTCAGCACTTGGGTCTTTTTGTCGTCAGACACAGCGCCCTCCTGTGCTATGCGGTTGTTTTTCCTATTGCAGAAAAATTTCTGCAAAGGCAACAGACATACAAACTTAATCGTTTATTGTTCGTCTTGTCAATTAACAGCCCGAATTATTGTCAAATTAAGCTAAAATTAGCCCAAGCATCTTGACAAAAGCTGTTTTTTTGTGTACCATTTACAGTTGCTCAAATTGCGCGCAGTGCGCGATAAGACAACGAAACATTAAAAGAAAGGAGGCTGGGATGACCGGCTTTTTCAACAAAATTCTCGGCCTTTTTGCTCGCAAGAAGGCGCCGCAGGCAACAGGTGAAACCCTTGTTGCCAAGCAGACGGCCGGCAATGGCGCGACTGCTCCGGCAGTTGTTCGCGCGGAAGCCCAGCCACGCGGTCTGGTGGAGGTTGTGAGGCAAGCACCCAACCAGTTTGGGTCTACTAGCCAAGCGCAACCGCCATCAGAGGCGTACCAGCGCGTGCTGGCAACGCTGGGCCAGCGCTCCACGC
>DNKR01000028.1:4971-8804 GCA_003497135.1 Candidatus Uhrbacteria bacterium | reverse complement strand
GGACAGCCGTCCGCCTCTACGAACATTGCGCCCAATTGGCGGGGTTTTGTTTTGTATGGTTTATGGTCAGTATGCTATAATATAATCGATATGGAGGATCAAATCGCAAACGCAGCGCAATCTGCAACAAGCGCCGCACAACAGATCAACTGGGCAAACCCTAACTGGGACCTGTTTTTGATTTTGTTTTTTGTTGTTGCATCGCTGTTGTACGGAATTTCTCTTGGCAGGGATCGACTTATTGTAATTATGGTTTCTGTTTACATGGCGCTTGCTGTTGTAAGCTTTATCCCATTTATTCAGCCGGTTGCAAGCGGTGTTGCGGGCGGGCTTTTTGCAGTACGCATGACAGCGTTTCTTGGATTGTTTATTCTTTTGTTTTTCTTTTTGTCTCAAACAGCGCTTCTTTCCGCTCTAGGATCAAAAATCGGCCGCGGACCTATTTGGCACATAATGCTTTTGTCAATTTTGCACGCAGGGCTTTTAATAAGCGTTACGCTTTCATTTTTCCCGCAATCAATCACAGACGCGCTTTCTGTTTCAACACGCAATTTTTTCATTTCTGACTTCGCAAAAGCTGTTTGGATAATTCTTCCGATTTTTGGAATGATGCTAGGCAAAGGCGACAAGGATTCGGATTAAATAGTTTTATACTACGATAAAATTATGGGTAGTCATATTGAATTAAATGATACTCTGCAACTGACCACAGAACAAGGTTTCCCGGTTGAATTGGATTTAAAAAAACATCTGGAAAAAGCGTTTTCGGCTGATGATTTTAAAAATAGGACATTTTTATTCAATAAACCGGATTTAAGAATTTTTCATCCAGCACCGACTAGATGTTTTTTAGTTCATAATATTAACGGCAAATGGCTTTATTGGGGCCATTGCAAGATCATTGAACAAACAATTCACGCGGATTCAAATACGACATCTGGAAAATTTATCATTACCAAGATTTATACGCCAGAGCATCAAAAATCCATGAGTGTGTATGAAGTTGATCTGGGTAAGGAATTTTTTGCTTTATGAAATCACAGGTTCTGATCTGTCACGCTTACAAATCATCACCAACTGAAAACTGGTATCAGCATACTGCCAGCGTTCTTTGTGAGCGAGGTTATGATGCAAGAGTTTTAGAATTGCCAGCACCGACTGCGCCAAGCGAGAAGGATTGGGTTGAGTGCATTAAAAAAGCTCACATCTCGAGCCGTGTTTCATTCATTGGTCATTCACTTGGAGCGCGCGCAATATTAGCGTATATCAATCAATATAAAGTTAAGACCGAAAGAGTCGTTTTAGTCGCTTGTCCGATGTTTTGGGAAGGAGTGATCGAAACTCGTCCACCACTCCGGGCTTACACGGAGAGGATGCAAGACCTTGATTACGCCCAAATCAAAAACTTAGTTGATCGTTTTGACATTTTGCATTCAACCGATGATCCCTTATTGCCGCCCAGAAACGCTTATTTTTTGAAAGAACAGTTTGCCGAAAAGGCGAATCTTATGCTTTTAGATAATTACGGCCATTTTGATGTTGATAGCGTTCCAGAGATAGAAAAGTTATTTTCTTGAAATTTTTCCTGTTTATGATTGAGTTTTGAAAGAAGGCGATAGATGAATTTATATGGCAATAAAAATTACTTATTTTGTCCACGGCACGACTACCGATAACGAAAAAGAAATTTCCTCGGGCTGGTTTGATGTTGGGCTTTCAGAACTGGGCGTAAAGCAATCCATTGACTTGAAAAACAAAATCAAAGACAAAAAATTTGATGTCGTGTTTTGCTCTGATCTAAAAAGAGCGGTTGATTCGGCAAAACTGATGTTTGATGGTGTTTTGCCAATCATTCCCGATGCAAGATTGCGGGAATGCAATTATGGCAAATACAATGCTCAATCTTCCAGTATTGTTGAACCAATGCAGGAAAAAGCAGTAATCGAGAGATTTCCTGATGGCGAGAGTTATGAGGATGTAAAAACGAGAATTAGCGACTTTCTCCAATTTTTGAAACAAAATTATGAGAATAAAAGCATTGCCCTAGTTTCACATAAAGCCCCGCAGCTCGCGCTTGACGTTTTGCTTAAAGGTAAAACATGGGAAGAAGCGTTTGCGCAAGATTGGCGAAAAACTAAAACTTGGAAGCCGGGTTGGGAGTATACATTGAATTAAATTATGAAATCTATCCTTGTAACCAGTTATGTAAATCCCGACCTTGATGGCGTGGCCGGCATGGTTGCTTATGCCGAATTTTTGCAAAAAACAGGAAAAAACGCCATTGCTGGCATGTTTGATGATCCTCAAGAGGAAGCAAAATATGTATTGAAGCGCTTTTGTTTTGAATATCCTCAAGCGCTGACAAATACTGATAACTTTGATAAGATTATTCTTGTTGACGCCAGCGAACTTAGTGTTTTACAGGAAAAAATTTCGCCCGACCGTGTCATTGAAATAATAGATCATCGTTTGACGCATGAAGTCGACAAATTTCCCAACGCAAAAGTTCAAATAGAACTTGTCGGTGCGGCCGCAACGCTCATTGCGGAAAAATTCATGGAAAATAGGATTGAAATTTCAGTAAAATCGGCCACCCTTCTTTACAGCGCGATAATTTCAAATACCGTGAATTTTAAAGCTGGCGTTTGCACGAATAGGGATAAAGTGGCGGCCTCTTGGCTTAACCAATTTGCGAAATTGTCGGAAAATTTTTGGAAAGAGCTTTTTATTGCAAAATCCGATTTTACAGGTTCAAGTTTGTTTGAACGGATTGATAGCGATTTGGCGATCAAGGAATTAGGGAATAAAAAGATTGGCATTGCCCAGTTGGAAATTATCGGTGTACAAAACTTGATTGATGATCGCGGCGGCGAAATTATTCAAGTATTGGAACAAATCAAGGCGGCGGAGAATTTGGACCTTGTTTTTATTAACGCAATTGAACTTGAGGCCGGAAAAAATTATTTTGTCGCCACGGACGCACAAACGAAAAAACTTTTAGAAAAAGTTCTAAATATAAAATTTTCGGGTGCTGTTGCGGAAAGGCCGGGTGTGCTTATGCGCAAGGAAATATTGCCGCTCATAAAAAAAGAGCTGGAAGATTGAAGATAAAACAAAGCAAGTTAACAAATGCTCATGATACTGCGTTGTGGTGAAAAAGCTTTGCGACTCTGATTAAACAGTTTTACACTACAATTTTCGCAATGTTTGCTGTATAATAAGCCCGTATGAACGAGGTTTTTTTGTTTAATACTTTGAATAGAAAAAAGGAACCGTTTAAGCCGATAGAAGCCAAAAAAGCAGGCATTTACACATGCGGCCCTACGGTTTATTGGTTTGCGCATATTGGGAATATGCGGGCTTATATTTTTGCGGATATTTTGCGAAGAACGCTTGAACTAAACGGTTATAGCGTTAAGCACATAATGAACATCACAGATGTCGGCCATCTTACTGACGACGCAAGCGAGGGCGAGGATAAAATGCTTGTAGCTATGAAACGAGAAGGCAAGAGCGCTGGCGATATTGCAAAATTTTATACCGACGCGTTTTTGAGCGACATAAAAGAATTGAATATTCTAAAAGCAAGCAAATATCCTCGCGCAACAGAACACATCAAAGATCAGATAAAAATGATTGTTCAACTTGAAAAAAACGGATTCACATACCGTACAAGCGATGGGATTTATTTTGACACATCAAAGCTTGCTGATTACGGCAAACTTTCAGGACAGAGATCAGAAGAAAAGCTTGGCGGAGCAAGAGTCGCCTTGGGCGAAAAGAAAAATTCAACGGATTTCGCGCTTTGGAAATTGAGCGCCCTAAAGGGCGGA
>DNKR01000028.1:0-4812 GCA_003497135.1 Candidatus Uhrbacteria bacterium | reverse complement strand
CCAGGATGGCACATTGAATGTTCTGCAATGTCAGAAAAATATCTTGGCGTGCCGTTTGATATTCATACTGGTGGCATTGACCATATTCCTGTCCATCACGAGAATGAAATTGCACAAACGAAAGGTGCTAGCAATAAACTTGAAGCGAATTATTGGATGCATTCTGAATTTTTGCAAGTTGATGGCGGAAAAATGTCAAAGTCGCTCGGTAATGTATACACAATTTTCGACTTGCAAGAAAAAGGATTTGATCCGCTCGCGTTAAGATATTTGTTTCTTAGCGCGCACTATCGTTCTATTTTGAATTTTACTTTTGAGTCGCTAATGGGCGCACAAAACGCGCTGAATCGCATAAGAGACGCTGTGCGCGCTTGGGACAAACCAAAAATCGGATGCGCTGAATTTGAATCTCGCTTTATAAGCGCGATTAACGATGATCTTGATACGCCAAAAGCAATTGCGATTATGTGGGAGCTTATATCTGATGAAAGCCAGCCAACGCGCGCGCGCGCAAAAACATTGCTATTTTTTGATAAGATTTTTGGGCTTGGGCTAAAAGATTTTATTGCAAAGCCAATAAAAGTTCCAAAATCCGTATTATTGCTAGTAAAAGAGCGTGAACAAGCCCGTGTTGCAAGAGATTTTGTGTTGGCTGATGAAATACGCTTGAAAATAGAGAATGCTGGTTTTGTTGTGGAAGATTCAAAAAACGGCCAGAATATTAAAGAAAAACGCTAATCGTGGTATAATAAAAGCAATATGGCAACAGAACCAATACTGCGTGAAAATGAAAAAAAACCGGTTGAAAAACCGATAGAAGCTCCAAAAATTCAAGAGCAAAAACCCGAAACAAAATCAGAATCAGGCAAAGAACACAAGCGGATTGATGTTGTAGAACATGTTGCAATTGAACAAGCTCCAATGGCTGTTCCGTCTTCTGCAATACACAAAGTCCCTCCTGTTAAAAAAGACAAAATTGCATTATCCGTTGAGAGCGCTCTGTCCGAGGGTTTAGAAGAACTTTACATGTCAATGTCGCCAAAAGACAAAAAAAGATTCAAAGAAGAAGGCGATAAAATCGCATCCATAATTTCTGACATGATAAGAAAGGCCAAGATAAATACAAGAAAAATCAGAGATCTGGTTTTTAAATGGTTGCGGCTTATTCCGGGTGTAAGTAAGTTTTTTCTTGAAAAAGAAGCAAAGATTAGAACGCAAAAAATTCTTTTTATTGCAAAAGAGGAAAAAACAAAACAAATATAAAACATGCTTGCATTTTCTATTTCTACAACAGTGTCTAATATCTTGCAGATGGATCCGGCTATTTTATCAGCGGTTGCTTTTGGTTTAGCAATTGCATTCTGGATTTCTTTTGTTTTCTCTTTGCGAATGTTTTTGAACAGAAGATCGCGCTTGCGCAGAAAAGGGATTGAACTTACAACTCTTCTTATTTCTTTGCCTAAGTACAAAACAGAAGAGGAAGCAAAAAAGCACACAGCGCAAGAAATCCAAGAAGGCGTCGCAGCTGCGGAAATAGTTTTTTCGTCCATTGCAGGGCGTAAAGCGCAAAAAGGAATTTTTTACTGGCTAATGGGCAGAAAAGACGAAATAGCTTTTGAAATAGTTGTGTCGAAAAAAGTTATAAAATTTTATACTTCTGTTCCAAAAAAACTTATTGAATATGTCCGTCAGCAAATTCTTTCTCAATATCCGACAGCTAACATGGAAGAAGTCGAGGATTATAATATTTTTTCCGCTAATGGCGTTGCAGTCGGCGGTTACCTTACTTTTAAAAGGCCTGTTGGTTTTCCAATCAAAACATACAAAAAATTTGAACACGATCCTCTAAACAGCATTACAAACGCTATTTCAGGCCTTGGAGATGGCGAGGGCGCTGCAATACAGCTTGTGGTTCGTTCAGCTCCCGGAAAGTGGCGCACGAATGGGCTCCATATTGTAAAGCGAATGAAACAAGAAAGCATGCGTCTTGAAGAAGCCCTGCACCCGCAAAAGTTTAAGGGCTGGATTGCTCCATTTAAAAGCAAAGAAGCAAACGAAAAAGATCAAGCAAAAACATCGCAATTGCCGCGCCATTCTCCGCTTGAAGAAGAAGCAATGAAAGGTATAGAGGAAAAGGCCTCAAAGCCGGCGATGGACGCAAATATTCGAATTGTTGTTTCTACCGCAGAGAAGGCGAGATCGTATCAGATTCTTCAAGATATTTTGAGCGGTTTTGCGCAATACAATATTTACGAATTCGGAAACGCGTTTGTAAAAAATTTGCCGATTAGAAGATCGCGTTTGTTCCGCGATCTGATTTACAGAACCTTTTCCGACAAGCACAAAATTATTTTGAATTCAGAAGAAATCGCGAGCATTTGGCATTTGCCAATGCCATGGACAGAAACGCCGAACATTCACTGGTTGCGCGCGCGCCATGGATCAGCCCCTGTGATTGTTCCGCAAGACGAAGGCGTACTGCTTGGTGTTAACGAATATAGGGGAGTCAAGCGCGAAATCAGAATACTGCGGCCTGACCGCCAGCGCCACATGTACATAATAGGTAAATCCGGTTCTGGTAAAACCGTGTTTATGCAAGAAATGGCAGTGCAGGACATTAACAATGGCGAGGGTGTTTGCGTTGTTGATCCGCACGGCGACATGATTGAATATATTCTCGGACGCATTCCAAAGGATCGTGTAGATGATGTTATTGTTTTCAGCCCGTCTGACATGGATAGGCCTGTTGGATTAAACATGCTTGAGGCAAAGGACCCTGCAATGAAGGATTTTGCAGTGCAAGAAATGATCTCTATTTTTTACAAGCTTTTCCCGCCAGAAATGATCGGCCCTATGTTTGAGCACAACATGCGAAATGTGATGCTCACTCTTATGAGTGACAACGAAAATCCAGGCACGCTTGCAGAAATTCCGCGCATGTTTACAGACGAAGATTATCAAAAAAAGTGGGTGGCTAAGCTTACAGATCCTGTTGTGCTTTCGTTCTGGCAAAACGAAATGGCAAAGACATCCGACTTCCACAAATCCGAAATGCTCGGTTATCTAATTTCAAAAGTCGGGCGATTCGTAGAAAACGAAATGATGCGAAACATTATCGGCCAGTCGCATTCGGGTTTTGATTTTCGCGAAGTAATGGACAACAAAAAAATTCTTCTTGTTAACCTGTCAAAAGGCCTTACTGGCGAGGTAAACGCGAACTTGCTCGGACTGATTATTGTTTCTAAACTTCAAATGGCTGCTCTTAGCCGCGCAAATCTGCCAGAGGAGCAAAGACATGATTTTTATCTCTATATTGACGAGTTCCAAAACTTTATCACAGATTCAATCGCAACTATTTTGTCAGAAGCAAGAAAATATCGCTTGAACTTGATTATCGGCCATCAGTATATGGGTCAGCTTGTCAAAGACAATGATACAAAAGTCCGCGACGCAGTACTTGGAAACGTAGGATCAACTTTTGTTTCAAGAATCGGGCCGGAGGACACGGAAATTTTAGAAAAACTATACCAGCCGTATTTTGCAGCGTACGACCTTATCAATTCTGACAAATATACATGGTATGTAAAAATGATTGTTGAAAATTCGCAAGTTAATCCATTTACAATGAGAACCTTGTCTCCGGGCAAATCAAATACAAAGCTCGCAGACGCAATAAAACAGCTTTCGCGTCTTAAATACGGACGGGACAAAAGCATTGTTGATAGTGAAATTATGGAGCGTGCACAACTTGGGGAAAGGTCAGCTTCACAGCCCCCAGAGGTTGGTGTACCATCATTGTAAAGTAACTAACAAAAACAAAAATATGAATCAGTTCTTCCCAGAGCCGGATGACGCGTTTGGAGAGGATGTTGGCGAAAGAAAAAAGAATCTGGCTGTTAAAATTTTAAAACAAGTTCAGGACAGTTTGCAAACTGTTGCGCATTTGCTTGAGGGCAGTAATATAAATTCTGTTGAACAGGTAATAGCGAATCTTACATCGCAAAAATCAAATTTTGAAAACGAAGCAGAATCATTAGGCGGTTCGCGTATTATTGAGGGTGTTTTTGACGGTCAGAACATGGTTGGCTCTGACGGTAAAATTTATAATGTCCCTCAAAACTACGCATCAAAATCAAAACTGGTTGAAGGCGATATTTTGAAACTTACAATTCTTGCAGACGGCTCGTTTCAGTTTAAGCAAATCGGGCCTATTGATAGAAAACGAGTTGTCGGCGTTTTGTCGCTAGACAGCGCCACTGGTGATTTTCTTGCAGCTGGCGATGATAATCATACTTATCGTTTGCTTAAAGCATCAGTAACTTATTATAAGGGTATGCCGGGCGATGAGGTCGTTATTCTTGTGCCAAAATCAGCCCCTTCTGTCTGGGCAGCGGTTGAAAATGTCGTAAAGAAGATTTAGAAAATACAATATAAATTTTAATTTAAAAACGCGGAATATAATTCCGCGTTATTTTTTGAGCTTATTTTTGCCCTGTTTTTGTCTTGACAAAATAATATATTTTTGCTAACCTAGCAAAAGCTCAAAAATGGTTCGTCATCCTAAGGCCACAACAACACACAAATGGCCGATTGGAACTAGAACCGGAAAGGAAACATGAGCCCTCAACAAAAAGGTTACGTCAAACTCGTTCACGGAGCACTCGACGAAGTCGATGGCGGTGAGATCATCCTGCGAGGGTCGCTGGACAATGAAAGTCTCCACCTCCTCAAGGCCGCAGACTACCAGCGCGAGGTCCTACCGCTTACCTCCATCCTGAAGCTCGTCAAGGGCTTCGAGAACGGCAGCGTTCC
>DNKR01000034.1:579-4992 GCA_003497135.1 Candidatus Uhrbacteria bacterium | reverse complement strand
CACGCCAAAGGCGGGACGAAGGCGGGTTACCCGCTTTCACGCTAGAAAAAATAATTATATGCACAGAACATCATTTCACATTTTACGAATCGGGCTCGCTATTACTTTTATCTGGATCGGTATTTTGATTCTAAAACAGCCCGAGGCATGGGGAGGGTATCTTCATCCATGGGGAGTGAGTTTGCTTCCTGTTCCTGTTGTAAAGATTATGATTGCGACCGCAATTCTTGATATTGTCATTGGTGCTTTGCTTTTATTTAATTTATTCTTATTTTTTGCGGCAATTATAGGCGCATTTCACATCGTTGTTGTTCTTATCACAAGCGGAATAACCGATGTTACTGTTCGCGACATCGCGATTCTTTCAGCAACCATTGCTATTGCGCTTGATTCCCTGCCAAAAAAATAATATGAAAAAAATTATAATAATAATCGTTGTAGCAATCGCGGCTACTGTTGCGGTATTAGCATTGCTGCGATACGCATCAATTCCGCAAGAGCAAGAAATAGTTTCAGTTCCGGTTGATGCCTCAAAAACCGAACAAAACACGGTAATTTATTCTGACAGCGGGTTTTCGCCGGATCAATTGATAATAAAATCAGGCGGAACAGTATTTTTTGAAAATCAAAGTTCAAAATCAATGTGGACTGCTTCTGGCGCCCACCCGTCGCATCGGATATATCCGACAACAGGTGGCTGTATTGGCAGTACATTTGACGCCTGCCAAGGAATCCAGCCGGGCGATTCATGGTCATTCAAGTTTGATATTGCTGGCGAGTGGAAATATCATAACCACCTTCGTCCTGGCGATACAGGCACGATAATTGTTGAATAATATATGAAACGCATACCAGAAGCACCGAGCGATGGAAGGGCTGAACTAGTTCATGATACTGTCTATTATCTTAGATCAATAAAGAATCAAGACGCATTCAGAGAACTATATCAGCAAATTGTCAGAGATCTAAAAGTATTTGTAAACGCAGGCAGCCAGCTTGAACAAAAAACAGAAGCAGAATCACGATTAAGGAAAAGTTTATCAGGAATCGAGCCGGAGCTTTATTTGGAGATTTATCAAAAGGCTGCGTAAAAAATTGCTTTTTTTGCGCGAATGTGGAAAAATAATATAAGAATTAAGTTAATGCGATTATGGCAATTTTGAGTTTAAGCTATTGGTTATCAAAATTTCCTCCATCAATGGGCTTGCGCGAGGCGATAATAATCTTTTCAGCATTCGCGATTTTGTTTATTGTCGGCGGAGTAATGCGCACGGTTATTATGCGCTCGTCTTTTGACAGGCACATGCTCCGCGCTTTGCACAGATTAAGCGGGCTTTGCATTACAATGGGGCTTCTAGGGCTTTTGGAAACATTTTTTGCATTTGAATCAATTCCGTTTTTCGGCGCGCGATATTGGTACTTAATTTGGCTTTTGGCTTTTCTAATTTGGCTTGGATTTGTTTTGCACTTTATGTTTTTTACTGTTAGGGATTTGCGCAGAAACGATGTTGAGCGGTTGCGCAGGGAAAAATATCTGCCAAAGCCAAAGCGGGCATAGCCGCTGATATGAACAGAATGCAAACCGGCCGGCTAGGAGAACAGCTTGCAGAAGAGTTTTTGTGCAAAAAAGGAATGCAAATTATTGGACGCAGATTCAGGGTCAGGGGCGGTGAAATTGATCTTGTTGCCAAAGACGGCGACGAGATCGTTTTTGTTGAAGTTAAAACAAGGCGAGGAAACGCGTTCGGATACCCGGAGCAATCAGTGGATTCGCGCAAGCTTTTGCGCATGGACATTGCGGCACAGCAATTTTTTATTCAGCACGAAGATATTTCAAATGCAAAGTTCAGGTTTGACATTGTCGCGGTTGAGCTTTCAGACAAGGGCGCGAACATACTGCATATTGACGGCTTCTGTCTTTAACCGCATTGCAGGACATGACAAAATTTTGTTTTTCAGCTATTCTTATATATACAAAATTACTTTATGCCAAGTTATAAAATAACAGGTGGCAAACCGCTTTCAGGCGAGATCCAGCTTTCAGGAGCAAAAAATTCAGCATCAAAAATGATGATCGCATCCCTGCTTACTGACGAGCCGGTTGTACTTTTGAATGTTCCACGCCAGCAAGAGACAAAAATTACAAGCGAAATTTGCGAAGCTGCAGGCGCAAAAATAACATGGACAGAACAGATGATGCGGCTTGAAACTCCGGCAATCACTCGTCTTGATACGCTTGAACTTTCTGCAAGAAACCGTATCGGTGTACTTGCCATTGCCCCGCTTTTGCACCGCACAGGAGAGGCGTTTGTTCCAATGGTTGGAGGCGACAAAATCGGCCCTCGGCCTGTTAATTGGCACTTGGAAGTTTTGCGAAAAATGGGCGCACAAATAGACGAGACCGAAGAAGGATTCAGAGCAAGCGTAAAAGAAAAATTAAACGGCGCTTTAATTGAATTGCCGTATCCGTCTGTTGGCGCAACAGAAACAACTGTTTTGGCAGGAGTGCTTGCAAAAGGCAGAACTGTAATTGAAAACGCCGCAGTTGAGCCGGAGATTTTTGAACTTATAAAAATGCTTCAAAAAATGGGAGCGATTGTTGAGGTCGGAGCAGGGCGGCATATAGAAATTATCGGAGTTGAAAAATTAAGCGGCTGCCACACGCGCGTTATTCCTGATGCACTTGAGGCGGCAAGCTATGCGTGTATGGCGCTTGGCACGCATGGCGAGATATTTGTCAAAGAAGCAGTGCACGACCACATGATTACATTTCTAAACGCTGTTCGAAGAATCGGCGGCAAGTACGATGTTGGGCCGGACGGAATTCTTTTTTCAGCAGTTGATGGGTTCAGGGGAATTGAAATAGAGACAGACACATATCCGGGCTTTCGCACTGACTGGCAGCAGCCGTTCACAGTGCTTTTGACGCAAGCCGCAGCAACATCGGTCGTGCACGAAACTGTTTACGAATCGCGATTCGGCTACACAGAAGCATTAAATAGAATGGGCGCTGATATTACGCTTTCAACAAACTGTCTTGGCGAAGTACCGTGCAGGTTCAAAGGCCAGAACTACAAGCACTCTGCTGTTATTAAAGGTCCGACAAATCTGCACTCATCAGAAATAGAAATTCCAGACATTCGTGCAGGCCTTGCTTTTGTTGTGGCCGCTCTTGTTGCAACAGGAACATCAACTCTAACCGGTATTGAACATCTTGATCGCGGTTATGTCAGTTTAGAAGAAAAAATGAGAAATATCGGTGCAGATATAACCCGTGTTTCATAAATATAAAACAAAAAACAGGGTCAGAGCCCTGTTTTTTTGTTACATTGCTTTGCGTTTTGTTCTGTTTGTCGCTCGTCTTGGCACTGTTTTGTTTTTCTTTGCGCTTATTTTTGTAATTCCTTTTATACAGCGCGTGCACATTTGCAATCTTTTTCCGTCAATCGATTTTGTTTGCAAATTTATAAATTGTTTGCGTTTTGTCGCAACCATTGACTTTGAACGCGTTTGAGCGAATAATGATCCGCGTCCGCATGTATCACAGAATTTTGACATATAATCAATCAAGATCAATAAATTAGTCCAGAAAAGTTTAACACAATCGACCTAAACAGGCAAGTGGTGTATTATATTAGAAATATGTTTTTGGAACTTTTAAGGCAAAATCCAACAATAGCAATAGCATGGGTTTTAAGCATCATGCTGGCTTTGACTGTCCATGAGTTTTCGCATGCGCTTGTTGGCAAGTGGAGGGGCGATTCAACAGCAGAGCAAGAAGGTCGGCTCTCTCTTAATCCGTTCGCGCATATTGATTGGTTTGGATTTATTCCGCTTTTGCTTCTTGGCTTTGGCTGGGCAAAACCAGTTCCGTTTAATCCGTACAATCTTAAAAATCCAAAATGGGACTCTGTTTTAATTGCCATCGCAGGCCCTGTATCAAATTTTCTTTTCGCGCTTTTTAGCGGCCTTGCGTTTAGATTTTTAGTCGGTTCCGGCTTGCTCGGACTTAATAATCTGCTTTCAGCATTTCTTTTATTTTTGGTTCTTATAAATTTATTTTTAATGCTTTTCAATGTTATTCCAATCCACCCGCTTGACGGATCAAAACTTTTCTTTGCGCTTTTTGACGCGCCAAAGTACGAACAGCTTCGCAAGTTTGTAGCGTATCGCGGCCCGCAAATTCTTTTGGTGCTTGTATTAGTTGCCGTGCTTACAAACATCAATATTTTCTTTTTTGTAAACATTCCAGCGTTCTTGCTTTGCGACACAATCATCAGCGGGAGTTGTATTGAGTTATTTTCATTGCTGTTCTTGGTCTAAGACTTCCCACTACCCCCCTCCTCTGAAGAAGAGGGGGGAACTAAAGACCTCCCCCTTACCCCCTCCTCTGAAGAAGAGGGGGGAACTAAA
>DNKR01000034.1:0-498 GCA_003497135.1 Candidatus Uhrbacteria bacterium | reverse complement strand
CTGAAGAAGAGGGGGGAACTAAAAAAACTATGGCGATGTTTTTTAATAAAATTGAAACAAAAGAAAGACGAAGAGTTTTGCGCTTGTTTCAAACCAAAGCAGAAAAATTACTTTGGTCAAAGATCAAAAGAAAACAGCTTAATGGATGTAAGTTTAGACGCCAATATGGCATTGGACCGTACATAGTGGATTTTTATTGTCCTGAAATAAGATTAGCAATAGAGGTGGATGGACCAACGCACGATAATCATCTTGCAAAAGAATACGACGATTTTAGACAGAGATACATTGAATCTCTTGGCATAAGAGTTGTTCGCGTTTACAATGAAGAAGTTTATTGTGATATTGTATCAGTAATCAGCAGAATTAAATCCTATTTAGTATAACAAAGCATCAGCTCCCCCCTCTTCCTTTGGAGGAGGGGGATAGGGGGAGGTCCTATCAGCTCCCCCCTCTTCCTTTGGAGGAGGGGGATAGGGGGAGGTCCTATCAGCTCCC
>DNKR01000054.1:1720-2616 GCA_003497135.1 Candidatus Uhrbacteria bacterium | reverse complement strand
CTCACCCCAAGATACAGTGGTGGTGGTTCGAAATGACGGGGGTGGTTAGGTGGTTCGAGATGACAGTGGCTTACTATGCCTCCGTATACAGCTCCACCAATCTCCATTCAAGAATTTCTGCATCAAATTGCAATTTAAAAAAATTAGCGCTGTCTGTAACTGAAAAATAAAATAGTTTTTTACGCCCCTCTTGAGCTGAATGTATCATTGTGATTTGCTTTATATTATAGGCCTTGCCCATCCAGCGGATTACGCTCGGCACAACCCGTTTGCCAACAAAAGATACAACAACATCAATCGGGTCGTTTAAAATTGAGTGCATATCAAAATTTATTTCGTAATTCGAATTGTCAGTTAAGCGATTATTGATCTGATCGCGCGTTTTATGCGCCTGCGGGAAAAGCATAGACGGGCTTGCTTTTTTCGCTCTGCTATTTTGCGATTTGAGCGCACAGGAATATACGCCATTGTAAGCGTGTACATTGATGCTTGTGTCATAAATTGTTTTTAGATTGTCCTTGCAAAGAGCGCGCAATTTTGCTCGCCGGAGCGTGCGCGCCCTTTGCTTTAAGGACTCTCCATATGAATTAAATCTCTGCGTGCGAAGTTGATCCCTCGCTTCGACGCAGGACCCAGGGATCGAGGGTTCTGTGTCCAAGCACTGTGAAAATTTATGCGGCTGCGAATTTGCGGATTACAGCGCGCACGATCCCTTGGATGTTTATGTCGCCTTTGATTATTATTGGGTCCATTGTGCTGTTTGCCGGCTGGAGACGGATGAAATTTGATTCGCGGTAAAATCGCTTAAGCGTTGCGAATGCGTTATCTAATAGCGCAACGACTATGTCGCCGTTTTTTGGTGATGGGTTGCGTTCAATTATCACATAATCGCCGTC
>DNKR01000054.1:1112-1626 GCA_003497135.1 Candidatus Uhrbacteria bacterium | reverse complement strand
AAATTCCGTCTTCAATCATTGATCGTCCTTTTACTTTTAAAATATATGAGTTTGATTCATCAAGTACAAGATCGGCCGGAACTGCCATAAGGTCATTTTGCTCAACTGCTTCTATTGGTTCGCCAGCAGTAATCAAACCCGCAAGAGGCAATAGAATACTTGGCGCTGTTATTCTTGTTTCTTGGTTTGTTATTATTTCAATTCCGTCGTCGTTCATTTGCAAAGCGCCTTTTTCTACAAGGGATTGTATGTGGCTGTGGATTGTGGAAGGGGATGATATGCCGAGATTTGAGGCAATTTCCCTATAACTTGGCGTGTACCCATGCTCGTTTATGTGGTCTTGTATGAATTTGAGCACAGCTGTTTGTTTTTTTGTGTAGCCCATAAGTTTGTTGTTCGATTTATGTTCCTATTATAAACCGAACAAAAATAGAACGCAAGAGCGTTCATTGAGCTTATTTTGAATTGTTATCCACAGCGACCATTATTTTGAACCAATTCAGGGTAGGGACGC
>DNKR01000054.1:0-1020 GCA_003497135.1 Candidatus Uhrbacteria bacterium | reverse complement strand
ACAGCTGTGCGTCCCTACCCACCCTGAAGATGCTTCTTGGCTCGATTATTTGTATTACTTCACATTCAAATTCAACGGTTCTTGTTCGGACTCTGCAACTTTAACTTCTACTTCCGTGCTCCACACATTCACGCCATCTATTATAGTGTGCGCACGCATGTAGATTGTTTGTCCTGCCTCAAATTCTGTCTGTATATTTGATTCAAACAAGGCCGGAACAGGGAACGATCCAGAAATAAAATCAGTTGTTGCTTTTTTGTAAGCTGTGTTTTTTGGTGCGATTTTTTCTCCAACATCCGAGTCAGGAACTGATTTTGTTCCATAATGCACTGCTGTGTGGTCAGCTATTTTGTCGCTAGGCGTGACGATCTCCCATGAAACTCCAAAAATGCTATTTAACGGAACTTGTTTTGGCGCGGCTGTTATCGCAATTCCTGTTTCGCCGTACTCAACTTTTGCGACTTCTTCTTCGTCTGCCGGCGTGTTTTGCGGAGCTGTTGCCCGCCTTTGGCTTGTATATAAGAAGATCGCAATAGCAATGACTATTAAGATGATCCAGACCCATCCCGGGGCGTATGTATTCGGTTTTTTCATATTTATAAATTTAAATGTTTATGATTGAATAATATCTTACTATATGTTAAGGTGCAAGGTCTAAAATATGTCAAAAATTGCGCAATCATTAACACAAGGACATGCTGATAAGGCCTGCGATCAGATCGCAGACGCTATTGTTGACGAGCTTTTGCGCCAAGACCCGAACGCGATTGCTGATATTCGCGTTTCGCTTTCAAAGGACTTTTTGTTTGTGTCAGGTGTTGCAAGTGCACAGATTCCATCTGGAATTGAGTCAATTGCTTTGCGCGCGTTCGGACAGTCCGGTAGAAGCGGGACAGTGCAAGTTTTTGAAAATGTTGAAATTGTTAGCGGAGATGGGCCGCGCGAGGCAACTTGTGTTGTGAACGGATACGCCACAAGTGAAACGCAGTCGTTTCTTCCGCCAGCGCTAGAGTACGCGCA
>DNKR01000002.1:7136-7739 GCA_003497135.1 Candidatus Uhrbacteria bacterium | reverse complement strand
TTGCCTCGCGCGGCCCGAGCTGGTTTTAGTTGAAGTTTCAGAAGCGGATGGTGCTCGCGCTCCTGGCAATGCTGTTGAGCTTATTGCAGAGAATATTGTTTTTCCGGTTATTGACTCTGCTGGTGCGAAAATTGAATCGCGTGTTGTTCTTGGCCAGCCATGCGGAGCAAGCAATAGGCGCATGGATGTTGACTCGTACGGCGGAATAATTCCGCACGGTTCGTGTTCGTTTTCAGGCAAAGACCCGTTTCATCCGGAGCGCGCTGGCGCGTACATGGCGCGTTATGTTGCAAAGAGCATTGTCGCGTCCGGTTTGGCGAAAAATTTGTTTGTAACTTTGGCGTATTCAAAATCGCAAAAAGCGCCCGTTGTTGTTAGAGCTGTTAGCGGAACAGGCGAGGATTTGAGCGATGTTATAAAAGCGAAATTTGATTTTAGGCCCGAGGCGATCGTTGAGCATTTTGGTCTATGCAAGCCGATTTATCAACAAACCGCAGTGTATGGCCATTTTGGGCGAGACATGTTTCCGTGGGAGGATGTGTGAGGAGAAGAGGTTAGAGCAGAAGAGGTTTGAGGATAGTAGCTTTTAGCTGTTAGCTTTTA
>DNKR01000002.1:681-7078 GCA_003497135.1 Candidatus Uhrbacteria bacterium | reverse complement strand
CTTTTAGCTTATAGCTTTTAGCTGTTAGCTTTTAGCTTAGTAGGTCTGAATACTGGTACTTTTTCCTTCTAAGCTAACACCTAAAAGCTAAAACCTTTCCATTTACATTTTCCAAATTTCCATATAACATCAAATGCATTAACCAAACGCTTTGCAATAGGAGGCGTACATGATTAAGACAAGCAAACAACACGAGCGTAACGATAGAACGCGGTTTGTTCTGTGCCTTCTTCATGAACGGCGCGGAGACGGCAGGTGGAATCCGAACGCGAACCAAGCAGATGTTTGCGAGCTTTCTGAAGCAGGTTGCTTTGTTGCAACGCATCGCAGGCCGACTGTTGGAACAGAACTAATGGTTGTTCTTCCGCTTGCTGAAAACATGCGTGTTGCCGGCGGCGGATCAAGAATCACCTGTACCGTTGTTCTCGCACGGAAGCATTCATCAGGCCGCGAAGGGTTTGATGTTAGCTTTACCGCAATGAACGATGAGTCAGCAAATCAGCTTAAACGGCTGTTGCGCCAGATTCGTTTTGCAGGAAGCAATAGCGTAATTGAACCCGAAGCAGAATCGGTTCACCATACTTTTCACAGATCGTCTGTTGGAGTAGAGGATCTTGAGGGCGCAAGGCTCGAGAAAACAGCGAACACATCGCGCGTGCGCGGAGCAAAATAAGCTCTGCGCATGATTTTTTTGTCAGAATGACGGTTTATCAATTTTTTCCACATTTGTGCTACAATAATGCGTGGGCGAATTTTGACATGATATCCGCATGATACTTACGCCAATTTCTCATTAAAGATATTCAAAAATTATGAACTGGATATTTTATACATTGATAGCGCCGCTATTTTGGGTATCGTCCAATTTCGTGGACAAATACATACTTGGCAAGTATTCAAAAGGAATTATTGATTATGTTTTCTTTTTAACGATCACAAGTTGGCTTTTCTTTGCAGCGATTTTATTATTTGTCGGAGCGCCGGAATTAAACGCATATTCACTGATACCGATCGCAACCGGCATGACTCTTATCTATTCATACGGATTTTATGGAAAAGCGCTTGAACAAGGGGACACTTCCTCTCTTGTAATTCTTTTCAAACTTATACCGGTTGTCACATTAATTTTGGCTTTTGTGTTTTTGGGGCAAGCGCTTTCATTAAACGAGTTATTTGGTTTCGCGATAGTTTTAGTTGGCGCGACAATTATTTCTTTTGAAAAATCCAAAGGCGTACTCATAAAAGGATTCGGAATGATATTGATAGCAATTATAATGTGGTCAGTAATGACTTTGTTTATTGATTTTGGACTTGAAAAAATGCCGTTCTGGGATTATTTCATGCTTGACAATCTCGGTTCAGCGTTGTCTGGATTAACATTGTTTATTATTCCTTCCATGCGCAGACAAGTCATAGAAGGGATTAAGAGCGCGTCTGTTCAAAAATATAATTGGTTTTTTTGGAATAATGTTTTGGATTTCTTCGGCCAGATGAGCATCAAAAAAGCGCTCGCGATCGCGCCATCTGCAGGGCTTGTTACTGTTGTAATGCAGGTGCAATCTTTTTATGCGATTGTCATGGGTGTATTTTTGACTCTTTTTATTCCAAAAATCATCAAGGAGGATATCTCGGTTAGGACTCTTATTAAAAAATTTCTAGGAGCGGCAATAATGTTTTTCGGCATTTATATTTTGCTTGTATAAACACTGTCCGAATGGGCTGGTTTTGCCAGTTTGTGCTATAATATAAGCGAATTATTTTTAAGCTAATTTTATGCAAGAAGCTTTAACTTTAGAGAGTTTTGTTGATAAATTAATAGTGGAAAAAGGCCTTTCAAATTTAGAGCCGGATGTGTTAGAGCAAGTTAAAAAAGATCTTATTGTAAGGGCAGAGCAAAGGATTAACGCGGAAATAATCGCCGCATTGCCGCCGGAAAAGCTGGAAGAGTTTGAACAAATGTTAAGCAAGGGCGCAGGCGACGAAGAAAAGCAGTTGTTTTTATCGCAACACATCAGTGACATGCCGACTATTGTTGCGTCCGCATTAATGCAATTTCGCAACACATATCTAATAGGTGCATAATATTGATATGTTAAAAATGAGAACGGAAAGCAAGCCAACTACAGACAGAAGCGCGCACACAGTGCAACGCACTGGAATTGAATATAAAAATCCTCATCTTGCTGCGCAACATAAAGAGGCGGTAAGAGCAATTTTAGAGTGGAAAAAAAATAAGGGTATTAATATTAGCAAACTTTCTGATAAAGAAATGGAAATTATTATCCTTGAAGCAGATGAACTTATTTTAGAAATAAACGGATATACAACACCACCACCACGAGGTCAAAATCCATTACGCGATGAGATTAAAGCATATGTTGAATTAGCTCTTGCATCTGCTGCCGTCAGTTCTCCTCCAACGCCACCAGGTACAAATGTACGCACGCGAGCTGATTTACATACACAAACACAAACTGCTCTTGCATCTGCTGCCGTCAGCTCTACTCCAACACCGCCTAGCCAAACAACAATAAAAAAACAAGCAGGTTTACAAACACAAACCGCTGTTGGGGTTGCTGGTGGTTTTTTCAATCCGCCGCCTGATATTGCGCATCCGCAAAAACGCAAGCTTGTCGCAACCGAAATAGCGCAACAGGACATAGAGGCATCTGCTCGCGATACTGCAGACAGGCAACTCGCGCAAAGCGCGCAAGAGCTTACTGGCGTGCGCGGATTTTTCAGGCGCATATGGAATCACAACATTGCGCGCGAATATCGCGAACAAAGAGAAGCGTCAAGAGTGCGTGCTGAAATCTACGCGCAAGAATCCGTATACGCTGGCGCGCACGGGGCAAGAACAGACGAAGACAGGCGCGCGCGCGAGGCAATAGTAAGCAGATTCATGAACGAGTACGAAGAGTCAGTACATGCTGGCGCCGGCGAAGAAAAGCATGTTTACGGCGAGCGCAACGAAGAAGAAGGCCGAATCAAGGCCGAACTGCAGGCGTTGTTGCGCGAGTATGCATCTAATCCAACAATGAGCGAGCAGGCATTCCGCGAAAACAAAAACAGGATACTCGCAGATCTGTACGATCGCGGAGGCGAACACGCAACAAGCGGAGTGAACTATGCGGATAATATTTTTGATTTTGCATCAGAGCTTCGCCGCGCTGTTGAGCACGGGACGGCTGTTGATGCGCTGGATACTGATTTTGATCTTGTTATCGGCCGCGCAAGAATGGGGGTCAGAACCGAGGCGCAGTTCAATGCTGTTGAAAGAATCACAAAAAGAATTACAGACACAAGAGTCGGAAGTTTAGTTAACGAGTCAACGGTCGCTATAGCTGTCGCAACTGTTTACGGAGTTACTGCAAAAGTATTGCCTTCTGTTGCGCGAAGCCGTCTTGCGGCTTGGGGCACATTCGGGCTTTCTGCATTGGCCGCCGGTGGAATCGCTGGCGCGCGCGAAAGCACAGAACTTGAACGCGAGCGCAAACAGCACGCACGCGAAATGGCAAAAGGAATGTCCTTTGACAACAGAACCGATTCGCGACGAGTAGAAATGGAAAGATTCAGGCATCAAACAGCAAGAGCCGATCAATTTTTGCAAAACATAGAATCTCTTTGGAATGTGCGCGACGGCAAGCGCGAATTCGTAGATCTGAACCAAGCGGAATTTAATCAGGCGATCAGCGATCTCGCTCAATTGCAGGCAAGAATTTGCGTTTCTGATTCAAGCAGAATTGATCTGCTTTCGTACGGATCAGCTGAAACGGTTGAGAGCGAGCGCACACAGTTGGACATTGCGCGAGCACAGGCAAGAGTGCGCCTTCGCGAACTTGTGGCAAGCGGCAAGGCGCAGATCCCTGCGGAGTTTGCTGATTTTGACGCGTACTTTGATCAATTGCAAGACATGCATTCCGATGGTCTTACTCGCGGAGTTGAGGGAATCAGCGAGCGCGACAGGAGTTTTAGAAAATTCAAAAGAGGCAGAGTTGCAAAAGCGGTTTTGAAAGGCGTTGTAATCGGCGCCGGAATCGGAATGGTTGCGCAAGAAGTCGGTGCGGCGTTTGGCGAACGCGAAGGGATTATCGACGCTTTGCGAGGCAAGAGCGGATTCGGCGAACGGCTTACAGCTCTAGAATACTTGCGCAGATGGGCCGGCGGAACTCTTTCTGGCGAAGCAACCGGCATTGGCGCAGAACAAGTCGGAGCAAACAATATTACTTTTCCAAATAATATAGATGTAATATCCCAGCCGGATGGCACGATTGATATAATAGAAAACAGCACAAACAAAACTATTCTTGAAGGGCTTCCGGTTGACAGCGACGGCCGTCTTACAGCAGAAGCGGTCGCAATGCTTGAGGCAAAAGGCGCTGTTGTGAGCGAGCAGGCATCTGTTGTTCAAGGCGAGGCATTGGAATCGCACACATACACAGCGCAAGAATGGCTTGATCAACACAAAGATCAGATCACGCAAGTGAAGCGCGATCTTTGGTATGGCAACAATACTGCAATGTATGTTGATCCTGAAACAGGAAAATTATTAGGCGCTGATTTGAACGAGTTAAAACTTTTGTGGGGAGCTGGCGGAGATGGCATTGACGAGTCAGGCAATTTTGTAATGAATGCCGGTGAAATGGCAAAGGACGGTTCGTTTCAGGGCATGAATTCCGCAGACGCCCAGCAATTGCTTGCGGATGGCAAGTTAAAGCTCATGATTTCCGCAAGCGTAGAGACGCAAAATACAGCGTTCATGATTGATCTTGACGCAAACGGTAATGCGATAATTCCGCAGGATCATCCGGCAGCAAAGTTTTTTTCAGTAGGCGAAAACGGCAAAGCAGTGTTTCTTGGCAAATACGCGGAAGCTGTACAGCTTACGCAATCCGAAGACGGTATTCAGCATGTGCGCATGCTCGCGACTGCTGTAGGCGAGGGTACTGACAAAATAACCGGTACGATAGCTCCTGAAACAAGCGGGTTTAGCACATACATCGGAACCCCTAGCGAATATCATCTTGATCCGTTTATGATTATGCCTGTCTTTGGGCGCAGGCCGCTTGAACGCGGAATGTTTCCTGATTTGAGCGCCAGAGGAGACATTATGTATTATGGCGGAGACAACAGCGAGTTTGGATTATTGCCTCGCAATTTTTATGATGTACGGCTTTCTCCAAGTATTAAAGAAAACAAAGATCTTGATTTTTCTACTGATGACAGCGAGATAGTCAAAGAATATTTAAAAGATAACGGTCCTGAATACGCAAATGAACTTGAACAAATGATCAAAGACGCGCCTGAAATGAAAAAATCCATTAAGGTTTCCATAACTGTTCCTGCTTTTACGCAAGAGCGCGATATAGAACAAACATTGCGCCAGTACGCGACAATGGACTCTCATGAAACATTTGAGATTGTGATTTTGGACAATCACGCGAAAAATGTTCCGCAAGGGAATATCAGGGGAGTGGTAGAAAGAATGCGCCAAGAGTTCCCGACAATGAACATTGTCTACATGCACAAAATTTACAACGAAAAACCGCCAATTGGCAGAGTGCGCAAAGAGCTTGTTGATTCTGTGTTGTTGCGAAAGCAAAAAGCAAAAAAGAAAAAGCCGATTGTTATTGCAAGCAATGACGCTGACCTTGTAAAAATTCGCCGCAACTACGCAACAGAGCTTGCAAAAGCGTTCCGTAATAATCCTCGCCTTGATGCTGTCGGCGGCAAATGGGATTATCCTGTTGAAGCGTACAAGCAGTTTCCATTGTTTCATGCCGCGCAACGGCTATGGCATTACTTTGACACAGCGTTTCGTTTTAAATACATGAAGTCGCCTGATCTTGTCGGCCGCAACTCAGCGTACAGCTCTGGCGCGTATGCCGCTGTCGGCGGATATAACTCGGATGCAATCATTGGAGAGGATCTTGAAATCGGTTGGTTCATTAAGCATGCCCGCGGAAACGATGTGTCGCGCGTTAAGTATTTAAACAGCGCCGGCTTAGTGTCAAACCCGCGCAGAGCTGTTGTAAAAATGCTTTCAGAAGTGCGGCTTGTTAATCAATACGGAGATTTTCACATGGACGAAAATGTCAGAAAAGCATCCATTGAGGATCTGCTAAAAAATAAACGCGATTTTACAAAAGACGAATTCCAAAAAGAAGCAACAGCGATTTATGATTTTTACGGCAGGTGGCGCGCATCAAAAGGCGGATGGATTCCAGACAAAGAATTTCACAGTTCATTCGCGCGAGCCATGAGCATGCTTGGCGTGAAATACGAAATAACAGACGACAAGCCGGTTGTGACAGATACAAGCAAATTGGAACAAGGGCTAGGGAAGTTTGAGAGCAAGTAAGGAATTTAGTTTCTTCCGTCATCTCGAACCCCTCTT
>DNKR01000002.1:441-574 GCA_003497135.1 Candidatus Uhrbacteria bacterium | reverse complement strand
GCACGGCTGTGCGTCCCTACCCCGCAATGGGTCGAAATGACGGAAATGACGGAACTTCTCTAAACCAAGCCATTTTTGGCTTGTTTTGTTTTAGCACAACCATCGCCCTATTGATCCCTCCCTTCGCGAAGGG
>DNKR01000002.1:0-359 GCA_003497135.1 Candidatus Uhrbacteria bacterium | reverse complement strand
CGCGAAGGGAGGGATTGACAAAAGGCGGTTTTTTTGCTATAATCCCAAGTTCATTGAAATAAGATTTTTGGAAGGTTTATGCTTGACCTTTCTCTTTTATGCCTATTTTAAGGCATGAGATCAGGCATGTTCCTTACAAGATACAATTTCAAGAGAATGGGCAGTCGTAAGTGCGATTGCTCAACAGATCACAATACCCCTCCCACTGGCTATGGGAGGTACCGCTGGCGTAAGCCGGCATTCAACTTCCCTTGGCCAGGGAAAGGATCGAAGATGAAGACCAACAACCTGTTCCTCCTCGCCCTTCTGGCGATTCTCTGTAACCTCTTCTCTTGTCAGGCCCTTCGCGGGCCGCGCGG
>DNKR01000001.1 GCA_003497135.1 Candidatus Uhrbacteria bacterium | reverse complement strand
TGCTCTACCGCTGAGCTACTTCGGCGATCTACTATTTGGGCCGGGATGGATTCGAACCATCGAAGGCGCAAGGCCAACAGATTTATCCCGCCTTTGGCGGGACCCCGCCGCACATTAAGATGGCGGGGCAGTCTGCTGCAACTGCTCATTTATTCTAACTATTTGGGCAGGCTAGGATTCGAACCTAGGAAGGCGTATGCCAGCAGATTTACAGTCTGCCCCGTTTGGCCACTTCGGTACCTGCCCATAAGCCGTTGACCAGGATTGCCACGCCAACGGCGTGGTCCGCCTTTGGCGGAAACTGGTTTGTACTTGACTAAGCCGTTGACCAGGATTGAACTGGTGACCTACGCCTTACCATGGCGTTGCTCTACCACTGAGCTACAACGGCGCCACCAGCAAACATGTCCGGCGCGAATAGTATACAAAATAAATTATTTGTTGGCAATACTCTGCTGTTCAAGCTTTTTGATTGCTTCTTCAAACTGATCCAACTTCTGATTTTCAGGGTTAACCTCTCGCAATCTTTCAAGCCCGTGCCGCGCTTCTTCCGGACTTGCTGAATCTATGCAAGCTTGTATGTAAAAATCCAGATATTTCGGATTATTTGGACGAACGCTTGTCGCGCGTTCAAAATACGCCTTTGCATCGTTCGCGTTCCCTATCCTCAATGAAACCTCGCCCAAGCTGGCAAGCACGCTTGCATCATTCGGCTTTATTTTAAGAGCGTACGAAAGCGATTCTTTTGCTTGTTCGTATTGTTTCATGTCAAGATATAAATTTCCAAGATCTTCGTATGCGGCTGTGTTTTTAGGACTGTGGCTTATAACCTCTATGTATCTTTTTTCCGCTTCAAGATGGTTCCCTTCTGAAGCAAGCGAGGCGGCTTCTTCCAGCAAACGCTTTATCGCATCAACATCAACAGCGTGATTGGCGGAAGCAGACCCGAGCTCTTTTGCGATCTTTTGATATTGATTTTCAAGATTTTTAACTTTTTCTTTTATTCTGGATTTTCCAGCGCTTAAAATTGATCCTGCCGGTTTAATAAATTTGACGATTTTTTTTACTTTTTCACCGCCCAATCTTTCAAGCCGATTCATAAGAATATTTTGCTTTATTCTCTTTTCACGCGACGCCTTTAAGCTCTCTATATCCAATATTCTTAAATGCGGAACTTTTTTTACAATCAAAAAAATTATTACAAACAAGGCAAGCAGTCCGGCAATTGCAGAAATAATATAAAGCATAATTAGATGTTATTAGTTTGAGCGGCTATAACTTCTTCCGCTATTTTCAGAATTACTTCAAATTGGCTCGCGCTTAAACTCGCTCCGCCAACAAGAAGCCCGTCAATTTCCTGCTCGCGCAAATACTCGTGCGTGTTTTCAGAGTCAACGCTCCCTCCATAAATAACAGATGCCTTAAAACCTTTTTGTTGCGCCTCATCGCGCAAAACTTTGTGCATTGCCGCTACATCTTCAACTCTAGCGGAATTTCCAGTGCCTATAGCCCATGCAGGTTCGTACGCTATTATGATCTTAGTCCCCTTTCGTTCGCGAGTCTTGCTCAAAGCCGACTGTAACTGTGCTAATACTGACTGTTCTGCTTTTGCTTTGTTGATTTTTTCTTCTCCAACGCACAAAATCGGCATAATGTTCTGATTAAAAGCAGATTTTACTTTTTCGGATATTAATTCATCGGTTTCGCCAAGCGCGCGCCTTTCCGAGTGTCCGATTATCGCGTATTTAACTGATAAATCAGCAAGCTGATGGCCGGATACTTCGCCTGTAAACGCGCCGGACGGCTCGCTGTGCATGTTTTGCGCGCCAAGATATATTCTGCTGTTTCGCAATATTTTTGACACATCTGCAAGCGCTGTAAAACTTGGACAGATAATAACATCAGGCACGACAAGCTTGCCTCGCATTGCGCGCACGCACGCTCTCGCAAGCGCCACACTCTCGCGCACAGTGAGATTCATTTTCCAGTTTCCTATGACTATTTTGTTCATAAAATCAATTTTCTACGAATCAAAAATTTTGCCATGCCTGTCATTTCGAACCCCCACCACTGTATCTTGGGGTGAGAAATCTCATCTGCAAGTTTTTTATTGCTTGGCAGTTGAGATCTCTCACCCCCAAAGCTGAAGAGGGGTTCGAGATGACGGAAAAAACAATCCGCTGAATTCTAACTCATTTAGCAAACAATTTCAATACCTGATCAGTGCTGTTAAAAGGACCGATCGCACCAACAGCGATTCTTCTGATATCAAAAATATCATTCGCTGCTTTTTGAATCTGCTTTTGCGTAACAGCAAAAAAATCATGCAAGCGATCGCGCGGCGTCTGAATGCTGGGCAAAAACAAGGCCTGACGCAAATAAAATTCAGCAACAGCGTGCGAGTCCTCCATTTGCAAAGCCATTCGGCCTTTGATGCAGTCCTTCGCCATGCGGAGTTCTTTTGCAGACACTCCGCGCTTTTTGACTTTTTCAAGTTCAGCTCTGATTATCTTGCATGCAAGCTCTATACGCGACCTGTCCAGCCCGGCCTGAACTACAAACGCGCCGGTTCCCTCGTACATGTTAACGCTGGTGCCAATACTATAAGCAAGGCCTTTGCGCTCGCGAACTTCCACAAACAACCGCGAACTCATTGAGCCGCCGAGGATCAGGGACAGAATTTTTATAGCCGGTTCTGTTTTGTCCATGTATCCTACGGTTGGAAACCCGATAGAAATTTGCGATTGCGCGCTTTTCTTTTTTTGAATTTTCGCGCTTGGAAGCGCGTGAACTATGCTTTGCGACTCGCATTCAATCTTTGTTTCTTTTTTTGATTTTGGAACCGAGCCGAACATTCGTTTAACTAACGCGCTTGATTTAGGATCAACATTGCCGGCAATAGCAACAATCATATTTTCAGGCACATACGCGCTGTTGCGGTATTTGATAACATCTTCGCGTTTCATTGCAAGCATGCTCTCGTGCGAACCCGCGATTTCACGGCCTAGCGGATGGTTGCCAAACAACGCGCTTTCCATCAGCTCTTCCACATAAAACATTGGATTATCATGATACATGTTAATTTCTTCCAGAATAACTTTCTTTTCCCTGTTCATTTCTTTTGAATCAAAACGCGACGAAAAAAGCATGTCATGCAAAAGATCAGAAGCCATTGGCATGTGCTCTGCTTCTATTTTAATGTAGTACCCTGTAAGATCTTTTCCGGTAAACGCGTTGTATTCTGCGCCAACAGAATCAAGTTCTTGCGAAATTTTGAGCGTATTCGGCCTGCGCCTTGTACCTTTGAACATCAAGTGCTCAATAAAATGCGATGCGCCGGCAAGATGCGCCGATTCATTGCGCGAACCGATTTTGCACATAACAAAAAGCGTTGCGGCCTCTGTGCCGCTAACCGGTATTTCAAACATCCGCATTCCATTTTTTAGAACTGTTTTTTTTAACATAATTATGAAAGACGCTCTGACAAGTACGACTCTAATTCGTCAATAGCAACGCGATCTTGTTTCATTGTATCTCGGTCGCGCACTGTTACTTTTTTATCTTCCAAAGAATCAAAATCAACAGTAACGCAAAACGGCGTACCGATTTCATCTTGTCTGCGATATCTCCTGCCGATTGATTGCGTTTCGTCGTATTCTACTCGCCAGATTTTTGCCAGCCGCTCTGCAAGTTTAAAAGAAACAGAAGAAAGCTCTTCTTTTTTAGAAAGCGGAAGCACAGCGACTTTTATCGGCGCAAGCTTTGACGGAATTTTGAGCACTATACGCGTTTCTGTTTCACCTTCTCCTGTTGGCGCGTCTTCTTCTGTATACGCGGAAAGAAGCACCGCAAGAACGGTTCTGTCCACGCCAAGCGATGGTTCAATTACATGCGGCGTGTATTTTTCGTTTGTTTCAGGGTCAGTGTAAAGCATTTCTTTGCCTGAACTTTTTGCGTGGCTGGAAAGATCAAAATCAGTGCGGTACGCAAGGCCGTATAATTCTTTTAGACCGAACGGATAATCAAATTCAATATCAACAGTTCGCTTTGAATAGTGGGCGCGCTCATCTGATGGAATTTCGTGATCGTGCACGCGCGACTTGTCTATTCCGCAGAATTCAATCCACTTATGCATCTGCAAAAGCCAATGTTCAAACCACTTTTCCCATTCTGAAGGATGCACAAAATATTCAACTTCCATTTGTTCGAATTCGCGGGTGCGGAAAATAAAATTGCCCGGCGTAATTTCATTGCGAAAAGCTTTTCCTATTTGCGCAACGCCGAATGGAATCCGCTTTCGGCTGGTGTTTGCGATTTCCAAAAAATCAACGAACATTGCTTGCGCCGTTTCCGGACGCAAATAAACAATTGATGCATTGTCTTCTTTCGGCCCGATAAAAGTTTTGAACATCAAATTGAATTGCGACGGTTCAGTAAAAGTATTTTTATTTCCGCATTTTTGGCACGGCTTTGAAAGATCAATCTGATCAGAGCGAAAACGCTCATGGCATTCTTTGCATTCAACCAGAGGATCAGTAAAAGTCGCCAAGTGCCCTGACGCTTCCCAGACTTTTGGATTCATAATCAGCGCAGCATCTATCCCAACCATGTCCAGGCGCGAACTCACGAACATTTTCCACCACTCTTGCTTGATATTATTTTTTAATTCAACGCCAATTGGGCCGTAGTCCCAAGAATTGGCCAGACCGCCATAAATATCCGAACCGGGAAAAATAAACCCGCGCCTTTTGCAGAGTGAAACAATTTTGTTCATCAAGTCATCAGACATATTGAATTTCTTAAATTTTCATTATCTCTGCTTCTTTGTCTTTGTCCATCTGTTCAATTTTCCCTGTATATTCTTTTGTTGTTTTATCAAGCTCCTCCTGCTGGGCGAATTTTTCGTCTTCACTGATTTCTTTGTCTTTTTCTCTTTGCACTATTTCCTGGCGAATCTCTTCGCGAATTTTTCTAACAGCGACTTTCGCAGCTTCTGATTTTTCGCCAAGCTGACGCGCAAGATTTTTGCGATTCTCTTCTGTCATTTGCGGCATTGAAAGCCGAACGATATTTTGCTGGATAACGGGATTAATTCCAAGTCCGCTTTTTTGGATTGCTGTTTCTATATTTTTTAGTATGCTTCTGTCCCATGGCTCAATCACAAGCGTTTGCGGATCAGGAACATTAATGGAAGCAACTGACAGCATTGGCTGAAAAGTTCCATACGCCTCAACTTGAATATGCTCAACAAGCACTGGCGTTGCCCTGCCGGTGCGCAATGTTTGAATATCCAAGCGGTAATGCTCAATCGCCTGTTCAAACGCGTCCTGCTTTGTTCTGATAAAATCTGACATATTATGTTTATTGTTCTAATTTTGTAACTCCAAGATAGTAATTGTTTCCATTGCCTGCGTCAATCATTAAAGCAGTTGCAGCGCGTATTGACGGAAGATCAACAGTGCGCCAAGTATTGCCGATATTGTCTGACGCGTAGAATGTTGTTGCTGAACCGTAATAAACTTTTCGCCCGTCATTCGGATCAACAGCCAGCGAATAAATGCGCGTTTTGCGCTCTGTTGTTACAAGAGTGAGCTTGCTCCAAGTATTTCCCTTGTCTGTTGAATGATACAAATTATCGCGCACTGCCATATAAAAATTCTCGCCTTTTTTGTCTTGCGCAACGCCTACAATATGATCAGCGCCTTTAAGAAGTTCTTTTGACGGCTCGTCAATATCCTCCCAATGAAAGCCCTTGTCTGTTGTGCGATAAATTCCTTTTGTGTCAGTGCTGACATAAATAACGCGGCTGTCCGACGGATCCACAACCATTGAAACGATTTTTGATCCAAGCCGTTCAATCGTTGTCCAATTCGTTCCATTGTTGTCGCTTCGTAAAATTTCGCCGACAGCAGTTCCGAGCCAGACGATTTCCGGATTATAATGATCAATCTCCAATTGCAAAACCTCAACATCGCCGACATACATTTCCTCGAATGTGCGCGAGCAGTCCTGCGTTTTTAAAAGCGACTTGCCGGAAGCAACATAAACAGTGCATTTTTCTTTTGGGTGCACCGCGATATCCGTTACAACTCCCTGCAAGCGCTTGTCTTTTGCAGGGTCCCAGCTGATTCCGCCGTCGTATGAGTACAAGTATCCGCTGCTTGTTCCGGCGTAAACCGCTTCATCGTCTTGAGGATCTTGCGTCAAAGAATAAATATTCATCTGATTCAAGTTGACAACACCTTTTGCGGTCGGCACTTTGTTAATTTGCAACCATGTTGTTGCTGAATCTGTACTAAGCCACATTCCGCCGTCGTCAGTCGGAGCGCCCCCTCCCAAACAGCCCTGTCCAAAAAGAACCAGTGATGAAACAAGAAGCAATGCGAATGATTTTGTTTTGTTCATATATTTTGAATTAAAAAATTACTAATTGTTCAATTGCGAATTGGGCGGAAACATGCGCGCTTGCGCCATCTCTTGCGACTTGCACGCGCGAAAGCAGTTGTTGCAATGTTTTTGGATTCACATGCGAAAGTACGCGCTTATACTTAGAAACAAAAGCCGGGAATCGCAAGCTCTCGCCATTGCCGTGCGACAAAAGAAGCATGTCGTGCAAAGCGCTTTCTATACGGGTGATAAGTTCAAGCGCTGATTGCGTACGCGCGTTTGAATCTTTTTCGTTTGGAGCGATTGACGCGGCCTTGATCATTCGTTCAGAAAGCGGCAGTTCCATTATTTCCAAATATTCTTGTATCGGCCTTTTGTATAAATCAAGCGCTTCGCTGTCTGCCAAAAGCGCAAGCGCGATTCCCGGAGCGCCATCAGCCGCCCCTGCGAGTTCTTTTGCTTTTTGTTCATCTGCTCCGCGAGCATTAAGCGATTGTTCAATTTCCGCTTTTGGGACTCGCGAAAAGCGCACAACCTGCGTTCGCGAAACAATTGTTTTTGGAAGCGCCTCAATATTTGATGCGCGAAGAATAATCAGCGCATCGCCTTTTGGCTCTTCAAGGGTCTTTAAAAAAGCATTTGCAGATGCGCCTGAAAGAAAATCAGCGTCTTCTATAAATGCGACTTTTTTATTGCCAAAAAAAGAACTCATTCCAAGCCGTTCGTTTAATTTGCGTATGCTTTCAACTGGAATTGTAGACGCGATCTTTCCGGTTTTTTCGTCAATCTGCCTTTTTACAACATAAACATCAGGATGGGTCAAAAGATCGTGTTTACCCTCCAAACCAAGCAACTTGTCTATAAACCAATGCGCAACCGTTGTTTTGCCAACATTGTGAGGCCCTGCAAACAAATAAGCGTGCGCAATATGATCGGACTCAATACTGCGTTCCAAAAACTCCAAAACCGCTCTGTTGCCTATAATTTCAGAGCAATTATTCATTTCGTTTGCTTTTAGCATAACAGTACGAGTATAGCATAATAAGGCGCGATTTGCCACAAAACGAACCCCTCGTCATTTCGAACCCTTTCGTCATTTCGACCCCGCCACACACCGCCAAAGGCGGTGCT